>NZ_JBFAQK010000062.1:0-45333 GCF_040677245.1 Streptomyces kurssanovii
CCGCCCCCGCACCCCCGCGCCTCAATCGCCGGCGAGGCTGACGTTGCCAGGCAACTTCAGCCCGCCCGGCGTTTGAGGGCACCGCGCGGAGCGCGGTACGCCGCCCGCAGGGCGGCACGGGGTCCGGGGCCCGCCCCGGTTTCGGGAAGGGGCGGGGTGGGGAACGGGCCCCGCGCAGCGGCCTCCATGCGCGCGTACCGGGTGCAGCCCGACCCCACCCGACCTCGCCCGACAACGTGCCGAGGCCGGCGGGGCCTGGCACGGTCCGGGCCGCGGGTGTCGGCGAGGCCGGAAAGGCCAGCCGGCGGGGTCGGCGGGGCCTGGCACGGTCCGGGCCGCGGGTATCGGCGAAGCCGGAAGAGCCAGCGGCGAGGTCAGCAGGACCCGGCGCGTGCCGGGCCCCCGCGCCTCAAACGCCAGTGGGGCCGGCGTTCCGGCAAGGCCGGGGTGCGTCCGTCCGCGGGGTCTCGGAAAAGCCGGCGGGCCCGGTCACAGGTGTGGCCGGGCCCGCAGGGTCAGGGCGTGCTACGCCTTGCGGAGGCGGAACGTCAGGGACAGGCCCTCGTCCGTGAACGGCGCACCGTACGTGTCGTCCGGTGCCCCGCCCTCCGCGAAGTCCGTCGCCAGCACCTCGTCCGCGATCAGCGACGCATGGTCCGCCAGGGCCGAGGTGACCTCGGGGTCCTCGGAGGTCCAGCGGAGGGCGATACGGTCCGCGACGTCCAGGCCGCTGTTCTTGCGGGCCTCCTGGATGAGGCGGATCGCGTCACGGGCCAGACCGGCCCGGCGCAGCTCGGGCGTGATCTCGAGGTCCAGCGCGACCGTCGCACCGGAGTCGGAGGCGACCGACCAGCCCTCCCGCGGCGTCTCCGTGATGATGACCTCTTCCGGGGACAGCGTGATCGTCTCGCCGTTGACGTCGAGGGTCGCCTCGCCGGACCGCAGCGCCAGGGAGAGCGCGGCGGCGTCCGCGGCGGCGACCGCCTTGGCCACGTCCTGGACGCCCTTGCCGAAGCGCTTGCCCAGCGCACGGAAGTTGGCCTTGGCCGTGGTGTCCACGAGCGAGCCGCCGACCTCGGACAGGGACGCCAGCGAGGAGACGTTCAGCTCCTCCGTGATCTGCGCCTGCAGCTCCTCGGAGAGCGCCGAGAAGCCGGTCGCCGCCACCAGGGCCCGCGACAGGGGCTGGCGGGTCTTCACGCCCGACTCGGCACGCGTCGCGCGGCCCAGCTCGACCAGCCGGCGCACGAGTGCCATCTGGGTCGACAGCGTCGGGTCGATGGCGTCGAGGTCGGCCTCCGGCCAGGAGGACAGGTGGACGGACTCGGGGGCGTCCGGCGCGACCGGGACGATCAGGTCCTGCCAGACCCGCTCGGTGATGAACGGCGTCAGCGGTGCCATCAGGCGCGTGACGGTCTCCACCACGTCGTGCAGCGTCCGCAGCGCCGCCGCGTCACCCTGCCAGAAGCGGCGGCGCGAGCGGCGCACGTACCAGTTCGACAGGTCGTCGACGAAAGCGGAGAGCAGCTTGCCGGCACGCTGGGTGTCGTACGCCTCCATCGCCTGCGTGACCTGGTCCACCAGGGCGTGCAGCTCGGAGAGCAGCCACCGGTCGAGGACCGTGCGCTCCGCCGGGGCCGGGTCGGCGGCCGAGGGGGCCCAGCCCGCGGTGCGGGCGTACAGGGCCTGGAAGGCCACCGTGTTCCAGTACGTCAGCAGGGTCTTGCGCACGACCTCCTGGATCGTGCCGTGGCCCACGCGCCGTGCCGCCCACGGCGAGCCACCGGCCGCCATGAACCAGCGGACCGCGTCGGCGCCGTGCTGGTCCATCAGCGGGATCGGCTGAAGGATGTTGCCCAGGTGCTTGGACATCTTGCGGCCGTCCTCGGCGAGGATGTGGCCGAGGCAGACCACGTTCTCGTAGGACGACTTGTCGAAGACCAGCGTGCCGACGGCCATCAGCGTGTAGAACCAGCCGCGGGTCTGGTCGATCGCCTCCGAGATGAACTGCGCCGGGTAGCGCTTCTCGAAGATCTCCTTGTTCTTGTACGGATAGCCCCACTGCGCGAACGGCATCGAACCCGAGTCGTACCAGGCATCGATCACCTCCGGCACACGCGTCGCGGTGCCGGAGCACTGCGGGCAGTCGAAGGTGACCGCGTCGATGTACGGGCGGTGCGGGTCCAGGCCGGACTGGTCGGTCCCCGTCAGCTCGGACAGCTCCGCGAGCGAGCCGACGCAGGTGAGGTGGTCGTCCTCGCAGCGCCAGATCGGCAGCGGCGTGCCCCAGTAGCGGTTACGGGACAGGGCCCAGTCGATGTTGTTGTTGAGCCAGTCCCCGTAGCGGCCCTGCTTGACCGAGTCGGGGAACCAGTTCGTGGCCTCGTTCTCCGCCAGCAGCCGGTCCTTGACGGCCGTCGTGCGGATGTACCAGGACGGCTGCGCGTAGTACAGCAGCGCGGTGTGGCAGCGCCAGCAGTGCGGGTAGCTGTGCTCGTACGGGATGTGCTTGAAGAGGAGACCGCGGGCCTCGAGGTCGGCGGTCAGCGCCTCGTCCGCCTTCTTGAAGAAGACGCCGCCGACCAGCGGCACGTCCTCCTCGAAGGTGCCGTCGGGGCGGACCGGGTTCACGACCGGCAGGCCGTAGGAGCGGCAGACCTTGAGGTCGTCCTCACCGAACGCGGGGGACTGGTGGACCAGACCCGTACCGTCCTCGGTGGTCACGTAGTCGGCGTTGACCACGTAGTGGGCCTCCGCCGGGAACTCCACCAACTCGAACGGGCGCTGGTACGTCCAGCGCTCCATCTCCGCCCCGGTGAACGTCTGCCCGGTGGCCTCCCAGTCCTCGCCGAGGGCCTTCTCCAGCAGTGGCTCGGCGACGACGAGCTTCTCCTCGCCGTTCGTCGCCACGACGTACGTGACCTCGGGGTGCGCGGCGACCGCCGTGTTGGACACCAGGGTCCACGGGGTCGTCGTCCACACCAGGAGCGCGGCCTCACCCGCGAGCGGGCCGCTCGTCAACGGGAAGCGCACGAAGACGGAGGGGTCGACGACCGTCTCGTAGCCCTGCGCCAGCTCGTGGTCGGACAGGCCGGTGCCGCAGCGCGGGCACCAGGGCGCGACGCGGTGGTCCTGGACCAGCAGGCCCTTGTTGAAGATCTCCTTCAGCGACCACCACACCGACTGGATGTAGTCCGGGTCCATGGTGCGGTAGGGGTCGTCGAGGTCGGTCCAGTAACCCATGCGGGTCGTGAGCTCGGCGAAGGCGTCCGTGTGCCGGGTCACCGACTCACGGCACTTGGCGTTGAACTCGGCGATGCCGTACGCCTCGATGTCCTTCTTGCCGGAGAAGCCGAGTTCCTTCTCGACGGCGAGCTCGACCGGCAGGCCGTGGCAGTCCCAGCCGGCCTTGCGGCCCACGTGGTAGCCGCGCATGGTGCGGAAGCGGGGGAAGACGTCCTTGAAGACGCGGGCCTCGATGTGGTGCGCGCCGGGCATGCCGTTCGCCGTGGGCGGGCCCTCGTAGAACACCCACTCGGGGCGGCCCTCGGACTGCTCGAGGCTCTTGGTGAAGATCTTGCTCTCGCGCCAGAAGTCGAGCACGGCGTGCTCGAGCGCGGGCAGGTCGACCTGGGCCGGCACCTGACGGTACTGGGGCGGTGTCATCTACGAACTCCTCCGGCGGACAGTTTTTCTTCCGTCGGAGGGACGAGAGCGCCGATGCTGCGCGGCTCCCGCGGTACCACCCTCCTTGGCGGTGCACAGGTCACCGCCCCCTCATTGGGGTCGCGACGCCGGTTCTACCGGCCACGGGATCCCCGCGGCTTTCTTCCGGCGGCTCCGGGGTGATGCTTCACGTCGCGCTCGCCCCCGGGCTCTCACCGTCCCCGGGTCGCTCATGGCTGCGTACGACGCTACTCGTCCCCATCCACGCCTTTCGCTGGGCCCAGTGTACGGGCCTCGACGTCGAGCGTCCGACCGCTTTTCGACCGCGGCGCGGTTGACCCGAATGGCCACACCCGTGACATGGACGTCCTCCGGGGGTGCGGTGCGGTGTCCATGGCGGATTACCTGGCGGAGAGCTGGGCACAACCGATGCAGTCCCGGCTTCTCGCAGCGCGGGGCGGGCCGAACCGGCGGCGTGCCCCGTTGCCGCGGGGCTGGGGTCGATTTATCGTCCCAGCACGATTCGCGAGCAAGATCACAATATGTGAAGGGGCCGCGGCCATGGTGGCGAAGAAGACTGCCGGGAAGACGGCGTCCGCGCGTTCCGCCGCCGCGGGGGCGACGTCCGGGAGGCCGGCCTCCCGGGAACCCTCCGGGAAGAAGGCCGCGCCCCGGAAGTCCACGTCACGGACGGCCGGCACCGCCGCGGAGCCGGTGGCCCGTAAGACGGCCGCCACGGGAGCGCCGGGCACGGCGGCACGCTCCACCGGCGGGTCCGCGTCGCGCAAGACGTCCGGCGGCGGGACTCCGGCGAAGAGGACGACGGCGAGCGGGTCGACAGCCAGGAAGACCCCGGCGAAGAAGGCGGTGGCCGAGGAAGTGGCGGGGAAGGCCCCGGCGGCCCCCGCGAAGAAGACGACCGAGCCGGCAGCCGACAGCACGACAGCCAAGGAGCCCTCAGCGAAGACGACCACGACCACGACGAGCACCACCCGTACCGGGGCCGGCGCCAAGAAGGCGGCGGCCGACGTGCCGCCCGCGGCCGACGAGGCCGCAGCCGGGCAGCCGGCAGCCGCAGCGGCCCCGGCCGGGAAGGAGCCTGCCAGGACCAGGAAGCCGGCCGCCGCCGGCAAGGCCGGTGCCAAGAAGGCGGCCGGCGAGAAGCCGGCCACCGTCGGTGAGGCGGCGGCCGGGACCAGGAAAGCGCCCGGGAAGAAGGCGGCCGCCAAGGCCAGGAAGACCGCCCCGGCCAGGAAGGGTGTGGCAGAGGACGCCGCCGAGGCAGGGCCGACCGAGAACGCCGACGCCGCGGCGGCCGGGACCGAAAAAGCGCCCGGCAAGAAGGCGGCCGCCAAGGCCAGGAAGACCGCCCCGGCCAAGAAGGGTGTGGCAGAGGACGCCGCCGAGGCGGGGTCGGGCAAGAACGCCGTCGCCGCGGCGGACGGCGCCGAGAAGGCGGCGCCGGCGAAGAGGACCACGGCCCGCAGGGCCGGGAAGAAGGCCGGTACGGACGCCGATCCGGCGCCCGTACCGGTGACCACGGAGGTCGCCGACCGGGCGACCGCCGCGACACAGGCCGCGCCCGCGGCCGAGGGGGCGGCCGAGGCCGCGAAGCAGACAGGAGCCAGGACGGTGGCAGCGAAGAAGACCGCGGGTAGGGCATCAGGCGCAGGCGGGAGCGCGGTGGCGGTTCCCACGGCCGGTGCGGCGGCCGCGACACCGCCGGGCGAGCTGGCGGTGCGGCCCGGTGAGGATCCATGGACCCAGGCTGAGGTGGACGAGGCGCGGGCCGAGCTCGAAGGCGAGGCGGCGCGGCTGAACGCGGAGATCACGTCCTCGGAGGCGGCGCTCGCAGGGCTGATGCGGGACTCCGGCGACGGCGCCGGCGACGACGAGGCCGACACCGGCGCGAAGAACATCACGCGCGAGCACGAGATGGCGCTCGCGGCCAACGGCCGCGAGATGCTCGAGCAGACGGAGCGCGCTCTGCAGCGGCTCGACACCGGGACGTACGGTCGGTGCGAGAGCTGCGGCAAGGCGATCGGCAAGGCCCGTATGCAGGCGTTCCCGCGGGCGACCCTGTGCGTGGAGTGCAAGCAGAAGCAGGAACGCAGGGGCTGACCGCGCGGAGGCGTGCCGTACCCTCGTCCTCAGTCAGGAACCTAGGGTTGAGGGACTCACGTGGCAGAGGCGGAGCGCATCATCGGTACGCCAGATGTTGACGACGAGGCTGCGGCGCCCGCCGAGCCGCCGAAGGGCAAGCGCAAGATCGCCGTGCTGTTCGCGGTGGCGCTCATCGCCTATCTGCTCGACCTCGGCAGCAAGCTGCTCGTGGTGGCCAAGCTGGAGCACCACGAGCCGATCGAGATCATCGGCGACTGGCTGAAGTTCGAGGCGGTACGGAACCCGGGCGCCGCGTTCGGCATGGGTGAGGCCTTCACCATCATCTTCACCTTCATCGCGGCGACCGTGATCGTCGTGATCGTGCGGCTGGCGCGCAAGCTCTACAGCGGTCCGTGGGCGGTCGCCCTCGGCCTGCTGCTGGGCGGGGCGCTCGGCAACCTGACGGACCGGATCTTCCGCTCGCCCGGCGTCTTCGAGGGCGCGGTCGTGGACTTCATCGCGCCCGCGCACTTCGCCGTCTTCAACCTCGCGGACTCCGCGATCGTGTGCGGCGGTGTCCTCATCGTGCTGCTGTCGTTCAAGGGTCTGGACCCCGACGGGACAGTCCACAAGGACTGACAAGGCATACTCGACGGGTGAGTACGATTCCCGAGTTCCGCACCCTGCCCGTACCCGACGGCCTGGAGGGTGAGCGTGTGGACGCCGCCATCTCCCGGATGTTCGGGTTCTCCCGTACGAAGGCTGCTGAGCTGGCCGCTGCCGGGAAGGTGCAGGTCGACGGCTCGGTCGTCGGAAAGTCCGAGCGTGTGCACGGCGGCGCCTGGCTCGAGGTGGAGATGCCGCAGGCCCCCGCACCCGTACAGATCGTCGCAGAGCCCGTCGAGGGCATGGAGATCGTGCACGACGACGACGACATCGTCGTGATCGTCAAGCCGGTCGGCGTGGCCGCGCATCCCAGCCCCGGCTGGACCGGCACCACCGTCATCGGCGGTCTCGCGGCCGCCGGTTACCGCATCTCCACGTCGGGCGCCTCCGAGCGACAGGGCATCGTGCACCGTCTCGACGTGGGCACGTCCGGCCTGATGGTCGTGGCCAAGTCCGAGCGCGCGTACACGTTGCTGAAGCAGCAGTTCCGGGAACGCGTCGTCGACAAGCGCTACCACGCGTTGGTGCAGGGCCACCCGGACCCGCTCAGCGGCACCATCGACGCCCCCATCGGCCGGCACCCCACCGCGGACTACAAGTGGGCGGTCACGGCGGAGGGCAAGCCCTCGGTGACGCACTACGACCTGATCGAGGCCTTCCGCGCGGCCTCGCTGCTGGACATCAAGCTGGAGACGGGCCGCACCCACCAGATCCGGGTGCACATGGCCGCGCACCGCCACCCCTGCGTGGGCGACCTGACGTACGGGGCCGACCCCACGATGGCGAAGCGGCTCGGTCTGACCCGGCAGTGGCTGCACGCCGTGCGACTGGGCTTCGAGCACCCGTCGGACGGGCAGTGGGTGGAGTACGAGAGCACCTACCCGGCCGACCTCCAGCAGGCGCTGGACCGGATCGAGGCGGAGAGCGCGTGACGGTGTACAGCGTGCGGGTGGCAGTGGGTCAGGCCGACCGCGAGGCGTGCTTCTCCGTCCGCAAGGAGGTCTTCGTCGCCGAGCAGCAGGTGCCCGAGGAGATCGAGTACGACGCGTACGACGCCGAGGACGCGGACACCATCCATGTGCTGGCCGTGGCCGAGGACGGCCGCCCGCTCGGTACCGGGCGGCTGCTGCACGGCGCTTCGGCGCTCAAGAAGACCGGCGGCGATCTTACGGTCGGCTCCCTCGGCAGGCTCGCCGTCAGCAAGGCGGCGCGCGGCCTCGGGGTGGGGATCGCGCTCGTGCGGGCCATAGAGGAGGCGGCCCGGACGCGCGGACTCGCGGCCGTGGACCTGCACGCGCAGACCCATGCGCTCGGTTTCTACGAGCGGCTCGGGTACGCGGCCTACGGCTCCGAGTTCCTGGACGCGGGCATTCCGCACCTGGCGATGCGTCGGGCCCTCTAGGGCCAGCCCGGGAACGGTCCGCGGGCAGGCACCGCCGGTGCTCCGGCCCCGTCAGCCGCGGCCCGTGCGGGGGGCCTCGTCGCTCGTGGGCGTGTAGTCGCCCGCGTTGTTGCTGTGGATCTCCTCCGCCCGCGGGGGAGCGGCCTGCCGCGGCCACTGGCCGTCCGGCGGCAGGGAGGCCGATGCCGTGGCGATCCGGGGCAGGGCGTACGGGTGCTTCTCGTACAGCCAGGCGATCATCTGCTCCCGCACCGTGCAGCGGGCCGTCCAGATGTCGTCGGCGTCCTTCGCGGTCACGACCGCGCGGACCTCGATCGTGCTGGGTGTGGTGTCCGTCACGGCCAGGCTCCAGTCCCTGCCGTCCCAGGCCTTGCAGCCGGCGAGGATCTCCTGGAGCTTCTCGCGCATCAGGGCGACCGGTGCCGAGTGGTCCAGCTGGAAGTAGACCGTCCCCGTCATCTGTGCCCCGCCGCGCGACCAGTTCTCGAACGGCTTGCTCGTGAAGTACGACACCGGCATGGTGATGCGGCGCTCGTCCCACGTCCGTACCGCGAGGAACGTGAGGGTGACCTCCTCCACGACGCCCCATTCGCCGTCCACCACCACCGTGTCGCCGATGCGGACCATGTCGCCGAAGGCGATCTGGAAGCCGGCGAAGAGATTGCCCAGGGTGGACTGGGCCGCGACACCGGCGACGATGCCGATGATGCCCGCGGACGCCAGCATCGAGGCGCCGAACTTCTCCATGCCGGGGAACGTCAGCAGCATCGCGGCGACGGCGACCACCGCGACGACGGCCGTGACGATCCGCATGATCAGCGTGATCTGGGTCCGCACCCGCCGTACCCGGGCGGGGTCGCGGGTGGAGGACGCGTAACGGGTGTACGAGGACTCCACGGCGGCGGACACGATGCGCGTCACCAGCCAGGCGCTCGCGCCGATCAGGACCAGCGAGAGCACATGCCCGATGAGCGCCTCGTGGCGCTCGACGAGCGACCAGCGGGTCTCCCGGTAGGCACCCCTCAACAGGGCCCCGAGGACCACCACCTGGAGCGGCAGCCGACAGCGGCGCAGCATGTCCCACAGGGGTGTCTCCGGGTGGCGGTCGTCGATCCGGCGCAGCACGCGGTCGACGGCCCAGCCGAGCGCGAGGGTGAGCAGGACCGCTCCGCCGACAACGGCCGTCGGGCGCAATATGTTCTCCATGTCTCCGTAACTCCGTGCCGGTGAAGGCGGCTGGCAGGATGGCCGGATGAACGTCATCCTTTTCCATTCGACCTTCGGTCTGCGCCCCGCGGTGCACGCGGCCGCGGACCGGCTGCGTGCCGCAGGGCACGAGGTGCGCGTGCCCGACCTGTTCGAGGGGCAAACCGCCGGGACCGTCGAGGAAGGCAGAGATCTCAGGGAGAAGATCGGCACGGACGAGCTGCTGCGGCGGGCGATCCACGCCGCCGCGCCCCACTCCGACCAGGGGTTGGTCTATGCCGGGTTCTCGCTCGGCGGGGCGCTCGCGCAGAACCTCGCGCTCGGTGACGAGAAGGCGCGCGGGCTGCTGCTTCTCCACGGCACGTCCGACATCGCGGAGGGCGCGAGCGTGGACGGTCTGCCGGTGCAGTTGCACGTCGCGGACCCGGATCCGTTCGAGCCGCACGACTGGCTGAACACCTGGTACCTGCGGATGCAGCGGGCGGGCGCGGACGTGGAGGTGCACCGCTATCCGGGGGCCGGGCATCTGTTCACCGACCCCGATCTGCCCGACTACGACGAGACTTCGGCGGAGCAGACCTGGCGGACGGCCCTCGGGTTCCTGGAGACGCTCTGACGGGCGGACGGACGAGCACGTCGGTCCGCCCGGTACGTGAGGTCGAGCACCTCGGTACGTGACATCGGGAACGGCGGTCCGCCCGGCGCGCACAGGGCGCGCCGGGCGGACCTGTCGGAGCGGCAGGATCAGGCGCGGTACGCCGTCCAGTGGTCCTTCATCCGCTGCACCTGGCCCGAGGTGAACTGGTACATGCAGGCGTCGTACGTGTAGTCCATGAAGTTGTGGATCGGGTCCACACCGGTCTTGCTGGCGCAGCTGTCACGGCCCGTGGGGCAGGCGTACGCCGGGCTCTTCTCGGCCGGGGTGTCGGTGACGTAGTCGCCGTTGCCGTTACAGCCGCCCTGGAAGGTGTGGTAGAGCCCCATCCAGTGGCCGACCTCGTGGGTGGCGGTGTCGCCCTCGTCGTAGTTGGCGGCCGAACCGCCGGGCAGCGATGCGTCGAGCACGACCACGCCGTCCATGGACGGGTTGGAGTTGTACGAGGACGGGAAGGTCGCCCAGCCGAGCAGGCCGCCGCCCAGCTTGGCGGTGTAGAAGTTCAGCGCGCCGGCGCCGCCCTGGCGGAGGGTGGACTTCATCTGCTTCTCGGCGGTGGAGCCCGAAGTCAGGTTGTACCACGACGCGTTGTTCGTGTAGTCGGTGCCGGCCAGGGTGAACTGGAAGCTGGAGTCGACGTTGCCGGTGCCCTGGCCCGCGTAGGCCGCGTTCAGGACCGCGAGCTGGCTGCTGATCTGCGCGGCGGTGAGCTTGCCCGTCTCGCCGTCGTGGATGACGTGGAAGTAGACCGGGATCGTCGTCGCGGCGGCGGCGGAGAGGTCACGGCCGGTGGTGCGGGCGGCGTCGAGCCGCTTCTTGAGGTCCGCGTCCATGGCCTTCGCCTTGGCCTCGGAGATCTCGTTGGGCTCGTGGGCGTGGCCGGCGCCGGGACGGGTCTCACGGGCGGCGGCGCCGGCGTGCGCGTCCTCGGCGCACTCCTCGGCGGAGGAGGTGGCCGAAACGGCCGCCTTCGGCGCGGCGACGCTGCCCGGGGCGGAGAGCGGAGCGATGGCCAGGGTTCCGGCCATGATCGCCGTACCGACTGCGCGGTGGCGCAGCCGGGGGGATATACGGGCAAGAGCGCGCATTACGTCTCCTCGCGGGGGGTTGTGAAGGGGGCCTTTCCTGGCCACCGCCGGGGAGATTACGGGTGCATGTCAGATCTTGATGAGGACCCTTCAAGCCCAATCAATCCAAGGGTGATTACGGACATCGGGGAGAAACGTTTCGGCCGTGTCCGGGGTTTGAGATACGCACGTAACGAATGCAGTGACGACGACGGGTGGTGTGTCCGCATTGATGGTGCGGAACACGCCACCCGTCGTGATGATGTGATCTTCCGTTAACGTGTCGCTGCGTGGCTGGAAATCGCCCCTAGCGCACGGGCTGGTTCACCCGCTCGACCTTCTGGGTTCCACTGAGCGTCCGGTAGGAGCGGGACCACGACGACGATGCGTCCTGCTTCGTCCGGTCGGAGATCGTGTAGTAGTCCATCTGCGAGCGTTCGGCGGTCACGTCGAGCACGCCGTAGCCGTGGGCGTCCATGTCGACCCACTTCACATGGCGGTTGGCGGCGCGCACCGCCGCCGACGCGACCAGCGAGACGGTCCCCGGCGCGACATGGAGGATGTCGTCCAGGTTGTCCGAACTCACCGACGTCACGACGAACTCGGTCGCCGCGGACGCCGAGAGCGGATACGTCGCCGCCCTGACCGGGACGTCGTTCGCCCACGCCATGTGGATGTCGCCGGTGAGGAAGACGGTGTTCTCGATGCCGTTCCGCGTCAGGTGGGCCAGCAGTTCCTTGCGGTCGTCCGTGTAGCCGTCCCACTGGTCCACGTTGACGGCCAGCCCCTCCTTGGGCAGGCCCATCAACTCGGCTATCGGCTCCAGCAGGTGCGCGGGAAGCGAACCGAACGCGACCGGCGAGATCATCACCGAGGTGCCGACCAGCTGCCACGACGCGCCGGAGGCGGTGAGGCCGGACTTCAGCCAGTCCAGCTGTGCCCGGCCGGTGAGCGTGCGGTCCGGGTCGTCCACATCGCCGTTGCCGATGCCCGACTGCTGCGAGCGGAAGGAACGCAGGTCCAGCAGATGCAGATCCGCGAGCTTGCCGAAGCGCAGCCGCCGGTAGACGGTGCCCTCGGTGGACGTGCGCACCGGCATCCACTCGAAGTACGCCTGCTTGGCCGCCGCGACCCTGGCCGCCCATTCACCCTCGGCGCCGGGCGTGTGGTTCTCCGCGCCGCCCGACCAGGCGTCGTTGGCCAGCTCGTGGTCGTCCCAGATCGCGATCAGCGGGTGCGCGGCGTGCAGCGCCTGGAGGTCGGCGTCCGTCTTGTAGGTGGCGTGCCGCAGCCGGTAGTCGGCGAGCGTCACGATCTCGTGCAGCGGCGCGTGCTTCCGTACGCCGTACTCCTCGGCCGGGTAGCCGCCGGCGGCGTACTCGTAGATGTAGTCGCCGAGATGCAGGACCGCGTCGAGGTCGCCGCGGGCCGCCAGGTGCCGGTACGCGGAGAACCAGCCGGCCTCCCAGTTGGCGCACGACACCACGCCGAAGCGCACGCCCGGCGTGGCCGCGTCGGTGGCGGGGGCGGTACGGGTGCGGCCCGCGGGGGAGACGGCGTCACCGGCGGTGAAGCGGTACCAGTAGGAGGTTCCCGGACGCAGACCGCGCACATCCACCTTGACGGTGTGGTCGGAGGCCGCCTTCGAGACGGTGGTGCCGCGGGCCGCGATCCTGGTGAAGCCCAGGTCCTCGGCGACCTCCCAGGCCACCTCGGTGTCGGCGCCCCTGCCGGAACCGGGCAGGGCGTCCGCGCTCGGAGTGACGCGGGTCCACAGCAGCACGCCGTCGGGCAGCGGGTCGCCGGAGGCGATGCCGTGGAGGAATACGGGAGCCTGGTCCGCCGCGCCGGCGGGGGAGGCGGTGGCCGCGAGAACGGGTGCGGCGACAGCGGTGGCGGCAGCGGCCTTGACGACCGTGCGGCGACTGGGAGTTGAGGAAAATCGACTGGTCACGGCCGATCAGACTACTGATCAGTACGTCGAACGGGCGGGCGAACGGAAAAAGTTCGCCCGCCCATCCGGAGCGGTAAACCAGCGCTTCGCCCTCCGGACCGCCCACGGCTCCCGGGAGGGCGGGGATCAGCCTGCCAGCGCCTTGTCCATCGCCGTGCTGAACTCCTCCACCGTCATGGGCGCGTTGTCGCTGCCCTCCGCGGTGACCTTCTTGCCGTCCATCTTCAGCGTCGGAGTGCCGTTGACGCCGCTCTTGTCGAACGTCTCCGACATCTTCATGGCCCAGGCGTCGAACGTCCCGTCCTCGACGTTCTTCTTGAACTCCGCGTTGCTCTTGAGCGCGGGCACCGAGTCCGCGACCTTGAGGAGGTAGGAGTCCTCGGCGAACTTGTCGTCGCTCTCCTCGGGGTGGAACTCGGCCGAGTACAGCGCCGACTTGTAGGCGAGGAAGGCATCGGGGCTCACGTTCAGCGCGGCGCCGAGCGCGCTCAGCGCGTTCTTGGAGCCCTCGCCGTTGGTGGCGTCGTCGATGAAGGTGGCGCCGATGTACTTGACCTTGTACTTGCCGGCCTCGACGTCCTTGTCGACCGTCTCTCCGACCGCCTGCTCGAAGGTCGCGCAGACCGGGCAGCGCGAGTCCTCGTACAGCTCCAGCGTCTTCTTCGCGCTGTCCTTGCCGACGACGACGGTCGTCCCGTTCTTGCCCGAGGTGTTCTTCGGCGCGGTGACGTTCGACTGCTCGGCCACCGACTCCCAGTGGCCGGGCTTGTTCGCCTGCATGATGCCGAAGCCGATACCGCCGGCGACGGCGAGCACCGCGATGCCCGAGCCTATGACGACGAGCTGCCGGCGGACCTTGTCCTTCCTGGCCTGCCGCTCGCGCTCCTCGCGCAGCCGCTCGCGTGCCGCCGCCTTGTTGGCCTGGCTGTTGCGCTTGCTCATGATGATTCACTCCGTGTGGGGTCGTGCGGGGACGAAAGAAAAGGGGGATCTCCGGTTCAGGCGCAGAGTGCGACCGGAACGGGTGGTCCCCTCCGTCCCACGGAGTGCACCAGCAGACGGGTGCGGGAAGAGCGCGGCAGGTACCGGCCAGGACGTGACACCGGCCGCGCGGGGCCCGGTGTGTGCACCGCGGCCACCGCCAGCAGCAGCGGCCGGAAGGCGACGGCGCCGACCGCCCGCACCAGAGCGGCCACCGCCGCCTCGCCGCGCCGCAGCCAGGCCGCGGCCAGCAGGCCGACACAGACGTGGGCGGCCAGCAGCAGCCAGGGCTGCGCCGGGTCGGGACTGTTCAGCACAGCCGCGAGGCCCTGCTCGTCCCCGGGCAGCGCCGTGCCCGGCAGCGTCGAGCCGACCTCGCCGCCGCACAGCACGTCGAACCCGACGGCACGCAGCGAACCCGCGACCGGTCCGCCCGCGGGGCCGTAGCAGACATGCTGGCCGGTGGTGAAGACCGTGTCCGCGGCCAGCTCCAGCGGGATCAGCAGCCCGGCTATGCGCCAGAACCCGCGCTCCCTGCCCGACAGCGCGAAGGCGGCGGCGAACACGGCCGCGACGAGGGCGGCGACGGTGGACAGCGGAAGCGGGGCGCGGGACAGCAGCACATGGGAGGCGGCGGACAGCGTCACGACCAGTGCCGTGAAGATCGCTGCCCGCAGCCCCCTGAGCCGCGTCCCGGACATGTCCATCGCCGCCGAGTGTGCCATGCGTTCCTTAAGAGCCTCTTAAAAGAGGAGCCCGTCAAGATCTCCGGCCGGGCGCCCGCGCCTACAGGCCCGGGATCCGGCCGTTGCGGAACAGGTCGACGAAGATCTGATGGTCGGCCCGGGCCCTCGCGCCGTAGCGGTGCGCGAAGTCCACGAGCAGGTCGCCGAAGCCCTCCTCGTCCGCGGCGATCGCCGCGTCGATGGCCCGCTCGGTGGAGAACGGCACCAGGGAGTGGCCGCTCTCGTCGTCGGCGGCGGCGTGCATGGTCGCCGTCGCACGGCCGAGGTCGGCGACGACGGCGGCGATCTCGTCCAGCTCGTCGATGTCGGACCAGTCGAGATCCACCGCGTACGGCGAGACCTCCGCCACCAGCTGGCCGGAGCCGTCCAGCTCCGTCCATCCCAGCCACGGGTCGGCGTGGTCCTGGAGGGCGCGCTGCGAGATGACCGTGCGGTGCCCCTCGTGCTGGAAGTACTCGCGGACCTCCCGGTCGGTGATGTGCCGGGAGACCGCCGGGGTCTGGGCCTGCTTCATGTAGATCACGACGTCGTTCTCCAGGGCGTCGCTGTTGCCCTCCAGCAGGATGTTGTACGAGGGCAGACCGGCCGAGCCGATACCGATGCCGCGCCGGCCCACGACGTCCTTGACGCGGTAGGAGTCGGGGCGGGTCAGGCTGGAGTCCGGCAGCGTCTCCAGATAGCCGTCGAAGGCGGCCAGGACCTTGTACCGGGTCGCCGCGTCCAGCTCGATCGAGCCGCCGCCGGACGCGAACCGGCGCTCGAAGTCACGGATCTCGGTCATCGAGTCCAGCAGCGAGAACCGGGTCAGCGAACGCGCCATCCGCAGCGCGCCCAGCAGCGGCCCGTCCGCCGTGTCCAGCGTGAAGGGCGGTACGTCGTCCTCCTTCGCGCCGGTGGCCAGGGCGTGGACGCGCTCCCGGTAGGCGGCCGCGCAGATCCGCACCAGTTCCGTGATCCGCTCGTCGCTCAGCGCCTTGGTGTAGCCGATCAGGGCCAGCGAGGCGGCCAGCCGCTTCAGGTCCCAGGTGAAGGGGCCGACGTACGCCTCGTCGAAGTCGTTGACGTTGAAGATCAGCCGGCCGTTGGCGTCCATGTACGTGCCGAAGTTCTCCGCGTGGAGATCGCCGTGGATCCACACCCGGCTCGTCCGCTCGTCCAGGTAGGGGCCGGTGTGCCGGTCCCGCTCCATGTCGTTGTAGAAGAGACAGGCCGTGCCCCGGTAGAACGCGAACGCCGAGGCCGCCATCTTGCGGAACTTGACCCTGAAGGCGGCCGGGTCGGCGGCCAGGAGCTCGCCGAAGGCGGTGTCGAAGACGGCGAGGATCTCCTCGCCGCGCTGTTCGGCGGTGGGCTGCGGGACCGGCATCTCTGAGCGCCTCCTGGTACATGACAAATGGGACAGCATTTCCGCCCCGTCCAACGCATGAAGGTACGCAGGAGTGCCCTCGGAGTGTCAGTGCGGCGACGTAGACTTCCACGCTGTCCCCCAAAGCGGGGGTCTGGGGGTCCGCCCCCAGGAGATTGCAGCCCGGAGGCCCGCCGCCGTGACCAAGCCGCCCTTCACGCACCTTCACGTCCACACCCAGTACTCGCTGCTGGACGGTGCTGCGCGGCTCAAGGACATGTTCGAGGCGTGCAACGAGATGGGCATGACCCATATCGCCATGTCCGACCACGGCAACCTCCACGGGGCGTACGACTTCTTCCACTCCGCCAAGAAGGCCGGCGTCACGCCGATCATCGGCATCGAGGCGTACGTCGCCCCCGAGTCCCGGCGGAACAAGCGCAAGATCCAGTGGGGCCAGCCGCACCAGAAGCGCGACGACGTCTCCGGTTCCGGTGGCTACACCCACAAGACGATCTGGGCGGCGAACGCCACCGGCCTGCACAACCTGTTCCGGCTCTCCTCCGACGCGTACGCGGAGGGCTGGCTGCAGAAGTGGCCGCGTATGGACAAGGAGACCATCGCCCAGTGGTCGGAGGGCCTGATCGCCTCCACCGGCTGCCCCTCCGGAGAGCTGCAGACCAGGCTGCGCCTCGGCCAGTTCGACGAGGCCCTGAAGGCCGCCTCCGAGTACCAGGACATCTTCGGCAAGGACCGGTACTTCCTGGAGCTGATGGACCACGGCATCGAGATCGAGCGCCGCGTCCGCGACGGACTGCTGGAGATCGGCAAGAAGCTCGGCATCCCGCCCCTGGTCACGAACGACTCCCACTACACCTACGCGCACGAGGCCGCCGCCCACGACGCGCTGCTGTGCATCCAGACCGGCAAGAACCTCTCCGACCCCGACCGCTTCCGGTTCGACGGCACCGGCTACTACCTGAAGTCGACCGACGAGATGTACGCGATCGACTCCTCCGACGCCTGGCAGGAGGGCTGCCGCAACACCCTGCTGGTCGCGCAGCAGGTCGACACGGCGGGCATGTTCGAGGCCAAGAACCTCATGCCCAAGTTCGACATCCCCGAGGGCCACACCGAGGTGACGTGGTTCAAGGAGGAGGTCATGCGCGGCATGGAGCGCCGCTTCCCCGGCGGCATCCCGGAGGACCGCCAGAAGCAGGTCGAGTACGAGATGGACGTCATCATCCAGATGGGGTTCCCGGGGTACTTCCTCGTCGTCGCCGACTTCATCATGTGGGCCAAGAACCAGGGCATCGCGGTGGGCCCCGGCCGTGGTTCCGCGGCGGGCTCGATCGTCGCGTACGCCATGGGCATCACCGACCTCGACCCGATCCCGCACGGTCTGATCTTCGAGCGGTTCCTCAACCCCGAGCGCGTCTCCATGCCCGACGTCGACATCGACTTCGACGAGCGCAGGCGCGTCGAGGTGATCAGGTACGTCACGGAGAAGTACGGCGCCGACAAGGTCGCCATGATCGGCACGTACGGCAAGATCAAGGCGAAGAACGCCATCAAGGACTCCGCCCGCGTGCTGGGCTATCCGTACGCGATGGGCGACCGGCTGACCAAGGCCATGCCCGCCGACGTCCTCGGCAAGGGCATCGACCTCAACGGCATCACGGACCCCTCGCACCCGCGGTACAGCGAGGCCGGCGAGATCCGCGCGATGTACGAGAACGAGCCGGACGTGAAGAAGGTCATCGACACCGCCAAGGGCGTCGAGGGCCTGGTCCGGCAGATGGGCGTGCACGCCGCCGGCGTGATCATGTCCAGCGAGACCATCACCGAGCATGTCCCCGTGTGGGTCAGGCACACCGACGGCGTGACCATCACCCAGTGGGACTACCCGCAGTGCGAGTCGCTCGGCCTGCTGAAGATGGACTTCCTCGGCCTGCGCAACCTCACGATCATGGACGACGCCATCAAGATGGTGAAGTCCAACAAGGGCATCGACCTGGAGATGCTCTCCCTGCCGCTCGACGACCCCAAGACCTTCGAGCTGCTCCAGCGCGGTGACACCCTCGGCGTCTTCCAGTTCGACGGCGGGCCCATGCGCTCCCTGCTGCGGCTGATGAAGCCCGACAACTTCGAAGACATCTCCGCCGTGTCCGCGCTCTACCGCCCGGGCCCGATGGGCATGAACTCGCACACCAACTACGCCCTGCGCAAGAACAAGCAGCAGGAGATCACGCCGATCCACCCGGAGCTGGAGGAGCCCCTCCGGGAGGTCCTGGACGTCACCTACGGCCTGATCGTCTACCAGGAGCAGGTGCAGAAGGCCGCACAGATCATCGCCGGGTACTCGCTCGGCGAGGCCGACATCCTCCGCCGCGTGATGGGCAAGAAGAAGCCCGACGAACTGGCGAAGAACTTCGTCCTCTTCCAGAAGGGCGCCCGCGAGAAGGGCTACAGCGACGAGGCCATCCAGGCCCTGTGGGACGTGCTGGTCCCCTTCGCCGGATACGCCTTCAACAAGGCGCACTCCGCCGCGTACGGCCTGGTCTCCTACTGGACCGCCTACCTCAAGGCCAACCACCCCGCCGAGTACATGGCGGCGCTGCTCACCTCGGTCAAGGACGACAAGGACAAGTCGGCCGTCTACCTGAACGAGTGCCGGCGCATGGGCATCAAGGTGCTGCCGCCCAACGTCAACGAGTCCATGTCCAACTTCGCCGCGCAGGGCGACGACGTGATCCTCTTCGGCCTCACCGCCGTGCGCAACGTCGGCCAGAACGTCGTCGAGTCGATCATCAAGACCCGCAAGGCGAAGGGCAAGTACAGCTCCTTCCCGGACTTCCTCGACAAGGTCGAGGCCGTCGTCTGCAACAAGCGCACCGTCGAGTCCCTGATCAAGGCCGGCGCGTTCGACGAGATGGGCCACACCCGCAAGGGCCTGGTCGCCCACCACGAGCCGATGATCGACAACGTGGTCGCGGTCAAGCGCAAGGAGGCCGAAGGGCAGTTCGACCTCTTCGGCGGCATGGGCGAGGAAGTCAGCGACGAGCCGGGCTTCGGGCTCGACGTCGAGTTCTCCGACGTCGAATGGGACAAGTCGTACCTGCTCGCGCAGGAGCGAGAGATGCTCGGCCTCTACGTCTCCGACCACCCGCTCTTCGGCATCGAGCACGTCCTGTCCGACAAGACGGATGCCGCCATCTCCCAGCTCACCGGCGGGGAACACGCGGACGGCGCGGTCGTCACCATCGGCGGCATCATCTCCGGCCTGCAGCGCAAGATGACCAAGCAGGGCAACGCGTGGGCGATCGCGACCGTGGAGGACCTGGCCGGCTCCATCGAGTGCATGTTCTTCCCGGCGACCTACCAGCTCGTCTCCACCCAGCTCGTCGAGGACACGGTCGTGTTCGTCAAGGGCCGGCTCGACAAGCGCGAGGACATCCCGCGACTGGTCGCCATGGAGCTGATGGTCCCCGACCTGTCCTCGGCCGGCACCAACGCGCCGGTCGTGGTGACGATTCCGACGGTCAAGGTCACCCCGCCCATGGTCAGCCGCCTCGGCGAGATCCTCAGCCACCACAAGGGCAACACCGAGGTACGGATCAAGCTCCAGGGCCCCCGCAAGACCACGGTCCTGCGGCTCGACCGGCACCGCGTCCAGCCCGACCCCGCCCTCTTCGGTGACCTCAAGGTACTGCTCGGCCCGTCCTGTCTGGCCGGCTGACCGGTCCCGCACGCAGAAGGGGCGCTCCCGTCGTCACGGGAGCGCCCCTTCTGGCGTTGTGCGATCAGCTTCGGGACGGTCAGTTGTGACCGAAGCGCTTCTGCCGGCCCTTGTGAGCCACGTCGGAAGGTGTGACCGCCTGTGCCCGCTGCTCGGCCTGGGCCTCCATCGAGGAGCTGCGCGCCTGCTGGGTGCCGCGCTCCGCGGGAGAAGCCTTGCTCTGAGTGCGTTCCTGCTTCTTGTTCTTGGCCATGGGATGCCTCCTGTGGGGGTTTAGGGGCCAGGGCCGCGACCAGACTCACATACCCGTAAAACCGCCGCATTTTGGATCATTGCGGACCGTAGTCGCCCCCGGTGGGCCGGTACGCGTCGCGATCCGCCACGCCGATGATCGAGTTCCGGACGTCAACCTTCCCGTGGTCGGGCAGACTCGAAGGAAACCCGCAACAATCCCGGATCTCGAAGCACCGTTGAGCTCCCGAAAGAGGGTGGAACGCGTGGACCGCTGCGTCGTCCTGGTGGACGCCGGCTATCTGCTGGGGGCCGCTGCCAGCCTTCTCGCCGGAGAGCCCGCACGATCGCGGATCACCGTCGACCACGCGTCCCTCATCCAGGGCCTGCGCGAACTCGCGGAAGCCGACACCCGGCAACCCCTGCTGCGGATCTACTGGTTCGACGGCGCCCCCGACCGTGTCCCGCAACCCGAGCACCGGCGGCTGCGGGTGATGCCCCGGGTGACCGTCCGGCTCGGCGCCCTGACCCGAAGCGACGGACGCTGGGCGCAGAAGGGCGTCGACGCGGCGATGCACGCGGAGCTCACCGAACTGGCCAGGAACCGGGCCTGCTCCGACGTGGTCCTGGTGACCGGCGACGGCGACCTGCTGCCCGGCCTGATGTCCGCGAAGGAACACGGGGTCGCCGTCCACCTCTGGGCCGTGCAGGCCGCGGACGGCGACTACAACCAGTCGGAGGACCTCGTCGCGGAGGCCGACGAGCGCCGGGTCCTCGACCGTGCCTGGATCACCCGGGCCGTACGGGCCAAGGAACTCACCGGCATCTGCGCGCCGCCGCCTGTTCCCCGGCCCGAGATCGCGGCCATCCTCTCCGCGCCGCTGCCGGAGTCGGCGCTCGCCGCCGCCGCGGAGCGCGCGGAGGACGCCGTACGCAACGGCAGCAGGACCGCGCCGGCCGAGGACGGCGCACAGCCCGCACCCGCCCCGGCCGGCCCCAAGGGCGGCGGCGTACCCACACCCAAGGACCTCGCCGGGCTGCGGGCCCCCGGCCAGCCCTCCGCCGCCCATCCGGCACCCCATCCGCCGAACGCCACCCTGCGCTGGTCCTCCGACAAGGGCTGGATCGAACGGCCCGGCGGCGGAACGCTGGGCGAACCCCCGGAGACCGCCTCACTGCCCACCCTCGCCCAGCTCACCAGCGCCGAACAGCGCTGGGCCGACCGCGAGGAGGACATCACCACCGTCGGCGGTGATCCCTTCGAGGTCGGCCAGGTCTTCGCGCGGCGCTGGATGGAGCGGCTGCCGGAGAACGGCCACGTACAGAAACTGTCCACGCTCTACCCCCGCATCCCGCACCGCATCGACGGCGAACTGCTGCGCTACGCCGCACGTTTCGGACTTCTCGCGCACAAGGACGACCAGATCGACGAGCACGACCGCTACGCGATCCGGGCCGGCTTCTGGCGGGAGATCGACGTACGGACGGCCGCGGATCACGGCCCGGCGGGTGAGCAGCCGGGGCCCGAGGGCATCCGGGGCGGGCGGACCCCGTAGTCTCGTACCTCGTGAGTACGGTGTGCGTGGTGCGGGATCTGGTCAAGACGTACCCCGCCGCGCGCGGCAGACGGGGCACGCCCGGTACACCCGAGGTGCGTGCCAGCGACGGAATCAGCCTCGAGGTGCGGCGCGGCGAGATCTTCGGGCTGCTCGGACCCAACGGCGCGGGCAAGTCGACCCTGGTGCGACAGCTCACCGGCCTGATGCGCCCCGACGCCGGCACGGTCCACGTCCTCGGCCACGACCTCGTACGCCACCCCGAGCGCGCCGCCCGGCTCATCGGCTACCTCGGCCAGGAGTCCACCGCGCTCGACGAACTGACCGTCGCGCTCGCCGCCGAGACCACCGGGCGGCTGCGCGGACTGTCCGCGCGCGAAGCACGCGCGGAACGGGACGCCGTCCTCGAGGAACTGGGCCTCACCGGCCTCGCCGGCCGCCCCCTCAAGAAACTCTCCGGCGGACAGCGCAGGCTCGCCTGCTTCGCGGCGACCCTGGTGGGCGAGCGGCCGGTCCTGGTGCTGGACGAACCCACCACCGGGATGGACCCCGTCGCACGGCGCGCCGTATGGGCGGCGGTCGACCGGCGCCGCGCCGAACACGGCGCGACGGTGCTCCTGGTCACCCACAACGTCATCGAGGCGGAGACGGTCCTCGACCGGGTCGCCGTCCTCGACCGCGGCCGGGTCATCGCCTGCGACAGCCCGTCCGGGCTGAAGGAACACGTCGCCGGCGAGGTACGGGTCGAGCTGGTGTGGCGCGAGCGTGCCCCGCTCGACGTGCCCGAGGTCGCCGCGCTGCGCGGCTCCGCGCAGGAATCGGGGCGGCGCTGGGTTCTCCGGCTCGCCCCGGAAGAGGCGCGGGCGGCGGTCGCCGCGGTGACCGGCGGCGCGGCCTTCGCGGCGCTCGACGACTTCACCCTGGCCACCCCGAGCCTGGAGGACGTGTACTTGGCACTCGGGGGGAACGCGACGAAGGGGCTGGTCAAGGCGTGAGCATCGTGTCCGCCAAATCCGACGCGGCGGTGTCCGCGCGCCGGACGCCGGCGGAGGAGACCGCCGCCGCGCCTCTCGCCCCGAGAGCGCGGCTGCTGCCGGCGCTGGCGGCCGTGTACCGGGCGCAGCTTTCCCGGGCGCGGGTCGCCCGCATCCCGCTGCTTTTCGTGGCGACGTTCCAGTCCGTCGGGATCATGGTCCTGATGCGGGGCGTCGTCGACGGCGGCGACGAGGCTCGCGCCGTCGTCGCGGGCGCGAGCGTGCTCGTCGTCGCCTTCGTGGCGCTCAACCTGCTCGCCCAGTACTTCGGCCAGCTACGCGCCGGAGGCGGCCTCGACCACTACGCCACCCTGCCGGTGCCGCCCGCGGCGGTGGTGCTCGGCGCGGCGGGCGCGTACGCCTCCTTCACCGTGCCCGGGACGGTGGTGACGGCCGTCGCCGGAAGTGTGCTGTTCGAGCTGCCGCTGACACATTTGTGGGTGCTCGCCGCCGTCATCCCGCTGTCGGGCGCGGCCCTCGCCGGACTGGGCGCGGCCCTCGGCCTGCTGGCGCCCCGCCAGGAAATGGCCACGCTCCTCGGGCAGCTGGGCATGTCGGCGGCGCTGCTGCTCGGCGTGCTGCCGGCCGACCGCCTGCCGGAACCGGTCTCCTACGCGCGTGATCTGCTGCCGTCCACGTACGGGGTCGAGGCCATGGCCCGGACCTTCGACGCCCACCCGGACTGGCCCTCGGTCGCCCTCGACCTCGCGGTCTGCGCGGCCGTCGGCGTCGTCTCCCTGGCGGTCGCGACGTGGGCCTACCGGCGGGCAGCGGTCCGGTGAGGCGTCACCCGGGCGGGCCTGGCACGATGGCGGTGTGACCGCACCTCTGACGCCGCCGCACCAGCCGCACGAACCTTCCCGGGACGACAACGCCTGGCAGGCGCCGCCCACCGGACCGGGTCCGTCCTCGATGTACGCCTACGACCCGGCGAAGGACGAGGCCGAGTCGGCCGCGGAGCTGCGGAAGGACCTGCGGGACTCCGCGCTGATCCTCGTGGCCGTCACGCTCCTGGGCATTGCCCTGGGCTTCCTCTGGCTGTGGCTGGCGCCGCGGGTACCGCTGGTCTCCAACGACGAGGCGGTCTTCCTCAAGGACACCGAGGGCGAGGAGGCGATCGGCGCGGACGGCACGTTCCTGCTGCTGGGCGTCGCCCTCGGTGTGCTGACCGCGGTCGCCGTCTTCCTCTTCCGCAGGCGCGGCGGCATCGCGGTGGTGGTCGCCCTGGCGGTCGGCGCCGTGCTCGGCTCCCTGCTGGGCTGGGGCATCGGCGTGTGGTTCGGCCCGTCGAGGGACGTGGTGGAGCACGCGCGCCAGGTCGGCGAAGGGGTCACCTTCGACGCGTACCTGGACCTGCGGGCGAAGGGGGCGCTGCTGGCGTGGCCGGTGGCCGCGATGGTGGTGCATCTGGGGCTGACGGCGCTGTTCGGGCCGCGGGATCCGGAGCCGGAGGCGGAGTGGCCGACGGGGGCGACGGGGGCGGCTGCGCCCCGGCAGTGACGTTTCCCTGCGGGTGGCGGGCGTGGCCGCTGCGCGGGGGCTTGTCCCCTCCCCGCCCCTTCCCGCTGTACCGATGTGCGGCTCCGCCGCGTGGCGGGCTCCGCCCGGACCCCGTACCGCGCTTCGCGCGGTGCCCTCAATCTCCCCCTACGGCCTGGCGGCCGTGGGAGGTGCCCCCAGGCGGGCTGAAATGCCGCTGCGCGGCATCCAGCCTGGCCGGCGGCGGAGGCAACTTCAGCCCCGCCGGCGATTGAGGCGCGGGGGTCCGGGGCAGAGCCCCCGAAACACCGCGCGCAGCGCGGTGCCGGGTCCGGGCGGAGCCCGGTTCGTGGGGCGGAGCCCCGAAAAGCGCTACGCGCGGGCGATCGGGGCCAGGGTCGCGGATGTCAGGGACGTCAGGTCCGTCGGGGACAGTTCGACCTCCAGGCCGCGGCGCCCCGCCGACACGCAGATCGTCTCGTGCGCCGACGCCGACGCGTCCAGCACCGTCGGCAGCCGCTTGCGCTGCCCGAGGGGCGAGATGCCGCCGCGGACGTAGCCGGTGGTGCGTTCCGCCGCCGCCGGGTCCGCCATCGTCGCCCGCTTGCCGCCGACGGCCGATGCCAGCGCTTTCAGATCGAGCTGGCCCGCGACCGGGACGACCGCCACCGTCAGCGCGCCGTCCACGTCCGCGACGAGTGTCTTGAAGACCCGCTCGGGGGAGACGCCCAGCGCTTCCGCGGCCTCCTCGCCGTACGAGGGGGACGACGGGTCGTGGTCGTAGGCGTGCAGGGTGAACGGGGTGCCCGCCGCCGCGAGGGCGACCGTCGCCGGCGTACCGCCCGACTGCTGCTTCTTCGTCTTCTTCGTCGCGTTCTTCGCCAAGGCAGGTCCTCGCGTCAGTTGGGGCTGGTGGGCCGCCACGTCAGATCGACGGCCGGCAGCGACGGCAGATGCCGCAGCATCGCCGTCTCCGCGCGCAGCAGTGTCAGTTCCTCGCGCAGCCGTGTCGCCGTGTCCGGCGCCTGGAGCAGCCGCTGCTTCGCGGGCGTGTCCAGCACCGCCGCGGCCGCGACGAGGTAGGAGACGACAGACGGCTCGTCCGGCAGTTCCGCTCCGGTGGACAGCGAGCGCTCACGCGCGCCGGCCAGCCGCTTCTGGTAGCTGCGGAACGCCCGCAGCACGCCTTCCGCGAGGGCGGCGGCGCCGTCGCCCGGTTCCTCCGGGATCTCTTCGAGCTCCGCGGTGAGGAAGGGCCCGCTCGCGTCGACCGACAGCAGCTTGACCCGGGTCGTGCCGGTGGCGAGCACTTCGAAGCTGCCGTCCCCGCGTTCGCGGATGGTCGCCGCGTCGGCGATGCAGCCCACTCGGTGGAAGGCCTGGACCGGGTCGGGGCCGAAGCCGGCGGCGGGGCCGCGTTCCACGACCGTGGTCGGGTCGGGCATCCCGGGTGCGGCGGGCGCGACCTCCCGGCCGTCGCGGATGGCGACCACGGCGAAGCGCCGGGGCTCCTCCTCGTCCGTCTTCAGCAGCTCGCGCATCATGGCGCGATAACGCTCCTCGAAAATGTTCAGTGGCAGCACAAGGCCCGGGAACAGAACCGAGTTCAGCGGGAAGAGCGGCAGGCGAGCGGTGGTCACAGCGGTCAAGAGTAATGGTCGAGCAGGCGGACCTGTCCTCCCCGTCCACGCAGCGGCGTCGCCGACGCGACCTCGGTCCGTACGTCGTCCCTGGCCTGGAGGAACCGGCCGAGCGGGTCCTCGGTCACCGACGACCACGGGAACGAGGTCGCGTGCGGGCCGATCAGCCGGAACTGGTTCAGCGCCTCCTCCCAGCGCCCCCGTGCCACCAGCACGTAGGCCAGGAGGTTGCGCACCTCGGCCGGCCAGGGGTCGCCGGGCCCGTACCCCCGGGACAAGGTGATGGCGAGGTCCGCGGCCGCGTCGATCCGGTCGTCCTGCACCGATGTCCTGGCCTCGCCGCCGAGCAGCTGCGCGAAGGCCGCCCGTACCGGCAGGGCCTGCACCAGCGAGCCGGGGAGCGCGTCGGCGGCGGCCTGCTCCGCGAAGTCGAAGCACTCGCGGTGCGAGCCGTACCACTGGGCGGACAGGTATTTGAGCGCCGCGACGTGGCAGCCGTAGTGGTGCGAGGAGCGGCGGACGGCCTGTTCCCACAGCGTCTCGAAGGCCGTGTGCGTGGCGTGCGTGCCGCGCGCGTGGTCGAGCGCGATCCGCCAGGGCACGGGGTCGCCGGGCCCGGCCTCCGCCGCGGCGTCGATCAGCGGGCCCACCTCGCGCAGCTGTTCCGTACGGGCGGGTGACTCCCAGGCCCTGCGGACGGCCAGTTCGGCCTTGACCACGAGGGCGTCGGCGTCGCGCGGGGCCGCGCCCAGCCAGTCGCCGAGCCATTCGTCCCGGTTCCGGGCGAATGCCGCGAGCCTGACGACGTACCGGTCGCGGTTCTCCCATTCGGCTGATTCCCGTGTGGTCGCCAGCAGCTTGGCGGCCGGTTCGTACTCCCCGACCGCGGCAGCGACCAGCGCCGGACCGAGCCGGTCGTCGGGGGCGTCGAGCAGTACCGCCTCGTCAGGGGCGAGGCAGTCGGTGAGCCGTGGCGTATGACGGATCATGCGCGCGGTACGGATCAGGGCGCGGATCAGTGACATGGTGCGGACCATTGAAAACGCGCAGGTGAACGCCACGCCAGAGGGCAGCTGTGAAGCTTTGGTGGCAACGGAATGGTTGTCCCGGCCGAAGTCAAGAGACGGTAAAGAAAGCGACTCAACCGCGACGGAGGAGCCGGGAGGCGCCCGCCGCGACCGTGGTCGCGAGGATCCAGCCCAGCAGCACCAGAACGGCGGCCGCCCATTGCCATCCGCCTTGGAGCCGCCAGTGGCCGTCCTGGCCGAGATTGATCACCGGGATGAGCAGATCGAGGGCGTACAGCGCCGGATTCCACTCGGGATGCTCGTCGGGCTTGATGGGTGGTGGGGCGACCTGGGCGAAGGCGATCGCGCCGGCCGCCCACAGCACCGCCATCCACAGGGCCGCCCGGCCGGGCCGGTAGCCGTACGCCACCGTGAGGTCCTGGAGATATCCCCACAGCTTCCCGGCCAGCGGCAGCGTCTCCCTCCGGCGGCGGTTCTTGGCCAGCAGCACCTCGCGGGCGTCCGCGTCCTCGCCGCTGTTGCGCAGGACGGTCGCCAGCCGCTCGTAGGGCTCGGGCGAGTACTCGGGGGTCGCCGACGCCACCCACTCCAGCCGCCGGGAGAGCGGGAACTCCTCGTACGGCACCAGGTTCTCGTAGACGAAGCCGCCCATCGCCAGGCCGCCCGGGCCCGGCCAGCTCGCGGCCAGATCGATCAGCGTCACGACCTTCGCGCCGTTCAGCACGACCCGCCCCTCCTCGGGGCGCTCCGCGTTGAACCGCAGCTCGGGAGTGGCGATCCTGCGCAGCGACAGCTCCTCGCGCGGGCTCAGCACGAACCGGGCCCGCTGGAGGTCGACCGCGTCGCCGAACCGCCCGTCGTCGAGCCGGACGCCGCCGTGGCACTCGAAGGGCTGCAGCCGGGAGCCGCGCGCGGGTGTGCCGTAGGCGGCGATGCCGAACGGGGGAGTGGCGCCCTGGTTGCCCGTGGTCACGCTCACCCAGGCGCCCGTCATGTACAGCGTGCGTTCGACACTGAGCTGGGGGGCGTTGAGCGCGCGGCGCTCCGCCGCCGCCCGCAGCCGGCTGCCGCGCAGACTGAGCGAGACGCCCACCTTCGCACCGCGCAGGCTGAACTCGCCGTAGGTCTCTATCAGTTCGGCCTGTAAGTCCTGGGCCACCGACATCCCGTCGGCGGTGATCGCGCGGCCCCGGCGGTCCGGCCGCACATGGATCTGGTTGATCAGCAGGTCCGTGCCGATCTGGGCGTCCGTGAGCCGGATGCCGTGTTCGACGCGGCAGCGGGGCAGATGCAGATCGCCCTCCGTACGCAGCCTCGCCGCCTCGATCCGCGGGATCGCGCAGCCGACCATGCGCACGGTCGTGAAGTGCGCCTCCGGCATCAGCAGTTCGTTCTCGAAACGGCAGCCGTGCAGCTCCACGTACGGGGAGATGCTGCCGCCGGCCAGCTTGAGCGTGCCGGTGATCAGGACGCCGCGCAGTTTGAGCGCGCAGACCCGGCCCGGCCTCGCGGCGGGTCCGCTCAGCAGCAGCCGGGCCACGATCGACGCCCGGACGCTGCGCTCGGGACCCCAGGGCAGGGGGGAGAAGGGATCGTTCAGCAGGGGATCGGTGTCACTGAGGTCGTACGTGCTTCCGTTTCTGAAGGCGTTCCACATGTGGAGCTCGGTCGGGCTCAGCCCGTCCGGGGGCCCGTCGTCCAGCGGCTCGGTCACTGCCGCTCCTCCGCTTCGTTGGCTCGTACAGCTGTTCTTCCCGCTGAGTGACGGCCTGAACGCTAGTGGTGATGGTCAACTTGTGGGGCCTGTATCAGCCACTGATACGGGAAACAAGCGTGGGATCGGGTCTGAGAGAATTGGTTCCGTGATCTCTCGAATCGATCTGCGCGGTGACGCCCTCCCCGAGGGTGGCGCCCTGCGCGACCTGCTGCCCCGTGCCGACTTCGACGTGGCGGCCGCCCTGGAGAAGGTGCGGCCGATCTGCGAGGACGTGCATCATCGCGGCGACGCGGCGCTGATCGAGTACGGGGAGAAGTTCGACGGTGTGCGGCTCGACCAGGTCCGGGTGCCGGTCGCCGCGCTGAAGCGCGCGTTGGAGGAGCTCGACCCCGCCGTCAGGGCCGCCCTGGAGGAGTCCGTCCGGCGGGCCAGGATCGTCCACCGCGCCCAGCGCCGCAGTGAGCACACCACGCAGGTCGTGCCCGGCGGCACGGTCACCGAGAAGTGGGTGCCGGTCGACCGAGTGGGCCTGTACGCCCCCGGCGGCCGGTCCGTCTACCCCTCCTCCGTGATCATGAACGTGGTCCCGGCGCAGGAGGCGGGCGTCGCGTCCCTCGCACTGGCCTCCCCCGGACAGAAGGAGTTCGGCGGCCTCCCGCACCCCACGATCCTCGCGGCCTGCGCCCTCCTCGGCGTCGACGAGGTGTACGCGGTCGGCGGCGCCACCGCCGTCGCGATGTTCGCCTACGGCACCGAGTCCTGCGCGCCCGCGAACATGGTCACCGGCCCGGGCAACATCTGGGTCGCCGCCGCGAAGCGCTACTTCACCGGCCGGATCGGCATCGACGCGGAGGCCGGCCCGACCGAGATCGCCGTCCTCGCCGACGCGACCGCCGACCCCGTGCACGTCGCCGCCGACCTGATCAGCCAGGCCGAGCACGACCCGCTGGCCGCCGCCGTGCTGGTCACGGACTCGGAGGAACTGGCGGAAGCGGTCGAGCGCGAGCTGGAGACGCAGATCGCCGCGACCAAGCACGTCGAGGACCGGATCGTGCCCGCGCTCAGCGGCGGGCAGTCCGCGATCGTGCTCGTCTCCGACATCGCGGACGGCCTCGAGGTCGTCAACGCCTACGGCGCCGAGCACCTGGAGATCCAGACCGCCGACGCCGCCGCCCTCGCCGGCCGGGTCCGCAACGCGGGCGCCGTCTTCGTCGGCCCGTGGGCCCCGGTGTCGCTGGGCGACTACGCGGCGGGGTCCAACCACGTCCTGCCGACCGGCGGCTGCGCCTGCCACTCCTCCGGCCTGTCCGTGCAGTCCTTCCTGCGCGGCATCCACATCGTGGACTACACCCGGGACGCGCTCGCGGAGGTCACCCACCACGTGGTGACGCTCGCCGAGGCGGAGGACCTGCCGGCGCACGGCGCAGCCCTCAAGGCCCGCTTCGACTGGAAGGTGCCGGGCCAGTGACCGACATCGGCAGCACCACCTCCCCGTGGGACGAACTGCCCATCCGGGACGAACTGCGCGGCAAGTCCCCCTACGGCGCCCCCCAGCTCGACGTCCCCGTCCGGCTGAACACCAACGAGAACCCGTATCCGCTGCCCGAGCCGCTCGTCGAGCGGATCGCGGAGCGGGTGCGTGAAGCGGCCAGGGGGCTCAACCGCTACCCCGACCGGGACGCGGTCGAACTGCGCACCGAGCTGGCCCGCTACCTCACCCGCACGACCGGCCACGAGGTCGTGCGGGAGAACGTCTGGGCGGCCAACGGCTCCAACGAGGTCATCCAGCAGCTGCTGCAGGCCTTCGCCGGCCCCGGCCGGATCGCCATCGGCTTCGAGCCGTCCTACTCGATGCACGGCCTGATCTCCCGCGGCACCGGCACCGGCTGGATCTCCGGCCCGCGCGGGGACGACTTCACCATCGACACCGCCACCGCCACCGCGGCCGTCGCCGAGCACCGCCCGGACGTCGTGTTCATCACCTCGCCCAACAACCCCACGGGCACCGCGGTCGCCGCCGAGACGGTTCTCGCGCTGTACGAGGCGGCACAGGCGGCGAAGCCGTCGCTGGTCGTCGTCGACGAGGCGTACGTGGAATTCAGCCACCGGCCGTCGCTGTTGCCGCTCATCGAGGGCCGCCCCAACCTGGTGATCTCGCGGACCATGTCCAAGGCCTTCGGCGCCGCCGGACTGCGCCTCGGATATCTGGCCGCACACCCCGCCGTGGTCGACGCCGTCCAGCTGGTGCGCCTGCCGTACCACCTGTCCGCCGTCACACAGGCCACCGCCCTGGCCGCGCTGGAGCACACCGATACGCTGCTCGGGTACGTCGAGCAGCTGAAGACCGAGCGGGACCGGCTGGTCACGGAGCTGCGCGCCATCGGCTACGAGGTCACCGACTCCGACGCCAACTTCGTACAGTTCGGCCGGTTCGACGGTGAGGACGGCGCGCACAAGGCGTGGCAGCGGATCCTCGACCAGGGCGTACTGGTCCGCGACAACGGCGTACCGGGACGGCTGCGGGTCACCGCGGGCACGCCCGAAGAGAACGACGCGTTCCTCGATGCGGTTCGCGCACTGAAGAAGGAGCAGCACTGATGAGCGGCCGCGTAGGACGGGTCGAGCGCACCACCAAGGAGACCTCGGTCGTCGTCGAGATCAACCTCGACGGCACCGGCAAGGTCGACGTCGCCACCGGCGTCGGCTTCTACGACCACATGCTCGACCAGCTCGGCCGGCACGGTCTGTTCGACCTCACCGTCAAGACCGACGGCGACCTGCACATCGACACGCACCACACCATCGAGGACACCGCCCTCGCGCTGGGCGCCGCCTTCAAGCAGGCCCTCGGTGACAAGGTCGGCATCTACCGCTTCGGCAACTGCACCGTGCCGCTGGACGAGTCGCTCGCCCAGGTCACCGTGGACCTGTCGGGCCGCCCGTACCTGGTGCACACCGAGCCCGAGAACATGGCGCCGATGATCGGCACCTACGACACGACGATGACCCGGCACATCTTCGAGTCCTTCGTCGCGCAGGCGCAGATCGCGCTGCACATCCACGTCCCGTACGGGCGCAACGCCCACCACATCGTGGAGTGCCAGTTCAAGGCGCTCGCCCGCGCCCTGCGGTACGCCTCGGAGCGCGACCCCCGCGCGGCCGGCATCCTTCCGTCGACGAAGGGCGCCCTGTGACCGGCCTTTCGACCATTCTCATCGTCGTCGGGCTGTTCCTCGCCGGCGGTGCGTACTCGTTCTCCAAGCAGAAGATGCCCAAGGGCACCGTCGTGCTGCTCGCCGGAGCGTCCGCGATGTGCCTGATCGCGGGCGTCATGCGGATTCAGGGGATCTGGGAATGACCACAGCGACGCCACAGAAGAAGGTCGTCGTCCTCGACTACGGGTTCGGCAACGTCCGCTCCGCGGAGCGCGCGCTCGCCCGGGTCGGGGCCGACGTCGAAATCACCCGCGACTACGACAAGGCGATGAACGCCGACGGACTGCTCGTCCCCGGCGTCGGCGCCTTCTCCGCCTGCATGGACGGCCTCAAGCAGGCCCGCGGCGAATGGATCATCGACCGCCGGCTCTCCGGCGGACGCCCCGTCATGGGCATCTGCGTCGGTATGCAGATCCTGTTCGCCCGCGGGATCGAGCACGGCGTGGAGACCGAGGGTCTCGACGAGTGGCCCGGCACCGTCGGCCCGCTGAAGGCGCCGGTCGTGCCGCACATGGGCTGGAACACCGTCGAGGCGCCCGCCGACAGCACGCTCTTCGCCGGCGTGGACGACGACGCCCGGTTCTACTTCGTGCACTCCTACGCGGTGCGCGAGTGGGAGCTGGAGGTCACCAACCCGGCCATCCGCGCGCCACAGATCACCTGGGCCACGCACGGTGAGCGCTTCGTCGCCGCCGTCGAGAACGGCGCCCTGTGGGCCACCCAGTTCCACCCCGAGAAGTCCGGCGACGCCGGCGCCCAGCTGCTGACCAACTGGATCGAGACCCTCTGATGCCGAAGCTTGAACTCCTTCCCGCAGTCGACGTCCGCGACGGCCAGGCCGTCCGTCTCGTCCATGGCGAGTCCGGCACCGAGACGTCGTACGGCTCCCCCCTCGAGGCGGCCCTCACCTGGCAGCGCGCCGGCGCCGAGTGGCTCCACCTCGTCGACCTCGACGCCGCCTTCGGCACCGGCGACAACCGGGCGCTGATCGCCGAGGTCGCCGGAGCCATGGACATCAAGGTCGAGCTCTCCGGCGGCATCCGCGACGACGCCTCCCTCGAGGCCGCTCTCGCCACCGGCTGCCGCCGCGTCAACCTGGGCACCGCGGCGCTGGAGACCCCCGAGTGGGTCGCCAAGGTCATCGCCGAGCACGGCGACAAGATCGCCGTCGGTCTGGACGTCCGCGGGACGACGCTGCGCGGCCGTGGCTGGACCCGCGACGGCGGCGACCTCTACGAGACCCTCGCCCGCCTCGACTCCGAGGGCTGCGCCCGTTACGTCGTCACCGACATCGCCAAGGACGGCACCCTCCAGGGCCCCAACCTCGAGCTGCTGAAGAACGTCTGCGCGGCGACCGACAAGCCCGTCGTGGCCTCCGGCGGCGTCTCCTCGCTCGACGACCTGCGCGCCATCGCGTCGCTGGTCCCCGAGGGCGTCGAGGGCGCCATCGTCGGCAAGGCGCTGTACGCCAAGGCCTTCACCCTGGAAGAGGCCCTCGCGGCGGTGTCCGCATGACCGCAGGTCCCCCTTCCGGCTCCGGCCCGGTGCGCCGCGTCGGCTCCGGCGGCCCCTGGGAAGAGGCCTTCGGCTACTCCCGTGCCGTCGAGCTGCCGAACGGCCTGGTCCTGGTCTCCGGCTGCACGTCGGTCGTCGGCGGCGAGATCGCCGCGGGCAGCCCGTACGAGCAGACGGTCACCGCGTTCGGCGTGGCGATCGACGCGCTGAAGCAGCTCGGGCTCGGCGCCGGTGACGTCGTACGCACCCGGATGTACATCACGCACGCCCGAGACGTGGAAGACATCGGGCGCGCCCACAAGGAGATCTTCGGCGAGGTCCGGCCGGCCGCGTCGATGCTCGTGGTCTCCGGCTTCGTCGACCCCTCGCTGGTCGTCGAGGTCGAGGTCGAGGCGTACCGGCCGACCGGAACCGATGGAGGTGCCGTATGACCCTCGCGGTACGGGTGATCCCCTGCCTGGACGTCGACAACGGCCGGGTGGTCAAGGGCGTCAACTTCCAGAACCTGCGCGACGCGGGCGACCCCGTCGAGATGGCGAAGCTGTACGACGCCGAGGGCGCCGACGAGCTGACCTTCCTCGACATCACCGCGTCCTCCGGCAACCGGGAGACCACCTACGACGTGGTGCGCCGCACCGCGGAACAGGTGTTCATCCCGCTCACCGTCGGCGGCGGCGTGCGCAGCGCGGAGGACGTCGACAAGCTGCTGCGGGCGGGCGCCGACAAGGTCGGTGTCAACACGGCGGCGATCGCGCGGCCGGAGCTGATCCGCGAGATCGCCGAGCGGTTCGGCCGCCAGGTGCTGGTGCTCTCCGTCGACGCCCGGCGCACCGCGGACGGCACGTTCGAGGTGACGACGCACGGCGGCCGCAAGGGCACCGGCATCGACGCCGTCGAATGGGCGCACCGGGCCGCCGAGTTGGGCGCCGGGGAGATCCTGCTCAACTCCATGGACGCCGACGGCACCAAGGACGGCTACGACACCGAGATGATCGCCGCCGTGCGCAGGCACGTCACGGTCCCGGTGATCGCCTCCGGCGGAGCGGGCCGGCTCGCCGACTTCCCGCCGGCGATCGACGCGGGCGCGGACGCGGTGCTCGCCGCGTCCGTGTTCCACTTCGGCGATCTGCGGATCTCGCAGGTGAAGGACTCGCTGCGCGAGGCGGGCCACCCGGTCCGCTGAGACACCGTAGCCCGAAGGGGCCGACAGGACATCACGTCCTGCCGGCCCCTTCCGCTGTGTACAGGGCCCGTGGTGGGCGGCCCGCCGCGGCGGACGCCGGTCCGCGAGGAGACCGGTGAACTTGCCGATGCCCTACCGGGGGCCGGGCCCCGACGGTGGTACCGCCATCAACACGGCGGTACGCGACCGGCACGACGGACTCCTGGTGACGACGGGTCAGGTCCTGCGGCGCGTAACCGCCTCGACCCGAGAGGACCCTCCTCGTGCACCTCACCCCCACGAGCCGCACCCACCGCCGCTCCCTGCTGGGCGCGGCCGCCGCCGCGGCGGCGGCGCTGTGTGCCACCCTCCTGCCCGGCACGCAGGCCCAGGCCGCCGACAACCCGTACGAGCGCGGTCCCGCTCCGACCGTCGCGTCCATCGAGGCCTCGCGCGGCCCGTACTCGGTCTCCGACACGTCCGTCTCCTCGCTGGCCGTCACGGGCTTCGGCGGCGGCACCATCTACTACCCGACGTCCACCGCGGACGGCACGTTCGGGGCCGTCGCCATCTCGCCCGGCTTCACCGCCTACGAGTCGTCCATCGCGTGGCTCGGCCCCCGGCTCGCCTCTCAGGGCTTCGTGGTCTTCACCATCGACACCAACAGCATCTACGACCAGCCCGGCAGCCGGGGCGACCAACTCCTCGCCGCGCTCGACTACCTGACCCAGCGCAGCTCGGTCCGCGGCCGGATCGACAGCACCCGGCTCGGGGTCATGGGCCACTCCATGGGAGGCGGCGGCACGCTCGAGGCCGCCAAGGAACGTCCTTCGCTGCAGGCGGCGATCCCGCTGACCGGCTGGAACACGGACAAGACGTGGCCCGAACTGCGCACCCCCACCATGGTGATCGGCGCCGACGGTGACACCGTCGCCTCCGTCTCCTCGCACTCGGAGCCGTTCTACCAGTCGCTGCCGGCGTCGCTCGACAAGGCGTACCTGGAGCTCAACAACGCCAACCACTTCACCCCGAACAGCAGCAACACCACGATCGCCAAGTACAGCATTTCGTGGCTGAAGCGGTTCATCGACAACGACACCCGCTACGAGCAGTTCCTCTGCCCGCTGCCGCGGCCCAGCCTGACCATCGAGGAGTACCGGGGCAACTGCCCGCACACCTCCTGACCCATCGGGAGCCGCTCCGGTCCGGAGCGGCTCCACCCGGACGACATGACGTTGCCGGTGGCGGACGACCGCCACCGGCAACGTGCTGTGCGGGCGCACAGTTCGGAGCGGCTCACGGTGGGACCGTGCCCAGCGCGGCGGGCCAGGGCCGCGAAGCGCGGACCGGACCCTTCCGGAGGGTAGTTACGCGGGAGTAAGTTGCCGGGCGTGAATCCATCGACGACCGTGCACAGTCCCCTTCGGCTGTACGGCCGAAGCGGTGAACTCGCCCTTCTCGACGAGCTGTCGGGCCGTCTGCGCGACGGCCGCGGCAGCACCCTCGTGATCACCGGGCCGCCCGGCCTCGGCCGCAGCGCACTCGCGCGGCACGCCGTCGGCAACCAGCGCGAGGGGACGGTGCTCCACACGCGTGCCGCCCCCGCCGAAGCCCGGCTGCCGTACAGCGGACTCCACGCTCTGCTCTGCTCGGCGCCCGGACCGCTGCCGGGGCCGGCCGACGACGTGACCCGCGCGGGAACCGCGCCCACCGCGCTGCTGGAGCTGCTCAGAATCCTCGGCTCCCACGGCCCGCTGCTGCTCTGCGTCGACGACGCCCACGCCTGGGACCGCGACTCGCGCATCGCCCTCGGCTTCGCCGCCCGCCGTCTCGCCCCGCGCGACCGCGCCGCCGTGGTGCTCACCGCGACCGACGATCCCGGCGGCGGGGACGCCTTCACCGGACTGCCGCGGCTGCGGCTCGGGCCGCTCGACGACACGGCCGCCGGCGCGCTGATCGACCGGCTGACGGAAGGCCGGGCCGACCCGCTGGTACGGGACGAGCTGCGCCGGGAGGCGGCGGGCAACCCGGGGCTGCTGACCGCGCTCACGGCGCGGCTCACGCCCGACCAGCTCGCCGGCCACGCCCCGCTGCCGCACCCCCTCCCCGGCGCGGAGCGCATCCTGGACGCGTACGCCGCCCGCGCCGAGGTGCTGCCCCCGGACACCCGGCTCCTGCTGCTCCTCGCCGCGGCCGCGGAGGAACACGAACCCGAAGGCGCCGGCGCCGACGCCGCCCTGCTGCTGCGCGCGGCCCGCTTGGCCGGCATAGACGCCGACCGCCTGCTGCCCGCCGAGCGCACGGGCACACTCCACAACGACGGCACCCGGGTCCGCTTCACCCATCCGCTGCTGCGAACCGCCGTACTGCGCCGCGCGCCGCTGCCGCGCCGGCGCGCCGCGCACCGGCTGCTGGCCGCCGCCCTCGACGGGCCGCACCTCACCCTGCCGCGACTGGTCCAACGGGCCTGCGCGGCAGGCGGCTACGACCCGTTCCTCGCCGACGCGCTGGCGGGCGCGGCCACCGCCCCCCGGCCGCACACCGACCGGGCCACGGCCCTCGCGCGGGCCGCGGAACTGACGGCCGACGAGACCCTGCGGGGCGTACGGTTCTCGGCCGCGGCCGAGCACGCCTGGCTGGACGGTGAGCCCGGCCGGGCCCGCGCGCTGCTGGCCCGGGTCCGTGCCGTCCCCGCTTCCGGCCGGGCCCACCATGTACGCGGGCTGATCGCCCTGTGCGACGGTCCGGTGGCCGACGCCCGTGAGTCCCTGCTCGCCGCCGCCGCGCTCCTGGCCGCCGACGACGCCGACCGCTCGACGGCCGCCCTGCTCGCCGCCGCGGACGCCGCCTGGGCCATGGGCGACCCGCACGGCTACGTGGACGCGCTCGCCCGGGTCCCGGCGGCGGTGACGGACGCGCCGGACCCGGACCGTTCCCCGCGTTCCGCCACGGCCCCGCGCGCCCGGACCGGCGGCCCGGACGGCCACGAGGTGCTCGGCAGGTATGTCGAGGGCCTGCTGGCCGTCTTCGCGGGACGGACCGGCACCGGCCAGGCCCTGCTGCGGGAATGCGTCGAGGCGTCCGGACACGCCGGGGACCCGTCGGTACTGCTGCGGTCGGCCGCCGCCGCGCTCGTCGTCGGCGACGTGGACGCCGCCTGCCGGGCGGGCGCCAGGGCGCTGGCCGCCGTACGGGTCCACGGGCCCCGGGTGATGCTGCCCCCGGCACTGGAGCGCCTCGCGTACGCCGAACTGCGCGCGGGCCGGCACGCCCGCGCCAGGGTGCACGCGCTCGAGGGACTGCGCGCCGCCCTCGAGCTGGGCCGGCGCAACAGCGCCGCGCATCTGCACGCCGTACTGGCCCTGACCGCGTCCCTGGAGGGCGACGCCGAGGCCTGCGCCGAGCACGCCGCCGCCGCAGGCTCGACCGCCGCGGCGCACGGGCTGTCCCAGGCCGCGAGCCTCGCGGTGTGGGCGGTGGCCAGGACGGACCTGGCGGCGGGCCGGTGCGCGGAGGCCGCCGCGCGGCTGCGGCCCCTTGTCGTACCCGGCCCGCGGCGCGGTCACTTCGCGGTCATGATGCTCGCCGTGCCGTGTTTCGTGGAGGCGGCCGTCCTCGCGGGCCGCACGGACGGAACGGCCGTCGCCGTGGAGGAGTTCGCGGCGTGGGCGGCGAGCACCGCCGACCCGCTCGCGCCCGCACAGCTGGCCCGCTGCCGCGCCCTCGTCGCCCCGCCGGAGGAGGCCGCCGCCCGCTATGAGGAGGCGCTCGCCCACCACGAGCGGGCCGGCGGGGACTTCGAGCGGGCCCGCACCCTGCTGCTGTACGGGCAGTGGCTGCGCCGCCGCCGCAGGACGCGGGAGGCACGCGGCCCGCTGCGGGACGCGCTCGTCGCGTTCGAGCGCTGCGGAGCACGCGGCTGGGCCGAACGCGCCGGAGGCGAGCTGCGGGCCGCCGGCGAGGCGGTGTCCGGCGACTCCGGGAGCGGCCCGCTGGACCGGCTCACGCCGCAGCAGCGGCGCATCGCCCACCATGTCGCGGAAGGCGCGACCAACCGGGAGGTCGCCCTGCGGCTGTCGGTCAGCACGAGGACCGTCGATCACCATCTAAGGAACGTGTTCGCGCTGCTCGGAGTGCGCTCGAGGACCGAACTGGCACGTCTGCTGGAGCGCTCCGGCGCCTGACGCCGACCGCCTGCGTTGCTGGACCGTGATGAGAACTATGCCGCAAACCCCTGGGTACCGACTGGGCGGTATGCCATTCTGCGAGCGTCAGGTAGATCCGGTGCGGTCGTGTCCCACGCCGCGCGCCGGAGCGAGCCGACTCCTGGTGGAGGCCGCCCATGTCGAATCTCGTACGTTCGCGCGTCAGGGCGGTTCCCACGCCCCACGCGGTTCTGCCCCGCTCCCGCTCCCTGCTGGACGCCGAGGCGATCGCCGTACTGCACCGCGCCGCCCAGGTACTGCTGGACGACGTGGCCGGGCTGACCACCACCCTCGTCAGCGAGCTGCGCGAGCAGGAACCCGCCTACCGGGCGGCGATCGATGCCGACGCGACAGAGGTGTGGCAGGAGGTGTACCAGTCGCTGCGCCACAACATCGCCTCCCTGATCCGCCCCCGCGAGAGCCGCGACATCGCCCGGCGCACCTCACGCTCCATCGGCGCCGCACGCGCCGAACAGAACGTGCCGCTCGACGCCGTCCTGCACGCGTTCCGGCTCGGCGGGGCCATGGTGTGGCAGGGCCTGGTGGACGAGACGGCACGCCGGCACCCGGAGGACATACGGCTGCTCGTCCACGTCGCCGCGGACGTCTGGAACTTCGTCGACGAACACTGCGCCCTCGTCACGGAGGCCTACCGCCAGGCCGAACGCCGGATGGCGTGGCGGCGCGAGAACCGCCTGCGGCTGATGACCGCGGCGCTGCTCGACGGCACGGCCCGGATCACCGACCTGCCCGACGCGTCGGTGATGCTCGAACTGCCGGAGGACGGCCGCTTCGTCGTGATCGCGGCCGCCTCCGCGCATCCGCACGCGCCCGGCCCGCTGGTCACCCTGCCGTCCGGCACTCCTGTGGTGTGGCACTCCACCCCGGAGGCCGAACTGGGGATCGTGCACCTGGTGGACGGCCCGGCGTCCGGTCCCCGCCGCTGCGACGAGGACGGCGGCGACGAGGACGGCCCCGGCGAGGGCGCCGGCGCCGCACCCCAAGGGCCGGCCGACCCGGCCGCCGTCGCCGCCGGGCTGAGCGCCGCCCCCGGCGTCCGTGTGGGGATCGGCTCCGCCGTCACCGGTCTCGCCGCGCTCGGCAAGGGGCGAAGACTCGCCGGTACAGCACTGCGGGCCTGCCCCCGCACCGGCGGTGTCGTCCTCCTCGACGACCACCTGCCGGCCGCGGTCGTCGTCTCCTCCCCGGCCCTCGGCAAAGCGCTCGCCGAGCGCGTACTGGGGCCGCTGTACGCGATCGAGCCGGCCGACCGGGACCTGCTCGTCGACACGCTCACGGCCTGGCTCGACGCCGAGGGCTCCGCGCAGCGCGCGGCGACGCGGCTGTACTGCCACCGCAACACCGTCCTCAACCGGCTCCGCCGCTTCGAACAGCTCACCGGCCGCTCGCTGTCCCGGCCGTCCGACGTCGTCGAGGTCTCCCTCGCCCTCACCGCCCGCCGGCTGCTGGAGAGTTGACGCCAGCCGGGGTGTGACGCCGCACACCCTGAGGTGCCCGTGCCTGTGCGCGGGCACCGATGCCGGACCGGCCGCTGTACGCGGTGACGGATGCCTGGTGATCTACCCGGCATGTCATCTGATATCCACCTGGTCGGGCCCGTCGCGGCGGGTGCCGGGTTCGAGGGCCGTTCCCTTGCCCTCGTCGTCTTCCTCGCGTTCGTCACGGTCTCGCTTCTGCTGTGCGGCCTGGCCGCCGCCGACCAGGACGACCCGGAGCACTTCTACGCCGGCGGTGCCACGCTCGGCCCGGTCGGCGGAGGGCTCGCCGTCGCCGGGGACTACGTCTCCGCCGCGACCCTGCTCAGTACCACCGGCTCCGTCGCTCTCGTCGGGGCGGACGGCATCCTCTTCGCCATGGCGACCGTCGCCTCGCTGGTCCTGGTGATGCTGGTGCTGGCGAAGCCGCTGCGCGGCGGCGGGATCTACACGCTCGGCGACTTCCTCACCGAGCGGCTCGCCGACCGCTCCGTCCGCGTGCCCCTCGGGATCGCGGCGATCGTCGTCCTGTTCCCGCTGCTCGTGGTCCAGCTCGCTGTCGCCGGCAAGATCATGACGTCCATGTTCGACCTCCCGCCGGGTGCCCTCACCGGGTGCACCGTCGCCAGCGGCACCCTGATGATCTGTTACTCGGCCTTCGGCGGGATGCGCGGCACCGGCTACATCCAGATCCTCAAGACGGTCGTCGTCGTCGCCGTGGTCGTGCTGCTCGCCGGCATCGTCCTCAACCGCTTCGGCTGGTCGCCCTTCTCGCTCTTCGACGCCGCCCGGCAGAGCAGCCGGAGCGACTCGTACGCCCTGCCGGGCCTGCAGTTCGGGCGCGGCTTCGCCGGCTGGCTCGATCTCACCGGCTTCCTGCTCACGCTCGTCCTCGGCGCCGCCTGCATGCCCCACATCACGATGCGCCTGCACCCCCTCCGCGGCACGGGCAACGCCCGCCGAGCCGCCGCCTGGGCCGTCGGGCCGGTCGCCGTGCTGTGCACCGGCGTCATCGTCATCGGCCTCGGCGCCGCCGCCCTCGTCGGCCACAAGAACATCGTCGCCGCCGACCCGGGAGGCAACTCGGCCCTGCTCATGGTCACCACCGCACTCGACCCCGAGTCCGGCGGTCCCCGGCACAGCCTGCTGTTCGCCGTGGTCGCCTGCGCCGTGTTCATCACCACCCTGTCCACGGTCGCCGGGATCACCCTCGCCGCCGCGTCGGCCTTCACACGTGACCTCGCCGGGCCGACGGGCGTGGGCGGCCGGGGACGCCGCTCGATGGCCGGGGAGGTGCGCCTGGCGCGCTGGGCGGTCGCCGTCGTCGGAGTTCTCGCCGTGTTCGTCGCGACGCAGACGGTCGGACGGAATCCGCAGGTGCTGCTCTCGTTCGCGTTCGCCGGGGCCGCGTCCGTACTGCCGCCCGTGCTGCTGTTCGCGATCTTCCGCCGGCACTTCACCGCGGGCGGGGTGCGCTGGGCGGTGTACGGGACGCTGCCGCTGGTCGCCGTGCTGATGGCCTGGTCACCGGCGGCGTCCGGCACACCGATCTCACTCTTCCCCGACCGGGACTTCCACTGGTTCCCGCTCCACACACCGGGGCTGGTCACCATCCCGGCCGGCTTCCTGCTGGCGCTGGCCGGCTCGGGACTCCTCCGGCGGCGCCCCGCGGCCCCGGCCGTGCCCCCGGCGCCCCCGGCCGTGGCCCCTGAACCGCAGGACGCGTACGCCGAGTGGGCCCGGGGCCGCTGACGGCACGGGAGCAGGGTCGCACCGGAACCCGAGCGCGTCCCGGCACGGGAGCAGGGTCGCACTAGAACCCGAGTGCGGCCCCGCTCAGCCGGGTGATCGCGTCCTTGTCCCCGTCCAGTTCCACCCGCGCCGCGTTCTGCCGCCCGAACGCGAACAGCGTCAACTCGCCCGCCTCGCCGGTCACCGTCACCACGGGCGTGCCCTTGTGAGCCACCGCCGTCTGGCCGTTCGACCTGCGCAGCACCAGACCGACCGGCGACTTGCGGCCCAGCAGCCGGGCGCCCTTCTCGAGCCGCGCCCACAGGGCGTTCTCGAAGACCCGGTCCAGCTCGCGCGGGGTCCACTCCGGCTGCGCCCGGCGCACGTCCTCCGCGTGGACGAAGAACTCCACCGTGTTCGCGGCCTCGTCGATCTGCTTGATCCCGTACAGGGACATCCGCGGCGGCCCCGTACGGATCAGGTGCACCAGCTCCTCGTACGGCTTGGCGGCGAACTCGGCCTGGATCCGGTCCGCCCGCTCCTTGAGGGCGCTGAGCAGTATCCCGCCCGCCGCGTCGGGCCTCCGCTCACGCATCACCACATGGGCCGCCAGGTCCCTGGTGAGCCAGCCGTCGCACAGGGTCGGCGCGTCCGGGCCGGACGCCTCCAACAGGTCTGCGAACAGGAGTCGTTCACGCTTGGCATGGGTCGACATGCCCGCCAGCGTACGGCGGGGGCACCGGGTCCGCCCAGTGGACTCACCGCCGGTCACCGGGTTCGACACGGCACAATGGCCCGTATGACCAGCAGTGTCCCCGAAAGCAGCCTCGACCCGGCCATCGCCGCCCGCCTCAAGCGGAGCCCGGACGGCCTGATTCCCGCCATCGCCCAGCAGTACGACACCGGTGAGGTGCTGATGCTCGGGTGGATGGACGACGAGGCCCTGCACCGCACCCTGACCACCGGCCGCTGCACCTACTGGTCCCGCAGCCGCCAGGAGTACTGGGTCAAGGGCGACACGTCCGGCCACTTCCAGCACGTCAGGTCGGTGGCGCTCGACTGCGACGCCGACACCGTCCTGGTCAAGGTCGACCAGGTCGGCGCCGCCTGCCACACCGGGGCCCGCACCTGTTTCGACGCCGACGTACTCCTCGACAAGTAGGGTCTGGCGCCATGGATCTCGAGACGTTCCGCAAGCTCGCCGCCGACCGCCGCGTCATCCCGGTGAGCCGCCGGCTGCTCGCGGACGGCGACACGCCCGTCGGGCTCTACCGCAAGCTCGCCGGGGAGCGCCCCGGCACCTTCCTGCTGGAGTCCGCCGAGAACGGACGTTCGTGGTCCCGCTACTCCTTCATCGGCGTGCGCTCCGACGCCACGCTGACGGTCCGCGACGACCGGGCGCACTGGCTGGGCAACGCTCCGGTCGGTGTACCCACGGACGGGGACCCGCTGCACGCGCTGCGCGAGACCGTCGAGACCCTGCACACGCCGCGCGATCTCGCGTCCGGCATGCCGCCCTTCACCGGCGGCATGGTCGGCTACCTCGGCTACGACATCGTGCGACGGCTGGAGAAGATCGGCCCCGGCGAGCGCGACGACCTGAAGCTCCCCGAGCTGACCATGCTCCTCACTTCGGACCTCGCGGTCCTCGACCACTGGGACGGCACGGTCCTGCTGATCGCCAACGCGATCAATCACAACGACCTCGACACCGGCGTCGACGAGGCCTACGCCGACGCCGTGGCCCGCCTCGACGCCATGCAGGCCGACCTCGCCCGGCCGCTGGCCTCCCCGCCCACCGCGCTGCCCGCCTCCGAGCTGCCCGAGTTCTCCGCCCTGTGGGGCGGCACCGACTACCAGGCCGCCGTCGAGGACGTCAAAGAGCGCATCCGGGCCGGCGAGGCCTTCCAGGTGGTGCCCTCGCAGCGGTTCGAGACCCCCTGCGCCGCAAGCGCGCTCGACGTCTACCGGGTCCTGCGGGCCACCAATCCCTCGCCGTACATGTACCTCTTCCGCTTCGAGGGGTTCGACGTCGTCGGCTCCAGCCCCGAAGCCCTCGTCAAGGTCGAGGACGGGCACGCCATGGTCCACCCGATCGCCGGCACCCGGCCCCGCGGCGCCACGCCCCAGGAGGACAGCGACCTCGCGGACGAGCTGCTCGCCGATCCCAAGGAGCGCGCCGAGCACCTGATGCTCGTCGACCTGGGCCGCAACGACCTGGGCCGCGTCTGCGAGCCGGGCAGTGTCGAGGTCGTCGACTTCATGTCGATCGAGCGGTACTCCCACGTCATGCACATCGTCTCCACCGTCACCGGCAAGGTGGCCGAGGGCCGCACCGCCTTCGACGTGCTCACCGCCTGCTTCCCGGCAGGCACCCTCTCCGGTGCGCCCAAGCCCCGGGCCATGCAGATCATCGACGAGCTCGAGCCGTCGCGCCGCGGCCTGTACGGCGGCTGCGTCGGCTACCTCGACTTCGCCGGCGACTCCGACACCGCCATCGCCATCCGTACCGCCCTGCTGCGCGACGGCACGGCGTACGTGCAGGCCGGCGCGGGTGTGGTGGCGGACTCCGACCCGGTCGCGGAGGACACGGAATGCCGCAACAAGGCGGCCGCGGTGCTGCGGGCCGTGCACACGGCCAACCGCCTGAACGACCCGGTGAGCGGTAAGGGATAGTGGGTACGTGAGTGCCGTACCCGTACCCCAGCCCCTAGCCGCAGCCGCGACGCCCGCCACCAGCAGCCGCCGCAGCCTGGCCGCCGCCCTGTTCCTCGGCGCCGTCGGCGCGACCGTCGTCCTGCTGGCCGCCGGCCGGATCTGGGCCGAGGGCACCGCGTCCGTCGGCGGCGGAACCGTCTCCCTCGACGCCAAGGGCTCCGACGTCACCGGAGTCCCCACGGCACTCGCGATCGTCGGCCTGGCCGCGCTGGTCGCCGTCTTCGCCGTGCGCCGTGCCGGCCGGATGCTCGTCGCCGCACTGCTCGCACTGAGCGGCGCCGGCGCCGCGACGGCCGCACTCCTCGGCGCGTCCGACACCGGAGCGCTCGACGAGAAGGCCGCCCGCACCACCGGCGACGCCGCCTCCACCGTCGAAGCCCTCTCCCACACGGTCTGGCCCTACGTCACCGCGGTGGGCGGTGCGCTGATCCTGCTCGCCGGACTGCTCGCCCTCCGCTACGGCCCGCGGTGGCCGTCCATGTCCGGCCGCTACGAGCGCGACGGCAGCCCGCGCGCCCGCAAGGAACGCCCGGCCGACCCCGACCGCCCCGAGGACCTCTGGAAGGCCCTGGACCGGGGCGAGGATCCGACGCGCGAAGGGTGACCCCCGCGCCGCGCCCGCCCCGGCGTACGGGACAATGAAGGACGAGCGTCCGGCTCAGCACGAGCACCGGCGCACGAATCGCATCGGAAACGAGGAGCAACTCATGGCGGGCAGCAGCCACGGACACGGACACACCCCGGCCGCCTGGACCGGCGTCATCATCGCCTTCATCGGCTTCTGTGTCGCAGGCGTCTTCATGGTGGCGAACAGCCCGGCCGGCTTCTGGGCCGGTTCTGCTCTCATCCTGCTCGGCGCGGTCGTCGGCGGCGCGATGAAGATGGCCGGCCTCGGCACGCCCAAGGAGCCGGACCACGTGGTGGCGGCCCGTGACCGCGCGGCGGCCCGGGAGAACGTCAGGGTCTGAGACCTCGCACGCAGATGTCGCACAGCGGCGGCGGCCCCCGCGCGCGCCGGGGCCCCGCCCCCCGGCGACGCGGGGCTCGAACGCCGGCACACCCCCCCCCCCCACAAC
>NZ_JBFAQK010000063.1:0-44919 GCF_040677245.1 Streptomyces kurssanovii
GCGGGCGTGGGGGGGGGGGGGGGCGGGCGGGGGGGGGTGTCGGGGGGGGGCGCGGCGGACGCCGCGCCACGGGGCACCTCCGGAGTTCATGTCCTCCCTGGTCGGGGAGCGTCAGACGCGGACCAACTCGCGGTCCCCGTCCGGGTCGCCGGGGCTCTCGGCGAGCTCTTTGTGCAGCTTCTCGCCCTCCACGTCGACGTTCGGCAGCACCCGGTCCAGCCAGCGGGGCAGCCACCAGGCCTTGTGGCCGAGCAGGGCCAGCACCGCCGGCACGATCGCCATGCGGACCACGAACGCGTCGAAGAAGACGGCGATCGCGAGACCGAAGCCGATCATCTTGACCATCTGCTCGCTGGAGCCGATGAAACCGGAGAAGACAGCGATCATGATGACGGCCGCGGCGGCCACCACCCTGGTCCCGTGGCGGAAGCCGGTGACGATCGCCTCGCCCGGCCGCTCGCCGTGGACGTACGCCTCCCTCATCCGGGTGACCAGGAAGACCTCGTAGTCCATGGCGAGACCGAAGACGACGCCCACCATGAAGATCGGCATCATCGACATGATCGGGCCGGTCTGCTCGACCCCGAACACCGAGCCCAGCCAGCCCCACTGGAACACGGCCACGACCGCGCCGAGTGCCGCGACGACCGACAGCAGGAATCCGAGGGCCGCCTTGAGCGGCACCAGCACCGACCGGAAGACCACCATCAGCAGCAGGAAGGCGAGCCCCACGACGAGCGCCAGGTAGGGCAGCAGCGCGTCGTTCATCTTCTGCGAGAAGTCGATGTTCATCGCGGTGGCGCCGGTGACGAGGACCTCGTCACCGCTCCGGTCGCGGATGTCGTGCACCAGGTCCTCGGTCTGCACAGAGGAGGGCCTGTCCTTCGGGATCACCGTGATCATCGCGGTGTCGCCGGCCTTGTTGAGGGTCGGCGGGGTGACGGCGGCGGCGCCGTCGAGGCCCTTGATGACCTCGACCGTGCGGTCCGCCACGCTCTTGTCGCCGTCGACGACGACCATCAGCGGACCGTTGAAGCCGGGCCCGAAGCCGTCGGAGAGCAGGTCGTACGCCTTGCGCTGGGTGGTGCTCGTGGGCTGCGCGCCGTCGTCGGGCAGACCCATCTCCAGCGATGCGGCCGGTATCGCCATGGCCCCGAGGCCCACGACGCCCGCGAGCAGCACGGCGACCGGGCGGCGCAGCACGAAGCGCGCCCAGCGGGTGCCGGCGTTCGGCTTGTCGGAGACGGGCGCGCCCTTGCGCACCTTGCGGCCCAGCACCCGCTTGCCCGCGAAGCCGAGCAGCGCCGGGATCAGGGTGAGGGCGATCAGGACGGCGATGACGACGGTGCCGGCGGCGGCGAAGCCCATCTTGGTGAGCATCGGGATGTTCACCACGGCCAGGCCGACGAGGGCGATGACCACGGTCAGGCCGGCGAAGACGACAGCGGAGCCCGCCGTGCCGACGGCCCGTCCGGCCGCCTCCTCGTGCTCCTTGCCCTCGGCCAGCTCGGCACGGTAGCGCGAGACGATGAACAACGCGTAGTCGATGCCGACCGCCAGGCCGATCATCATCGCGAGGGTCGAGGTGGTCGAGCCGAGGTCGAGGACGTTCGCCAGGGCGGTGATCGTGGAGATGCCGATGCCGACGCCGATGATCGCGGTGAGCAGCGGCAGCCCGGCGGCCACCAGCGAACCGAAGGTGATGACGAGGACGATGCCCGCGACGACGACGCCGATGATCTCGCCCGCCCCGGTCTCGGGGACCGCCTGCAGCGCGTCACCGCCGATCTCCACCGTCAGACCCGCTTCGCGCGCCTCGGTGCCGGTCTCCTCCAGCGCCTCACGCGTCGCGTCGGTCAGCTCCATCGAGCTGACGGCGTAGGTGACGGAGACGTACGCGGTGGAGCCGTCCCGGGAGACGGCCTTGGCGGTGTACGGGTCGGTGACCGCCGCGATCTGGTCGGAGCCGTCCTTGAGCTCGGAGACGGCCTTGTCCACCTCGGCACGGTGACCGGCGTCGGTCATCTTCTCGCCGTCGGGGGCCTTGAAGACCACCCGGGCGGTCGCGCCGTCGGCGCTGCCGCCGGGGAAGCGCTCCTCCAGCAGGTCGAAGGCCTTCTGGGCCTCCGTCCCCGGGATGGAGAAGGAAGAGGACGTGGCGGTGGACGCGGTGGCCGCGCCGACCCCGGCGACGGCGAGCAGCGCCACCCACAGCAGGGCGACGAGACGGCGGCGCCGGAAGGCCGACCGTCCTAGCTTGTAGAGAAACGTGGCCACGAGGGCTACTCCCGTAAATGAGGGTGAACAGGGCATGGGGAGCCGGCCCGACGACGAGAGCGGCGCGCGTCAGGTGCTGTGCTGTGGTGCAGCGGGGAGGGGTGTCGCGACCCGGGGAGGTCAGACGCCGAGGGCGGGGAGGACCACGGCGTCGAGATAGTCGGTGAGGAAGGCTTGGTCGGGGGTGCGGTCCTCGATCAGATGCCGGACGACGAACGCGCCGACCAGCATGTGCGGTACGTAACCCAGTGCCGGGTTGTCCGCGCTGACCTCACCCCGGTCCACGGCCCGCCGCAGCAGCGCGTCGAGTCCGGTGATCTCCGGCTCGATGAGCAGCTCACGCAGGGCTTCGTGGAGATCGGGATGGGCGTGGATCGCCTGGGCCAGACCCCGCATCAGCGCGGAGTCCTTCTCCATCTGACAGTCGTCGGTGCGTCCGATCATGGCGTGGAAGTCGCCGCGCAGGGTGCCGGTGTCGATGTCGCCGACATGCACCGGCTTGCCGTGCTTGAGCGCCGTGGCGACCAGCTCGGGCTTGCTCTTCCACTGGCGGTAGAGCGTGGCCTTGCTGGAGCGCGTACGGGCCGCCACGGCGTCCATGGTCAGGGCGTCGTAACCGACCTCGCGGAGCAGGTCGAGCACTGCTTCGTACAGCTGCGCCTCGCGCTCCGGGGTGAGCCGGCTGCGTGTCATGCCTGCCTCCCGGGTCGCGGTGATCGAACGAAACCGTTTCGTACACTTCGAGAGTACCCGGGGCGCCATCGAAACGAAACCGTTTCGATTGTGGCCTCGGTCACGGACGTTCCCGGCCACCGAGTTCCGCGCCACGGACGTCGCGGGCCGCGGACGTTCCTCCCGGTCAGGCCCCACGGGGTCGCGCCGCACAGCCGGCCGCCCCGCGATTCACCCCGCCCCACAAGTTGCCGCGGCCCTTGGGCGCGGAAAGCATTGGGGGGTGAGTGACGACGCCGCGTATCTCCGCTACCCGCATCTGTACGGCGACCTGCTGTGCTTCGCCGCCGAGGACGACCTGTGGATCGCGCCGCTGGTCCCGGAGGGGAAACAGCCCGACCGGGCATGGCGGCTGACCGTCGACCGCACCAGGGTCGGGCACCCCCGGTTCTCGCCCGACGGCAGGCACATCGCCTACACGAACTGGCGCAGCCTCGACCCGGAGATCCATCTCGCGCCCGTCGAGGGCGGCCCCGCGCGCCGGCTGAGCTACTGGGGGTCGACCGACACCCGGGTCTGCGGGTGGACCCCCGACGGCCAGATCCTCGCCGTCTCCTCGCACGGCCAGCCCTTCTCGTACTTCTCCTGGGCCTACAGCGTCCCGACCGACGGCTCCCCCGGCGGCCGGCTCCCCTGGGGACCGGTCTCCGACATCGCCGTCACCGACGAGTCGGAGGGGCCCTCCCACCCCGGCGGCACGGGCTGTGAACGGCGCACCCTGCTGCTCACCGGCAAGCCGCCGCACGAACCCGCCGCGTGGAAGCGCTACCGCGGTGGCGCGACCGGCCGGCTGTGGCTGCAGGGCGAACAACTGCTCCCCGACCTGAACGGGCACCTCGACTGCCCCATGTTCATCCACGGCAACGGCACCTCCCGGTGGTCGGAGGACGACGGCCGGATCGCGTTCCTCTCCGACCACGAGGGCGTGGGCAACCTCTACTCCTGCCGCCCCGACGGAACGGGACTGCTGCGCCACACCGACCACGACGCCTTCTACGCCCGGCACGCCGCGAGCGACGGCCACCGGGTCGTGTACCAGTGCGGCGGCGATCTGTGGATCGTCGAGGACCTGACCAGGCCCGACTCGGTGCCGCGCAAGCTGGAGGTACGGCTCGGCGGGCCGCGCGCCGGCCGCCGCACGTATCAGGTGCCGGCCGCCAACCATGTGGGCGCGGTCTCGGTCGACGAGACGGGGCGGGCCAGCGCCGTCAACGTGCGCGGCAGCCTGTACTGGCTCACCCACCGCGACGGCCCCGCCCGCACCATCGCGGACACCCCCGGCGTGCGGGTACGGCTGCCGGCGATGCTGGGCAGCGGCGGGCAGGTCGCCTACATCACGGACGCGGACGGCGAGGACGCCGTCGAGATCGCGTACCTGCCGCGGGCGACCGGCGACCGTGAGCCGCGCCGGCTCGCGTCGGGACAGCTGGGGCGGGTGCTGGAGGTGGCCGCCGACAGCGAGGGCGAACGGATCGCCATCGCCTCCCACGACGGCCGGCTGCTCCTGATCGACACCACGGAGGAGTCCACGGGCGAGGTCACCGAACTGGTCCGCTCCGTCAACGGGCCCGTGCGCGACCTGTCGTTCTCCCCCGACGGACACTGGCTGACCTGGTCGCAGCCCGGCATCGGCCGCTCGCTGCGGCAGATCAGGATGGCCCGGATCGCCGACCGCACGATCGTCGACGTCACCAACGGCCGTTTCGAGGACGAGAATCCGGTCTTCACCCGCGACGGCCGCTACCTCGCCTTCCTCTCCTGGCGCGGCTTCGACCCGGTCTACGACGTGCACACCGGCGACCTGTCCTTCCCGCTCGGCTGCCGCCCCTATCTGGTGCCGCTCTCCTCCGCGACGCCCTCGCCCTTCGCTCTCACACCGGAGGGCCGGCCGGCCGCCGGCGGGCTCGACCCTCTGGAGGAGTCGCCCGACAGCGCGGTGCTCGTCGAGATCGAGGGCCTGGAGAACCGGGTCACGCCGTTCCCGGTCGCCGCGTCCAAGTACTCGGCGCTGCACGCGGTCGCCGGCGGCGGCCTCGTCTGGCTGCGCTGGCCCATCTCCGGCGCGCTGGGCGAGACGTTCGTCAACCCGGCCGACACCTCCGGCAGGCCCACGCTGGAGCACTTCGACATCTCCAAGGCACGCAAGACCGAACTGGTCGGCCATCTGGACTGGTTCGCGGTGAGCGGCGACGGCACCCGGCTCGTCGTCGTCGACGAGGGCGACCTGCGCGCCGTGCCCGCCACGGAGACCGGCGACCTCGACTCCACCGTCTTCCTCGACCTGCGCCGCATCCTGCACGAGGTGGACCCGGTGGCCGAATGGCGCCAGGCGTACGCGGAGGCCGGCCGCATCATCCGCGGCTACTTCTGGGAACCGGACATGTGCGGGATCGACTGGGACGGGGTGCTGGAGCAGTACCGTCCGCTGGTCGAACGGGTCGCCTCTCCCGACGAGTTCGCCGACCTGATGCGCGAGGTCCTCGGGGAACTGGGCACCTCCCACGCCTACGTCACCGCGGCCCGGCGCAACGAGGGACCGCCGCACTACCAGCGCGCCATCGGCCTGCTGGGCGCGAACCTCGTCTGCCGGGACGGGAAATGGGTGGTCAAACGCATCCTGCCGGGCGACTCCTCCGACTCCAAGGCCCGCTCCCCGCTGGCCGGCACGGGAATCAGGGAGGGCGCGATCCTGACCCATGTGGACGGCCGTCCGGTCGACCCGGTGGCGGGGCCGTACCCGATGCTGTCCGCGGCGGGCGGCACGACGGTGGAGCTGACGTTCCTCCCCGCGGAGGGTGAGATCGGCGGCCCCCCGCGAAGGGTCGCGATCGTCCCGCTGATCGACGAGCGGCCGCTGCGCTACCAGGACTGGGTGGCCAAACGGCGCGCGGTGGTACGGGAGGCCAGCGGGGGCAAGTGCGGTTACCTGCACATCCCCGACATGGGCGGCTCCGGCTGGGCGCAGTTCAACCGCGACGTGCGGATGGAGGTCTCCCGGCCGGCGCTCATCGTGGACGTCCGCGGCAACGCGGGCGGCCACATCAGCGAGCTGGTCATCGAGAAGCTGACCCGCAGGATCCTGGGCTGGGACCTCACCCGCAACGCCCAGCCGGTCTCGTACACCTCGAACGCGCCGCGCGGGCCGGTCGTGGCGATCGCGGACGAGGCGACCTCGTCGGACGGGGACATGATCACGGCGGCGTTCAAACTGCTCGGCCGCGGCCCGGTGGTGGGCACCCGCACCTGGGGCGGCGTGGTCGGCATGACGGGCCGTCACCGGCTGGGCGACGGCACGGTGATCACGGTCCCGATGAACGCGGCATGGTTCGACGCCTACGGCTGGTCGATCGAGAACCACGGCGTCGAGCCGGACGTGTACGCCCTCCGGACACCGCTGGACTGGGCCGAGGGGCGCCATGTGGGCCTCGACGACGCCATCCGGCTGGCCCTGGACATGCTCAAGGCGGCTCCGGCCGCGGTGCCCCCGGACTACTCCGAGGTCCCCGACCTGCGCAGGCCGCCGCTGCCGCCGCGCTGAACCGCTCCCGGGGCAAGGGCCGGTCATGTCTCTGGAGCGGGGCGCGGCCGGGCCTCCGGACCGGGGCGCGTCCGGCTCCGAACCAGCCCCGTCCGGCTCCGGACCGGGCCGGCCAGGGCCTTCGGACCGGGGCGCGGCCGGGCCTCCGGACCGGGCTGGCCAGGGCCTTCGGGCCCCGGGGTGGTCACGGCCTTCGGGCCCCGGGGTGGTCACGGCCTTCGGGCCCCGGGGTGATCAGGCCGGAGGCGCCTGGCGCAGTCGGCGGTCCATCGCCATGGACAGCTCGGCCTCCACCACGCTCTTCGCGAGCGGACGGAGCTTGTCCAGCTGCCCGTCGGCGCTGTGGGTGGTGAGTACGTCGACGAACAGCCCGGCCAGGGCCTCCGCGTGGACACGGACCCGGCGGCCCGCATCCAGCACCACCGACAGCGGCACACCCTCGCGCACCAGCGCGGCGGAGACGTCCAGCAGTCGGCGGCTGATGTGGACGATCTCCTCGCCGTCCGTCGCCAGATAGCCGAGCTCCAGCGCGGTGGCCAGGTTCTCCGGGGTGACCTGCCCCTCGAAGTAGTCGGCGAGCGCTTCGGGGGTGAGGCGGACCGGGGTCTCCTCCGTCGGTTCGCCGAGGCCGAGGACCTCGCCCACGTCCCGTCCGCTCTCGAAGGCGGTGGCCAGGTCCGCGATGCCGTTGAGGGTGTGACCGCGCTCCAGCAGGGCGGCGATCGTGCGGAGTCTGGCGAGGTGGTGCTCGTCGTACCAGGCGATCCTGCCCTCGCGGCGGGGCGGCGGTATCAGCCCCCGCTCGCGGTAGAAGCGCAGTGTGCGCACCGTGATGCCGGCCTTCTCGGCCAATTCCTCCATGCGGTACTCACGCGCTTCCTTCACACCAGAAGCCTATGTTGTACCGCCGGTAACTTGTGGCGTCCTACCCCTACCGCTCGGTATGGAGCTGCTCTACCCTCCCAACCATGCCAGTGATTGCTGGCAACGTTTTTGTGTTCGGTACGGGACCGTTCCAGCGGGAGGCGGCGGCATGAGCCAGCAGCAGCACGAGCACGTACGAGTGGCGGTGATCGGATCCGGATTCGGGGGCCTCGGTGCAGCCGTCCGGCTGCGCCGCGAGGGGATCACCGACTTCGTCGTCCTGGAGCGCGCGGACTCGGTCGGCGGCACCTGGCGGGACAACGACTACCCGGGCTGCGCCTGCGACGTCCCGTCGCACCTGTACTCGTTCTCCTTCGCCCCCAACCCCGACTGGCCCCGGACCTTCTCGGGCCAGGAGCACATCCGCGCCTACCTGGAGCACGTGGCCGACACCTTCCGGCTCCGTCCGCACCTGCGGCTGAAGCACGAAGTGCTGATGATGCGCTGGGACACCGACGAGCTGCGCTGGGAGATCGAGACCTCGCAGGGCACGCTCACCGCCGATGTCGTCGTCTCCGCGACCGGGCCGCTGTCCGACCCGAAGATGCCCGACATCCCCGGCCTCGCCGGCTTCCCCGGCAAGGTCTTCCACTCCGCCCGCTGGGACCACGACTACGACCTGCGCGGCAAGCGCGTCGCGATGGTCGGCACCGGCGCGTCCGCGATCCAGATCGTGCCGTCGATCCAGCCGGAGGTCGCGAAGCTCACCCTCTTCCAGCGCACACCTCCGTGGGTGATGCCCCGTGTCGACCGGAAGATCTCGGGGGCGGAGCGCTGGCTGCACCGGCAGCTGCCGTTCACGGGCACCGCGCGGCGCGGACTGCTGTGGGGCATCCGCGAGTTGCAGGTCCAGGCGTTCACCAAGCGGCCGAACGAGCTCGGGCTCGTCGAGCAGCTCGCCAAGGCCAACATGCGCAAGGCGATCAAGGACCCGGCACTGCGGGCCAAGCTGACGCCCGACTACCGCATCGGCTGCAAGCGCATCCTGCTCTCCAGCACGTACTACCCGGCGCTCGCGCAGCCCAATGTGGACGTCGTCGCCTCCGGGCTGACCGAGGTGCGCGGCTCGACCGTGGTCGCCGCCGACGGGACGGAGGCCGAGGTCGACGCGATCGTCTTCGGCACCGGCTTCCACGTCACCGACATGCCGATCGCCGAACGGGTCGTCGGCGCCGAGGGCATCACGCTCGCCGAGGCGTGGAAGGACGGCATGGAGTCGCTGCGCGGCGCGACCGCCGCCGGCTTCCCCAACTGGATGACCATCATCGGTCCGAACACCGGACTCGGGAACTCGTCGATGATCCTGATGATCGAGTCCCAGCTGAACTACATGGCCGACTACATGAGGCAGTTGAAACTGCTCGGCGCCGGCTCCGCCCTCGCCGCCCGCCCCTCCGCCGTCCACGCGTGGAACCGGCGGGTGCAGGAGCGGATGAAGCGGACCGTGTGGAACACCGGCGGCTGCACCAGCTGGTACCTGGACCAGAACGGCCGCAACACCACCATCTGGCCCGGCACCACCACCGAGTTCCGTGGCGCGACCCGCCACGTGGACCTCGCCGAGTACGAAGTGGTCCGGGCCGGCGCCGGCAAGCAGCCGGTGGAGGCCGCCGGCGCACAGGGCGGCACGGGCACGAAGGACGCGGAGGTCGTCGCATGAGCCGGCTATTGCGTCGCACCGACGCCCCGCCCGTCGCCGACCGCGAACTGACCGCGGTCTCCGCCGACGGAGCCCGTATCCACGTCGAGGTGCACGGCCCCGAGGGAGCCCCCACGGTCGTGCTCGCCCACGGCTGGACCTGCTCCACCCTCTTCTGGGCCGCCCAGATACGGGACCTGGTCCCCGACCACCGCGTCGTCGTCTACGACCAGCGGGGCCACGGTCGCACGCCGGCGGGAGCGGTGGGCACCGAGCGGCTGGCCGACGACCTGGAGGCGGTGCTCGGAGCCGTCCTCGCGCCCGGCGAGAAGGCCGTGCTCGGCGGGCACTCCATGGGCGGCATGACGATGATGGCCGCGGCGGGCCGGGCCGGCTTCCGCGAGCACGCGGCGGCCGTGCTGCTGTGCAGCACCGGCAGCGCCCGGCTGGTCGAGGAGTCCGTCGTCCTGCCGATGCGGCCCGGCCGGCTGCGGACCAGGCTCACGCATCTGATCCTCGGGGCCCGCGCACCGCTCGGACCGGTCACGCCCGTGTCCCGGCGCATCCTCAAGTACGGGACGATGGGCCCCGGTTCCTCTCCGGAGCGGGTCGACGAGTGCGCGCGCATCGTGCACGCCTGCCCGCGGACCGCCCGGGTGGCCTGGTCGCAGGTCCTCGGCGAACTCGACCTCGACAAGGGCGTACGGGCCCTGGACGTGCCCGCGATCGTCGTCGGCGGAACCGCCGACCGGCTCACGCCGATGGTTCACGCCAGGCGGCTGGCCGCCGAACTCCCGCAGTGCCTCGAGCTGGTGGAGCTCGCGGGGATGGGCCACATGACGCCGGTGGAGGCCCCGGAGGCCGTCACCGCCAAGATCCGTGAGCTGACCGGCGCGTACCTGGACACGAAGGAGGAAGCCGCATGAGCAGGGTGAGCCTGGAAGGGCAGGTCGCGGTCGTCACGGGCGCGGCGCGCGGCGTCGGCGAGCTGCTGGCACGCAAACTGTCCGCACGCGGCGCGAAGGTGGCGCTGGTCGGCCTCGAGCCGGACGAACTGAAGAAGGTCTCCGAGCGGCTCCACAGCGAGAGCGACCACTGGCACGCGGACGTCACCGACCACGAGGCGATGGCCAGGGTCGCGCAGGAGGTCAAGGAGCGTTTCGGCAAGGTCGACATCGTCGTCGCCAACGCGGGCGTGGCGTCCGGCGGTCCGTTCCTGCACTCGGACCCGGTCGCCTGGCGGCGGGTCATCGAGGTCAATCTGATCGGAAGCGCCGTGACGGGGCGGGCCTTCCTGCCCGTACTCCTGGAGAGCCGCGGGTACTTCCTCCAGATCGCGTCGCTCGCCGCGATCACGCCCGCGCCCATGATGTCGGCGTACTGCGCGTCCAAGTCGGGGGTGGAGGCGTTCGCGCACAGTCTGCGGGCCGAGGTAGGCCACCGCGGTGTGCGGGTCGGTGTCGGGTATCTGTCCTGGACGGACACCGACATGGTGCGTGGCGCCGACCAGGACGACGTGATGCGCGAACTCCGGCAGCGGCTCCCGTGGCCGTCGAACCGCACCTACCCGCTCGGCCCCGCGGTGGACCGGATCGTGGCCGGCATCGAACGCCGTTCCGCGCATGTGTACGCGCAGTGGTGGCTGCGGGGGATGCAGTCGATCCGCGGTTATCTCCCGGCGGTCATCGGCACGGTGGGACAGCGCGAGATGCGCCGGTTCGAACCGCGCCTCGACGGCGTCTCCACGGGCCTCGTGGGGGCCGGCGGGGCGGCCGACGAGGCGGGCCGGAAGCAGAACCACTGAGCGTAACTGATCGAAATGCGTGCTTTGTCCGTGCGTGCAACGCTGGTCGCAGCCCCGGGGGCATGACTGCCCCCGAACCCCCCACACCCCTCTTAGGAGTGACATTTCATGGGCATCTCAGACCAGTTCAAGGACAAGGCGCAGGAGCTCGCGGACCAGGCGAAGCAGAAGGCCGGCAAGGGCGACCAGGCGGAGCGCGCACGCCGCGCCCGCGAAGAGGTCTCCGAGCGGACCCAGCAGGGTCGTGAGCAGCAGGGCGCCCGGTCCCGGGAGTCCATGCAGGAGCGTGGCGAGAGCGCGATGCGCGAGCGCCGCGACAGGGTCGAGGACTACGACGCCTGACGAGGCGGCGTAGGTCTGCGGCCTACGGGCCGCGCAGGGCGCACCCGCCCATGGCGGGTGCGCCCTTCCTTGCGTGGGCCGGGCCACCGGACCGGACGCCCCGTGTCGCCCGGCCCGGCCGCCCGGCCGGCTCCGGTCCCCGGCCTTCCGGCACCGGATCACCGGCCCCGATCACCGTCGCCGGTGTCGGTGTCGGTGTCGGCGTCGGCCCGGCCACCGGGTTCGGCCCGCGCCGGCACCGGTGGCCGGAGCTCAGCCCGCCGCCAACGAAGCGGCGCCCACCGGGCGTTGCCAGACCTCCGCGACGGCGAGGTAGGCCGTCGACGTGGGCCGCGCCGCCGTACCTCCGACACGCGGCAGTCCGGCGACGGCGCGCCCGCCGACTCGGACAGAGCCGTGCCCGCACGGACCGAGGACGAGACTGAGGCTGTGCTCGAGCCCGCCGCCGAGAGGGAACGCGTCGGTGGCGAACGCACGCCTGCCGAGGACGTCGCCCATGGCGACGCGCACGTCGGCCGCGTCGGCCCGCAGGCCGTGCGCCAGGTCCACCCGCACCCGCACCGGCACCCGGTGCACGACCGGCGCGGGCCACAACAGGCCCTCCGCCTCCGGGAAGTGGCGCACGAAGTCCCGCTCCAGCCACAGCGCCAGCCGCGGATCGGAGCCGTAGAGGTGCACCTGGTCCCGGTGCCACAGGACGAGGACGTTCCCGGCGCCGTAGGGGGACCAGTCGACCTGCCAGACCGAGGCGTACGCCGTGAGCCGGTCCCCGTCGTAGAGCACCAGACCCGGATTGGCGCCGACGACGACCGGCTCCCTGGCAGCCGGGGCGTTCGCCGGGCGGGCCGTGGCCGCGGCGGCATGACCTGAGAGGCCGGCTCCGCCGACGACGGCGAGGGCGCCGGCGGCGGTACCGCTCAGAAGGAAACGGCGACGATCGACGGGCATGAGGTGCACTCCTTCACCTGGTACGGGGTGACGCGGTGACGACGACGACCCAACAGGAGCCGGAGTCCGCGGCCCACGGATTCGAGCGTGCTCGAATCGGATCGGTCCCCCGGGCCGCGTGGCACACTGGGCGCGCCCGGACCGGGGGCGCGGGGGAGGCGGACGGCGTGACGGTACGGATTCCGGTGTCGGCGGACACCCTCGGGCGTTCACGGTTCGCGATCTGTGCCGCGACGGAGACGGTCAGCGGCATCCGCCGAAGGGCCCTGCGGCTGCAGCCCGCGCACCTCCGTCGCCGCCTCGACCGCGCCGCGACGGGAGCGGATCCCCGTTCTCTCGAACTGCTCCACGGCCTGATCCCGCACGACCACCCCTACACGCCCGACTTCCTCACCCCGTCGCCGGGCAGCGCCCTGGTCTCCGTGGAGCGGGCCGCGGACGTGGTACGCCGGACCCCGCCGGACGAGGTCGACCACCACCTGGACATCGCCTTCCGCGGGCGCGCGGTGCGTCCGGAGGTCGCCGACGCCTTCCCGAGCACCGCGGCGTACGAGAGGTGGCGTCGCCCCATGCCGCCCCCGGTCGCCGACGCGCTGCGGGCCGGCCCCGCCGCACTGGCCTCGCGCGTGGCGGACGCCCTCGTCGACTACTTCACCGCCGCGCTCGCACCGGAGTGGGACGCGATCCGTGCCGTTCTCGAGGACGATGTGAGCCACCGCGCCGAGAAAATGGCCGGCCTCGGCGCGGGAGCCATGATCGACGACCTGGGGGACGGGGTGCGCTGGCGGGACGGCGAGATCCGCGTCGCCCGCCCGTACGACGTGGTGGTCGACTGGGCCACCGACGGTTTCGTCCTGGTCCCCTCCACCGCCGTGGACGCGCAGGTCCTGTTCAGCGCCGAGCGTCCACGGCCGCCCGTCCTGACCTACCCCGCGCGCGGGGTCTCCCGGCTGTGGGGTTCCTCCCCGGAACAGGGCGACGATGCGCTGCGCGAACTGATCGGCGACACCCGGGCCCTGCTGCTCGCCGGCCTCGACGAACCCCGCTCGACCTGGGAGTTGAGCCGCGACATGGCTCTGGCGCCCGCGACGGTCTCCTACCACCTGGGCATCCTGCGACGGGCCCGGCTGGTCCGCGGCCGCCGGCGACGCCGTGTGGTGCTCTACCAGCGGTGCCCGCTCGGCACCCGGCTGCTGGGCCGGGAGGAGGGTGACCCTGGCGACCTGGGCGACCTGGGCGACCTGGGCGAGAACTGACGGTCCGCGCCGTCCGGACCGGGCCTACTGGCCGTAGACGACCGTCACCGGAGCATGGTCGGACCACCGCTCCCCGTGCGTCGCCGCCCGCTCGACGTGCGCCTTCACCGCGCGGGCGGCGAGCGCGGCCGTCGCCACCTGGTAGTCGATGCGCCAGCCCGTGTCGTTGTCGAAGGCGCGTCCGCGGTAGGACCACCAGGTGTACGGGCCTTCCTGGTCCGGGTGGAGGCCGCGGACCACGTCCACGTACTCCGCCTCGGAGAAGACCCGGCCGAGCCACTCACGCTCCTCGGGGAGGAAGCCGGAGCTCTTCCTGTTGGCCTTCCAGTTCTTGAGGTCGGCCTCCTGGTGGGCGATGTTCCAGTCGCCGCAGACCACGACCTCGCGGCCGTCCGCCGCCGACCGGGCCCGCAGTTCCTTCAGGTACGGCAGGAACTCGCTCATGAAGCGCATCTTCTCGTCCTGGCGCTCCGTGCCGACCTCGCCGGACGGCAGATACAGGCTCGCCACCGTGACACCGGGCAGGTCGGCCTCGGCGTACCGCCCGCTGCCGTCGAACTCGGCCGAGCCGAATCCGATGCGCACCGCGTCCGGTTCACGCCGTGTGTAGAGGGAGACGCCGGCACGGCCCTTCGCGGCCGCGGGAGCGTGCACCGTGAACCAGCCCTCGGGGTTCCGGACCTCCGGGGGCAGCTGATCGGCCTCGGCGCGTACCTCCTGGAGGCAGATCACGTCGGCGGCGGTGGTGGCCAGCCACTCGACGAAGCCCTTTTTCGCGGCGGCACGGAGACCGTTCACATTCACGGAGGTCACGGTGAGCATCCCGGCACCATACCGGCCGACACCATTCGCATACACGTACGCTTCTCAGCATGCATGTCAGAACCGTGAGCTTCGACCACCCGGACGCCGTGAAGCTCAATGACCAGGTCCAGCTGGAATACGTGGAGCGTTACGGGGACGACGAGGGCGACGCGACGCCGCTCGACGCCTCGATGTTCGTCCCGCCGAGTGGCCTGTATCTCATCGCCTACGACGACCAGGACCGCCCGCTGGCGACCGGCGGCTGGCGCACCCAGGACGAGAACCCGGAGGGGTACTCGGACGGCGACGCCGAGCTGAAGCGGATGTATGTGATCCCGGAGGCACGCGGCCTGGGCCTGGCCCGCCGCATCCTGGCCGCGCTGGAGGAGGACGCCCGCGAGGCGGGCCGGACCCGCATGGTGCTGGAGACCGGAGACATGCAGCCGGAGGCGATCGCGCTGTACACCTCCAGCGGCTACGTGCCGTGCGCCAAATTCGGCCACTACCGGGAGTACGAGAGCAGCCTGTGCATGGCGAAGTCTTTGACGCGCCCCTGACATAGTTGCGCGTTTCGTGGCACCCTGCCTCACGCACGTCGATCCGCACCGTCCTGTCCCCCACCCCGCCCGGTGATCCCGCGGGCGGGCACGGCAGAAGGAGACATGCGTGAGACGCCACCGCTTAGCCGCCTCGGTCCTGACCGCCGTCGGCGCCCTGCTCGCCGGGGCGCTGTCCGCCACCTCCGCCGGCGCCGCCCCGTCCCCCTCCCCCACTCCCGCGTCCTTCGCCCCCGAGCAGGCGGCCAAGGGCTTCTGGACCGCCGAGCGGATGCGCGGCGCCACCCCGCTCGACGTGATCCGCGCCACGCCGGGCACCTTCCGGGCCCCCGCGTCACCGGCCGGCGAGGAGACGGTCGTGGCGCCCACGGCCTTCCCGCAGGCCGGCGGCCCGTGGACGGGCGGCGGCTCGGTGGTGAAGACCTCCGGCCGCGTGTTCTTCACGTTCCAGGGCCGTACCGCATCCTGCTCCGGCAACTCGGTCACCAGCACCAACGGCAGCACGGTCATGACGGCCGGCCACTGCGTGAAGTACCAGGGCTCCTGGCACACCAACTGGATCTTCGTCCCCGGCTACGCCGACGGCCAGGCGCCGTACGGCCAGTGGAGCGCGACCAAGACGCTCGCCACGGACCAGTGGGCAGCGAGCGAGGACATCAACTACGACGTCGGCGCCGCCGTCGTCGCCCCGCTGAACGGCAGGACACTCAGCCAGGCCGTCGGCGCCCAGGGCCTGAAGTTCAACGGCGGCTACAACAAGGCGATGTACGCCTTCGGCTTCCCGGCCGCCGACCCGTACGACGGCTCCAAGCTCATCCACTGCAGCGGCAACAGCTCGAAGGACTTCCTCTTCTCAAAGGACCACAGCCTCGGCTGCAACATGACGGGCGGCTCCAGCGGCGGCCCCTGGTTCGAGTCCTTCGACGAATCCACCGGGACGGGTCTGCAGGTCTCCGTGAACAGCTTCGGCTACACGTTCCTGCCGAACCGCATGTTCGGCCCGTACTTCGGGGCGGAGGCGAAGGCCGTCTACGACAAGGCCCAGGTGTCGTGAGCCGTCCCCCTGGGCTGAACCGCCAGGTATGACGAGAGCCCTGGCCGCTCCCCGGCCGGGGCTCTCCCGCGGGCCGGACAGGCGCCCGGGAGAGCCCTGGCCGCTCCCGGGCCGGGCTCTCCCGCGGGCCGGACAGGCGCCCGCTGTGCCCGGCAGACGCACCGGGACCCGCGTCGCTCGGCAACACGGGCCTACGTGCGTGCGCGCTCCGCGTCCGCCAACCGGGCCCTGGCGAACGGATACACCAGCGCGTAGCCCAGGGCGACGCAGCCCGCGGCGATGCCGGCCCAGCGCAACGACACGTCCCACTCCTGGCCGAAGAAGCGCGCCAGGCCGGACAGTACGAGGAACGTGACAGCCGTCATCAGCACGGCCGACCAGAGGTACGCAAGCCGTGACTTGAGCCGGCCCGGCAGGAAGTTGCTCAGTAACTCCGCCAACAGCATCATGTCGTGACCTCGGACTCTCGGGGTGCGGGCTCGGGCAGTCGGGTGGGCCGGGGGCGCTCGGCTTCGGCACGCGCCCGATCTTTCCACGTCCCCTTGCCGGTGATCCGTTCCGCTGTCCGACGGGCGAGGGCGAGCGCCCTGTCGATGCCCCCGCTGAGGAAGATGAGATCGCAGGCGATCATCGTCAGGGCGAAGCTGGTCAGGCCCATGAGCGCCGCGATCGACACATGGAAGCCGATGGAGGCGAGAGCCGCCCAGGCACGCAGCCGCGGCACCAGGATGCTGACCGGAAAATAGACTTGAAAGAGCACCGAGGCATAGGTGCCGAGATAGACGAGGAGATCGCTTCCGTAGACCAGGTCGGACACACCGGGCCAGGTGAACTCGGGGATGCGGAGGATGTAGAAGAGGGCCGTGCCGTCCTGCCAGACGTCTCCCTGCACCTTGTACAGGCCACTGACCATGTAGACGAGGCAGATCTGGGCCGCGATCGCGAGGACTCCGAGGTTGTGCAGGGGCGTCGACAGGGCTCGCACACTGCCCGGCAGGCGCCGCGCGACTGCGCGGGCCGCTCCGGTGGAGAACGAGAAACGGTCGTAGCAGCGGGTGAGCATCAGCATGGGGATGACGAGATAGGCGAGGTTGTCGCCGCCGTCGATGATGGCGAACTGACGCTGGTAGACGGACCACAGGAAGACCCAGTGCAGCGCGAGCCCCACCCGTCCGCCGACGCCGAGCGTCACGGCCAGGGCGACCAGCGCCCCACCGTGGAAGACAGCCTCCGACCAGGCCGGGGAGGCGCTCCAGGCGTAGAGACTGAAGGTGCCGGAATCGCGGATCTGGCTGACGAACTCGTGCTGGGGGACGACTCCGTCGGGGCCGAAGAGATAGGCCCGGTCGCCGTACTGGCTCACGTAGTACATGAGGCCGACGAACCCGAGCAGACAGCGGGCGGCCGACACGCCGACGATGCCGGCGGGACGCGACGTCCAGGCGTCGAGGGTCGAGAGCAGCTTCCTCACCGCAGCTCCTCCACCTTCCGCCAGGCGAAGTCCTCCACCTCGACCTTGCCCTCGGCCTCGGGGTCCTTCCGCTTCGACCACGGGGGCAGTTGGTGGATGTACATGCGGACCTGTATCTCGCTCGGTCGCCCGCCGCCGCACGGTGCCGGCATCTGTCCCATCGAGTACCGGGAGAGGAAGGTGATCGTCTCGTTCCTGGAGGACTTCTCGAAGGGGGTCGCGGGGATGAGCGGCTTCTTGTCGTTCTGGGCGTTCTGACGCAGCCGGTTCATCAACTCGTCGTGGTTGCTGATGGACTGGAGGCCGTTGGTCACGAGCCGCGACATACGGGACGGGAAGAACCGGCTGTCCTGGGCCGCCTTGATGTGCGGGTACGTGACGTCGTAGAAATCGGTCACGCTGCCGTCGGAGCACTTGGCGCGAGCGAGGATTCCCCGGTCATCGGTGATGGGATCGGGGGCGAAGAGCATCCAGTTCTGCGCGAAGTAGGGCTCCAGGTAGGAGTTGACCGTCTCTTCGTAGCGCACCTTCGCGGGGCTGAGCGGGGCCTGGGAGAGCGCGGACATGGTGAAGTGCCCGCCCAGGAGGGCGGTGCCGACGAGCAGCACCGCCCTCCTGAGTGCTTGGTGCGGCAGTCTCACTTGTCGAAGGCCACGTCAGCCGTGACGGGAGCCTGGTGGGGCACACCGGCCGGCGGCGCACCCCAGAGGCTGCCGATGAGGCTGTGGTTGCTGGCGCCCGAACCGGTGGCGGCCTTGCCGTGGACGTAGGCCTTGCCCGCGGCCTTGCCCACCGCCTTGGCGGCCTTTCCTGCGAGGCTGCCGATCACCTGCGGTGTGTCGATCGGGCCGGCCTGGGCGGTGGCCGCGGCCTGCGAGACGGGGGCCGCGGGGGCGGCCTGGGCCGAACCCTGCAGCGTGACGGCGATCAGCGAACCGCCGAGCGCAACGCCCACCGCGGCGGCGGCGAACTTCTTCTTCATGGGGATCCCTCGTTTCAGGTGATGATGAACGGCTACTTGTCGAACACCACGGCGGCGTCGACCCCGGGAGCGGGGATGTGCGCCCGCGCCGACTCGTCGCCCCGCACGCCTGCGGCCTTGGCCGCTCTCGTGGCCTTGGCCGCGTTGGTGGCGAGGTTGGCCGCCTTCAGCGCGGCGCTGCCGACCCACTGCTCGGACTTCGTGCCGTGGGTGGACGTGACGACTCCCGGGTTCTGCGCGACGGGCGCGGCGAGTGCGGAGCCCTGTGCGGAAACGATCAGAGCCGCTCCACCCGCCACGACCGCGGCGGATGCGATCAACTTCTTCAAGTCGCTTCTCCTCAGCGATGTCCCGAATTCCGACTGAAAGGAACCGACGGGAACAACAGAAAGCGGGCCGACGAGGCGTCGACCCGCTCCACTATTTCTCAGGGAAAACGATCTGACCAGTGACATCTTCGGCATCGCCGCCCCCGGCGACACCGGCATTGACAATGCCGAAGACGGCAATGCCGGACATGGCAATGCCGATTACGACAGCAGAACCTCGCGCTGCCGGTCCCCGACCAGAGCCGCCTGAAGACGTGACTCCACTCCCAGCTTTCTGGTTATATTTGCGAGATGAGCGCGCACGGTGCGCGAGGCGATGCCGAGCTCGCGCGCCAACTCCTTGTCCGGCATCCCGTCCGCCAGCATGAGGAGGACTTCCCGTTCACGCCTGGTAAGCTCCAGAACCCTCTCGGATGCCGCATCCATATTTGCGGACCCAGATCGGGAATTCACTTCTTCGTGACTCACTGCTTTCCCCCTGGACATATGTTTCGCAATTTCACTTCCCCGCGTTTCTTCCGCCTGTCGACCGGTCACGCCAACAGGCAACAGCGACCCAACACCTTACCCGCGATCAGAGGGCTCACCTCGGCCCTCACGGCGGAAGGGGGCATTCCGGTAACCGGAGGGAAAGCGCCCCGCATGCCACGCGTTCGAGCCATATGACGAACACATCCGGCCGCACCCTCCAACCGCTCGCCGGTGGATCCCGCCCCAGGAGAAGTAATGCCAATTGACGCGGTGGTCGTGGGCACAGGCCCGAACGGCCTGGCAGCGGCCGTCACGCTAGGACGAGCCGGCCTGTCGGTCGAACTCCACGAGGCCGAGGACACCATCGGCGGAGGCCTGCGAACCGAGGCCGTCTTCGAATCGGACATCGTTCACGACATCTGCTCTGCCGTGCACCCGATGGCCGAAGCCTCCCCGTTCTTCAAGGAGTTCGACCTGGCATCCAGAAATGTGCGAATGCTCCACCCCGCCGTCAGCTATGCCCACCCGCTCGACCGGGGAGCTGCCGCACTCGCATATCGTGACCTCGATTCGACCTGTGAGCACCTGGGCGAGGACGGAACACGGTGGCGCCGTCTCATGCAGCCTCTTCTGGAGCGATCCTCAGGGATTGCCGATCTCATATTGAAGGGGCAGCGCCGCCTCCCTGAGGATGTCCCCGCTTCCCTGCTCATGGCGAGCCGTGTTCTGACGCACGGCACACGGTTCGGCGTCGGCCGATTCGCCACGGAGGCGGCCAGATCCCTTCTCGCCGGGGTGGCCGCGCATGCTGTGGGCCCGCTTCCTTCGATCCCGGGCGCGGCAGTAGCCATGCTGCTCGGCCATCTCGCCCACGGAACCGGGTGGCCTCTCCCACAAGGCGGGAGCGCCCGAATAGCCGACGCCATGGCGCAGGACATCACGGCGCACGGAGGAGTTTTCCGGACCGGCCATCGTGTGACAGATCTCCAAGAGGTGCTGCATTCCGCAAAGCTGGTACTGCTGGATGTCAGCCCCAAGGAATTCCTGAGGATGTCGAACGGCCGGCTCCCTCCCCGGTACCGGCGCGGCCTCGAGCGCTACCGCTACGGGCCGGGGGCGGCGAAGGTCGATCTCCTCGTCAGCGAGCAGGTCCCGTGGAAGAACCCCGCCGTCGGCGGCGCGGCAACGGTGCACCTGGGAGGGACACATCGGGAGGTCTTTGCCGCCGAGACGGCCGTCTCCGCCGGCGTGCCCGCTCCCGAACCGTTCGTTCTCCTGGTGGACCCGTCCGTCGCCGACCCCGGCAGAACCAGGCACGGGAAGCGCCCCCTCTGGGCCTATGCGCATGTCCCCAACGGCGACGACAGCGACCCGACGCAGCTGATCACGTCACGCATCGAGCGGTACGCACCCGGATTCACCGACACCGTGATCGCCGGTCGTGGCATCAGCGCCGCGTCCTACGAGGGGTACAACCCCAACTACGTGGGAGGCGACATCGGGGGCGGCGCGATGACCCTCCGGCAGTCGGTCCTCCGCCCCGCACCCCGCTGGGATCCGTACCGCACGCCCCTGCCGGGCGTGTACCTCTGCTCGGCCTCGACCCCGCCCGGACCCGGAGTCCACGGCATGTCCGGGTACCTCGCCGCACTGTCGGCGCTGCGCCACGAGTTCGGTGTCCGCAAGCCTCCGGCTCTGGGGCCGTGCTCGCACACCGCCGCACATCTCGGCTGAACCCTGCGCCCCGACTACACCGGACTCGTCGTCGGGGGTGAGTACTTGGCACAACAGGCGAGAGCCCCTGTCGGATGACTCCGACAGGGGCTCTCAGCTGCGGTGGACCTGTGGGGATTTGAACCCCAGACCCCCTCGATGCGAACGAGGTGCGCTACCAGACTGCGCCACAGGCCCTTGCAACGAGTGAAACTCTAGCATCCCGATCGGGGTGCTTGGAAATCCGTTCCCCGCTGGTCACCCGGCCGGTCTTCTTGCTGGTCACGGACGACGAACGGGGGGCGCTGCCGGTCGTCGGCAGCGCCCCCCGGGGCGTCTCGATCCGCCGGTGGTGTCACTCGTTGGCGGCGCGCGGCCGGTCCTCGTCGGCGTACTGGTCGAAGAGCGGTGTGCGGCCCCGGTCGCGGGCGCGGCGCGACTGGGAGGGGGTGCGGCGGCCCGGCGCGGCGCCGGCCTCCGGGTCCGGTGTCTCGCGCGGGGCGGGCGCCGGCTCGGCCACCGAGGAGCGGGCCGCGCTCCAGGTCTCCGGGTCGCTGACGTCGACGCCGCTCGACGCGCGGGGCGCGACCGGAGCGGTGACGTACGTGGGCAGCGGTACCGGCACCGGCTCCCAGCTGTCGCCGGTCACGGGGCCGCGCTGGCGCTGCTGGTCCACCCATTCCGCGTGATCGGTCTGCTCGACCAGCGCACGGCGGCCCGCCTCCTGCGGGGAGAGCTTCGGCGCCGGTTCGGGCTCGGCGTCCTCCGCCTGCTCCATGGGCCCGTCCCCCGGCTCGGCCGCGGCCGGCGCCGGCTGGTGGCGGCGCGGGCGGTTCTCGCGCAGCCGCTGAGCCGCGGCCTCCGCCCGCCGCCGGTCCATGGTGAACGCGAAGCGCCGCCGCTCCTGGGCGCGCATCTGCACGATGTAGGCGCTGAGGAGCACGGCCGGCAGGGCGGGCGCCCACAGCAGCCCCAGTCCGCCGACCGCGGCGACCACCGCGCCGAGGGTGAAGGCGAGGAAGAGGACGATCGTCGTCCGTCTGCGCCGGGCGAGGACCTTGCTGCGCCGCGCGCGCTCGGCGGCCGCGGCACGGTCGGACCGGCGGCGTGGGGCGGGGCGCCGGGCGGAGGTCCGACCGGCGGGCCGGTCCGTCTCCTGCTCGGTGTCCTCGGTCACGTCCCGGCGGACTTCGGTGCGGGGCGCGGCGAAGGCCCGGACGTCCACGGAACTCAAACGGTCCGTGTCAGCGTCCGGGTCCACGTCGTGCTCGGGCTGCTCAGCGGTGCGTTCCCGCAGCTCCTTGGCGTACCGGCGCTCCATCGCCGCTCGTCCGGACAGCAGCCGGATGGCGGTGGAGAAGCGTTCCGTCGGACGGGCTTCGTTCAGCTCGTCCTGCCTGCGGAGCCACATCGGCACCAAGTAGGCGGCCCAGGCCCCGACGATGACTGCGTAGATGAGGCCGCTGCTGCTCACGCAACACACCGTAGAGGGATTTGCACAAGGGCATCCGCCAATTGGCCCGGTGTGTCGCACGATCTGGCTGATATCACGGACTTTTTTTGTGATTGTTCAGATCGGTTCATGGCTACCGCTGACCAATTTCGAACACTTATTTTATTTCCCGGGCGGTTCCGGGTCGTGCCTGGTGCCAGCGCCTGAGCAGCCCCTCCGGCACCTCCTCGGCCGTCAGCGCGAACACCAGGTGGTCCCGCCAAGCGCCGTCGATGTGGAGATAGCGGGGCCGCAGACCCTCTTCCCGGAATCCGAGTTTCTCCACCACCCGGCGGCTCGGTCCGTTCTCGGGCCGAATGCAGACCTCGATGCGGTGCAGACCCACCGAACGGAAACAGTGGTCCACGGCCAGGGCGACAGCCGTCGGCATGACCCCGCGGCCAGCGATGCTTCGGTCGACCCAGTAGCCGACATGGCCGGAGCACATCGAGCCCCAGGTGATCCCGGCCACGGTCAGCTGCCCGACGAGCCTGCCCTGGTACTCGATCACGAACGGCAGCATCCGGCCCGCGTTCGCCTCCGCCCGCAGATGGCGGACCATCTGCCGGTACGTCGGCCGCTGGATGAGCGGCCCGCCCGGCGCCGGGGGCGGGATCGTCGCCTCCCAGGGACGCAGCCAGTCGCGGTTGCGCCGGTTGACCTCGCGCCAGGTGCGCTGGTCGCGCAGCTTTATGGGGCGGAGGGTGATGTCACCGTCCACCAGGACGACCGGCCAGCTGACGCTCATGACGGTCTGGGATGGTCGCCGCCGCGCAACTGGTCGACGGCATGGCGCAGGATCTGCTCAAGCACCGCGAGCCCGTCCCGCACGCCCCCGGTGGAGCCGGGGAGGTTGACGATCAGGGTGCGGCCGGCGACTCCGGCGACTCCGCGCGAGAGCACGGCGGTGGGCACCTTCTCGCGTCCGTACGCGCGGATCGCCTCCGGGATGCCGGGGACCTCGTGATCGAGGAGGGCGCGGGTCACTTCGGGCGTGCGGTCGGTGGGCGAGACGCCCGTACCGCCGGTGGTGACGATGACGTCGTACCGGTCGGCCACTCCGGCGCGCAGCGCATCGCCGACCGGGTCTCCGTCAGGGACGACCCTGGGGCCGTCCACGGCGAAGCCCATCGCGGTGAGCTTCTCGGCGATGAGCGGGCCGCCCGTGTCCTCGTACACCCCGGCCGCCGCCCGGTTGGAGGCGGTGACGACGAGCGCGCGGTACGGGGCCGTGGCGTGGTCGGCGGTCATGCGTGCGCTCCTTCTGCTCCCTCGTGTCCCCCGCGGGTCCAGTCGCCGGACTTGCCGCCCGTCTTCTCCTCGACGCGGATGTCGGTGATCACCGCCGCCTTGTCGACGGCCTTGACCATGTCCACGACCGTGAGGGCGGCGACGGAGACCGCCGTGAGTGCCTCCATCTCCACCCCCGTGCGGTCCGTCGTCTTCACCGTGGCGGCGATCTCGACCGCGTCGTCGGCGACGACAAGGTCGAGCTTCACGCCGGAGACGGCGAGGGGGTGGCAGAGCGGGATCAGGTCGGGCGTGCGCTTCGCGCCCATGATCCCGGCGATCCGTGCCGTGGCGAGCGCGTCACCCTTCGGGACGCCTTCGCCGCGCAGCAACTCCACGACGTACGGGGAGACCAGGACGCGGCCGGTGGCGCGCGCGGTGCGGGCGGTGACGTCCTTCCCGGATACGTCGACCATGCGGGCCGCCCCCGCCTCGTCGATGTGCGTCAGCCTGCCGTGCGTACTCATGTGCGCCTGTGCTCCCGGTCCGGTCCCGTCAGGGCCTGTGTGGTCAGACACGGTACCGCCACAGGGGGCCGGTCAGCCCAGGAGGACCACGCCGACCTCCGTGCCGGGCTCCACCGAGGTGTCGGACTCCGGGACGACGATCAGGCAGTCGGCGTGGGCGAGCGCCGCGATCAGATGGGAGCCCGAGCCGCCGACGGGAGTGACGCTGCCGGCCTCGGCGTCGTACCTGCCGCGGAGGAACTGGCGCTTCCCTGCCGGGGAGCCGATCGCCTTGTCCGCCTTCAGCACCGCCCGTGCGGTGGGGCGGTGCACGTCCGGCAGGCCCATGAGCGCACGGATCGCGGGCCGGACGAACAACTCGAAGGAGACATAGGACGACACCGGATTGCCGGGCAGGGCCAGCAGCGGCGTGTGCTCGGGGCCGATGGAGCCGAAGCCCTGCGGCTTGCCCGGCTGCATCGCGAGCTTGCGGAAGTCGATCCCGCTGCCGGGCTCGTCCTCGTCGCCCACCGAGGAGAGCGCCTCCTTGACCACGTCGTACGCTCCGACGCTGACACCGCCGGTGGTGACCAGGAGGTCGGCGCGGATCAGCTGGTCCTCGATGGTGGCGCGCAGGGTCTCCGCGTCGTCGGTGACCGCGCCCACCCGGTAGGAGATCGCGCCCGCGTCCCGCGCGGCGGCGGCGAGCGCGAAGCTGTTGGAGTCGTAGATCGTGCCCTCGGTCAATTCCTCACCGGGCTGGACCAGTTCGCTGCCGGTCGACAGGACCACCACACGGGGCCGGGGGCGGACCCGCACGGTGCCGCGGCCGATCGCGGCGAGCAGGCCGATCTGGGGCGGGCCGAGGACCGTGCCCGCCGCGAGGGCCAGGTCGCCGGCCTGCACGTCGCTGCCCCGGGCGCGCACATGCGCACGCTCCTCGACGGGGCGGTGGACGCGGACCTCGCCGCTCGCCCCCTCCGGGTCCTCGCCGGCGGGGCGCATCGTGTGCGCCGCTCCCCCGCCGGTGCCGCCGTCGGTCCACTCCACGGGGACCACGGCCTGCGCGCCGGGCGGCAGCGGGGCCCCGGTCATGATGCGGGCGGCCTGGCCGGGGCCGACGGTGGGCAGCCCGCCGCTGCCGGCGGCCACGTCCCCGATGACGGTGAGGACGGAGGGGAACTCCTCCGTCGCGCCCGCGACATCGGCGACGCGGACCGCGTACCCGTCCATGGAGCTGTTGTCGAACGGTGGCAGCGCGACGGGGACGGTGACGTCCTCCACGAGGACACAGCCCTGGGCGTCCGGCAGCTGAAGCTCGATCGGGTCGAGCGGGCGGATCGCGGCGAGGATGTCCTCGAGGTGGTCGTCCACCGACCAGGTCGTGCTGCTCACGGTGCTACATCTCCTCGTTCACAAAACTGCGAAGCCAGTCCCGGAACTCCGGGCCCAGGTCCTCACGTTCGCACGCGAGTCTGACAATGGCACGCAGATAGTCGCCCCGGTCACCGGTGTCGTAACGGCGGCCCTTGAAGATCACTCCGTGGACCGGGCCGCCGGAGCTCGACTCCGTTGCGGCGGTCGACTGGTCCGCCTCCGTGAGCTTCTGGAGAGCGTCGGTGAGCTGGATCTCCCCGCCGCGGCCCGGCTCCGTCTCCCGCAGTACGCCGAAGACGGCCGGGTCGAGGACGTAGCGGCCGATGATCGCGAGGTTGCTCGGCGCGTCCGCGGTCTCCGGCTTCTCCACCAGGTCGGTGATCTTGACGACATCGCTGTCGCCGGTGGGCTTCACCGCGGCGCAGCCGTAGAGGTGGATCTGGGACGGGTCGACCTCCATCAGCGCGATGACGCTGCCGCCCTCACGCTCCTGCACCTCGACCATGCGGGCGAGCAGGGGGTCGCGCGGGTCGATCAGGTCGTCGCCGAGGAGGACGGCGAAGGGCTGGTCGCCGACATGGGGCTCGGCGCACAGCACGGCGTGGCCGAGCCCGCGCGGGTCGCCCTGGCGCACGTAGTGCATGGTCGCGAGGTCGCTGGACTCCTGGACCTTCGCGAGCCTGCCGGCGTCGCCCTTGCGGGAGAGCGCCTCCTCGAGTTCGTAGTTGCGGTCGAAGTGGTCCTCGAGCGGGCGCTTGTTGCGTCCTGTGATCATCAGCACGTCGGAGAGGCCGGCCGAGACGGCCTCCTCGACCACGTACTGGATCGCCGGCTTGTCGACCACAGGCAGCATCTCTTTGGGCGTGGCTTTCGTGGCAGGCAGGAACCGGGTGCCGAGGCCTGCGGCTGGGATGACAGCCTTGCTGATCCTGGGGTGCGACTGAGTCATGCGCAGCACCATATCCGGTGAGTATGGGCGGAAGATGATACTCCGGTTAACTTCGTCCTCACAAAGACGTGTACAACACATTTACGGGTGGGCAATGAACGCCGACATGTCGGAAAAGAGCGTGCTACGGGCCGAACTGCTCGGCGCACGACGGCTCCTGTCCATGGAGGACGTGGCGGAGACCGCCGCGGTTCTCGCACGGCACGCGCTGCTGCTCCCCGAGCTCGCGGACGCGGGCACCGTGGCCGCCTATGTGTCCGTGGGGCGCGAGCCCGGCACACGCGCGCTGCTCGACGCGCTGCTCTCCAGAGGTGTACGCGTCCTGCTGCCCGTCCTGCTGGACGACAACGACCTGGACTGGGGGGTGTACCGGGGCGCCGACCACCTGAAGCGGGCCGGACGCGGGCTCCTGGAGCCGGACGGGGAACGGCTCGGTCCGGACGCGGTGCTCACGGCCGAGGCCGTACTGCTGCCCGGACTGGCCGTCGACGCCCGGGGCATGCGGCTCGGGCGCGGCGGCGGTTCGTACGACCGTGTCCTCGCCCGTCTCGCCGCCGCAGGCGCCGAACCGGCCCTCGTGGTGCTCCTGCACGCGAACGAGGTGGTCGAGCAGGTCCCGGCGGAACCGCACGACCACTCCGTTCACGCGGTGGTGACGCCCGGCGGCGTCACCCGGTTCACGGGACGGAATAGCCCGGAGGAACGAGGGTGAGCGTATCGGCGGTGCCGGCCGTCACCGCCTCCTTGCTGTAGGCCCAGTCCAGCAGCTCGCCGTCCGCCCACATGTCGGTCTGGTCGGTGTAGTGCGCGTTGTACGCGTGGCCCGAGGCGCCGGTGAGGTTGATCCACCGGGACTCGTCCCACTCGCCGACGTTGACCACCATCCGCATCGACGGCACCCACACGACCTCGTAGCCGCCCGCCGCGTTCCAGCCTGTGGCGTTCACCGCGGCCTCGCCGCCGCCGAGGTTCCACGGGCCGCGGTTGAGCATGGTCTGCAGGAAGCCCGGGCCGTCGGTGCCCAGCGTCTGGTTCTTCAGGGTGAGCTGGTGCAGGCGGCCCCAGCTCCAGCTGGAGGCGTCCTTGCCCAGCCTGGCCGTCAGCTCCCATCGGGCGTCCGCCATCGCACGGCCGAGCAGTTCGTCGCGGCTGTCGGTCGCCTGCTCCGTACGGGTCCTGGGCGACTGCCACCAGGCGTTGTCCTCGTCCTTCAGCAGCCGTCGCACCACCTCGAACCAGCGGTCGCCACCGTCGGGCTGGGCCGAGTCGGCGTCACGCCGGCCGCACTCGCGCACCCGCTCCTCGAGGTCGTCGTCCGGGGCCGTGCTGTCGGCGGGACGGACGCTGAGGCACTCGCCCTCGACGCGCAGCTCCTTGGGGAGCTTGTTGCCGAACGCCAGCTTGAGGACGTTCCGCCACACCGCGTTGAAGTACGCGGCGGCGCCGGAGTCCGGCTCCTGGGTGTAGTCCCAGCCCTCGAGCAGCTTCTGCGCCTCGCGGACGTACGGGTCGGAGATGTCGATCTTCAGCAGATAGGGCGTGAGCAGCTTCGCGATCTCGCTGCTGTTGTCCGTCTGCATGGTGCGCATGTCTTCGGTCGAGATCTTGCCGCCGCCCTGGATCTTCGACTCGATGAGGTCGTTGATGCGCTGGCTCCGGGCGCCGTAGCCGTAGTCCGTGGTGATCAGGTACGGGTACTTCTCCGCGTCGATGACGGCCTGGTTGGCGGTGACGATGTAGCCGCGGTCGGGGTTGTACTCGTACGGCAGCTCGTCGAAGGGGATGTAGTCGGTCCACTTGTACGCAGGGTCCCAGCCGGGCGCGGGGGTGGAGCCGTCGCCCTGGGCACGGACCGGGATCCGGCCCGGGGCCTGGTAGCCGATATTGCCCTTGGTGTCGGCATAGACCAGGTTCTGCGAGGGGACCTCGAACTTCTGCGAGGCCTTACGGAAGCTCTGGAAGTCCTTGGCGCGGTTGAGCTCGAAGACGGCGTCCATGGTCCTGCCCGGCTGGAGGGCGGTCCACTGCAGGGCGACTCCGTAGCCGGACGCGCGGTCGGGCGCGGCATTGGACACGGGCGCCTTCTGGCCGACCTTCTCCAGCTCTTCGCTGCGGTCGGAGACCAGGGGGCCGTGACCGGTGGAGCGGACCGTGATCGTCTTGCTGGCGCCGCCCGCGACCTTGATGACCTCCTTGCGGGTGGTCAGCTGCTTCTCCTCGTCGCCGACGAGGTAGCTGTCGCCGGTGAGCTTCTCGAGGTAGAGGTCGGTGACGTCGGCACCGAGGTTGGTGAAGCCCCAGGCGATGTCCTGGTTGTGGCCGATTATCACGCCGGGCATGCCTGAGAAGGTGTAGCCCGCGACGTCGTAGCGGCACTTCGCGGAGGTCTCACGGCAGTGCAGGCCCATCTGGTACCAGAGCGAGGGCAGCTGGGGCGCGAGGTGCGGGTCATTGGCCAGCAGGGGCTTGCCGGTGGTCGTGTACTCGCCGTCGACCACCCAGGAGTTGGACCCGATGCCGTTGCCGCTGGGACCCAGCAGAGCGGGGACCGCGTCGAGGGCGTCGGAGAGCGCGGCCAGCTGCGAGCTCGCTCCGGAGGCCGCGTCCGCGTCACCGCCGGCACTGCCGGTGCCCGTACCCGTACCGGTGCCAGTACCGGTTCCCGTACCGGTACCGGTGCCCGTGCCGTCGCCCGTGTTTCCGCCGGTGGAGCCGTCCTCGAGGTCGGACGGCTTGGCCGCCGGGTCGAACTTCCCGGTGGCCTGGCTGATGCCGCCCTCCTGCACGATCGGCTTGTTGCGCTCGAACGGATAGGACGGGTAGAGGTCCTTGATCTGCTTCTCGCTGAGCCTGCTGGTCAGCAGGGAGCGGTCGATCTCGTCCTCCATGTTCCCGCGCAGGTCCCACGCCATCGCCTTGAGCCAGGCCACCGAGTCGACCGGCGACCACGGCTCGGGCTTGTAGTTGTTGGTGAAGGACAGCGCCGCGTACTCCACCGAGATCTCCTCGGCGGAGCGCCCCTTGAGGTACGCGTTGACGCCTTCCGAATAGGCCTGGAGGAACTTCTTCGTCTCCGCGGAGAGCTTGGTGTCGTACTCCTCCTGCGCGACGTGGCGCCAGCCGAGCGTGCGGAGGAACGCGTCCGTCCCGACCTGGCCGGAGCCGAACATCTCCGAGAGCCGGCCGGAGGTCATGTGCCTGCGGACGTCCATCTCCCAGAAGCGGTCCTGCGCCTGAACGAATCCCTGGGCGCGGAAGAGGTCCTCGTCGGTGTCCGCGTAGATCTGCGGGATGCCGTGGTCGTCCCGCTTGACCTCGACCGTGCCGCCGAGCCCTTCGAGTTGGATCGACCCGGTGGTCTGCGGGAAGGAGGCACGCACCGTACTGATGCTCCAGTACGCCCCGTAGCCGACGCCCGCCACGAGGGCCAGCACCAGGACGAGCACGAGCAGACGGGCGCGTCGCCCCTTCTTCTTCTTGGGGGAAGAGGCGGTTGTGTTGGCGGGCATCGCTGTCCTTCGAGGGGCAGGGTGGTCCTGGGAATGCTGAGGCAACTCTAGGCGCAGCGCCCGACCGGCCCGGACGCGGTATCCACAAGGCACCCTCGTCCACAGACAAACAGATCATCAGACCGTCAAGAACGCGTTAAAGATTAGGTAAGGTAACGAAGTGTCGCCCGCCGGTACGAAGATCCGGCCGCAAGGCGCGAGGGGAAGGATCGGCCACTGACTGTCCACCAGCTCAACGAACTCCTGCTCATCTGCTCGCTCGTCCTGCTCGTCGCCGTGGCGGCTGTGCGCGTCTCCTCGCGCAGCGGGCTTCCCAGCCTGCTGCTGTATCTCGGCATCGGGATCGCCATCGGCCAGGACGGGCTGCTCGACGTCCAGTTCGACGACGCCGAACTGACGCAGGTGATCGGCTACGGCGCCCTCGTGGTGATCCTCGCCGAAGGTGGACTCGGCACGAAGTGGAAAGAGATCAGGCCCGCGCTGCCCGCGGCCGCCGCGCTGGCGACGGTCGGTGTCGCGGTGAGCGTCGGCGTCACGGCGGCCGCCGCCCACTATCTGGTGGGACTCCCGTGGCAGCAGGCCCTGATCGTCGGCGCGGTCGTCTCGTCGACCGACGCCGCCGCGGTCTTCTCCGTGCTGCGCAAAGTGCCGCTGCCTTCCCGGGTGACCGGCGCGCTCGAAGCGGAATCCGGCTTCAACGACGCCCCCGTCGTGATCCTGGTGGTGGCGTTCTCCACGACCGGGCCGATCGACGCCTGGTACATGCTGGTCGGCGAGATCGCGCTGGAGCTGGCCATCGGCGCGGTCGTCGGACTCGCGACCGGCTGGCTCGGCGCGTACGCCCTGCGGCATGTGGCCCTGCCCGCCTCCGGCCTCTACCCGATCGCCGTCATGGCGATCGCGGTCATGGCGTACGCGGCCGGCGCCATGGCGCACGGCAGCGGGTTCCTCGCCGTCTATCTCGCCTCGATGGTCCTCGGCAACGCCAAACTGCCGCACTCCCCGGCCAATCGCGGATTCGCCGAAGGACTCGGCTGGCTGGCCCAGATCGGCATGTTCGTCCTGCTCGGCCTGCTGGTGACACCGCACGAACTGCTCCGCGACTTCTGGCCCGCGGTGATCGTCGGCCTGATGCTGACCGTGGTCGCGCGCCCGGTCGGAGTCTTCATCAGCCTGCTGCCCTTCCGTATCCCGTGGCAGGAACAGGTGCTGATGTCGTGGGCCGGCCTCCGCGGCGCGGTGCCCATTATTTTCGCGACGATCCCCATGGTCTCCGGCGTCGAGGGCAACGACCGGATCTTCAACATCGTCTTCGTCCTGGTGGTCGTCTACACCCTGGTGCAGGGGCCGACCCTGCCCTGGCTCGCGAGGCGGCTGCGGCTCGGCGACTCCTCGGAGGCCGCCGACCTCGGCATCGAGTCAGCGCCTCTGGAGCGGCTGCGCGGACACCTGCTCTCGGTCGAGGTTCCCGAAGGGTCGAAGATGCACGGCGTGGAGGTCGCCGAGCTGCGGCTGCCGTCGGGCTCCGCCGTCACCCTCGTCGTCCGCGACGGCAAGAGCTTCGTGCCGCTGCCGTCGACGGTGCTGCGGCACGGCGACGAGCTCCTCGTGGTGGCGACCGACCCCGTGCGGGACGCCGCCGAGCGGCGCCTGCGGGCGGTCGCACAGGGCGGAAAGCTGGCGGGCTGGCTGGGCACAGGGGGCGGTGCACGCCGCCGGCATCTGTGACCGGCGGACCGGATCAGCGGGTCAGCCGGTGATCCAGTCCGTGCATCACAAGGAATACGTGAGGTGATCCCTGTCATTTCCCAGGATGCGGCAGGGGAAAATCCCTGTACCATGAAGGCACACTGATCGACCAACTCTGCCTGACGCAGAGCTGGCGCGACCGTATGGCGGCCGCGGAGTCCCTCGCTGTGGACCCCGGTATCTACCGCAGTTCCGCGCAAGAGGACAGCTCTCGGCGGCTCCCGACACCCAGGGGAGCGCTACCAGGCGGCAGAAAGGCAAGGACCGTGGAGTCCACGGTCGCGTCCGGCAAGCGTCCTGGTTACGGGCAGCTGCTCCGTACCGCAGGCGCTTGGACGTTCCTGCTTCCCGGGTTCGCCGCCCGGCAGCCCTTCGCGATGCTCACCATCGGCATCGTCCTGCTCGTCCAGCACACCACCGGCTCGTACGGCAGCGCAGGCGCCGTCGCAGCCGTCACCGGCGTGTCCATGGCGCTGTTCGCACCGCAGAGCGGCAAGCTCGCCGACCGCTTCGGCCAGCGCGCCGTACTGGTGCCCGGCGTGCTCGTGCACACGGCTTCAGGCGCCGCGCTCACCGTGCTGGCCCTCACCGGCGCCCCCCTGTGGGCGCTGTTCGCCGCGGCCGTGCCGACCGGCGCCTCCGTTCCCCAGGTCGGCCCGATGGTGCGGGCCCGCTGGGCCGCGCGCCTCCAGGGCTCGCCGCTGATGTCGACGGCCGCGGCCTTCGAGTCGGTGACGGACGAGTTCACCTTCGTGGTGGGACCTGTCCTCGCCACGGCGCTGTGCACCGGGGTCCACCCGGCGGCCGGCCTGATCGCCGAGTCGACGCTCACCCTGGCCGGCGGACTGCTGTTCGCCGCCCAGCGCCGCACCCAGCCCGCCCACGGCCACTCCCTCGCCGACACTGCGGGTGAGCGCACCTCCGCGCTGTCCGTGCCCGGCGTGCGGGTCCTGGCGGTGGCCTTCCTCGGCATCGGCTCCGTCTTCGGCGGCATGCAGGTCTCGCTGACCGCGTTCACCGAGGAGATCGGGCAGCCCGGCATGAACGGTCTGCTGTACGGCCTCTTCGCCGCCGGCAACATGCTGGCCGGCGTCGCCGTCGGCGCCATCGCCTGGAAGACCGGCCCGCGCCGCAGGCTGGTGCTCGGGTACGCGGGCCTCACTCTGGCCGCGTCCGTCCTCTGGACGGCACATTCCGTGGTGCTGCTCGGGGCTCTGGGCCTGATCGTCGGCCTCTTCATCGCCCCCGCGCTGATCAGCGGCTACACCCTCGTCGATTCGCTCGTACCGGCCTCCGCCCGCACCGAGGCCTTCACCTGGCTGACGGGTGCGGTGGCGCTGGGTCAGGCCGCCGCCGTGACGGTGGCCGGACAGCTGGCCGACAAATACGGTGCCGGCGCCGGATTCGCCGTGCCGCTGGTGGGCACCGCGCTCGCGCTGATCACCCTTGTGACCCTGCGTTCGCGTCTCACGCCGCGTACCTCCGGACGGGTCGCGGCGCGTGGGATCGGTCACCGAGTGCCGGTGACGGTGGACTGATTCCGCGGAATACGTCACTATGGATCGTCGTTAGCACTCATCGAGTGAGAGTGCCAGGAGGAAGACAAGTGCCGACCTACCAGTACCAGTGCACCGAATGCGGCGAGGGCCTCGAGGCGGTGCAGAAGTTCACCGATGACGCCCTGACCGTATGCCCCAGCTGTGACGGACGCCTGAAGAAGGTGTTCTCAGCGGTCGGCATCGTCTTCAAGGGTTCCGGCTTCTACCGCAACGACAGCCGCGGCTCGTCGTCGAGCAGCTCGCCCGCGTCGACCTCCTCGTCCTCGACGGGCACGAAGTCCTCGTCGGACACGAAGGCGTCGTCCCCGGCCGCCTCCTCGACGGCTTCTTCCTCGTCCTCGAGCACGTCGAGCACGTCCGGCTCCGCAGCCTGATCCTTACGTTTCCGAGACCCCGCCCGGCACCTGACCACGGCGGGGTTCTTGGCATGTGCGCCTGCGGCTACTGTGATCGCCATGGCGACCAAGTCGAACGCAAGCGAAGCGGCCGGCCCGGCGGAGATCGGTGTGATCGGCGGCTCGGGCTTCTACTCCTTCCTGGAGGACGTCACCGAGATCGAGGTCGAGACCCCTTACGGTCCGCCCAGCGACTCCCTGTTCATCGGTGACGTCGCCGGACGGCGGGTCGCCTTCCTGCCCCGTCACGGGCGCGGCCACCACCTGCCGCCGCACCGCATCAACTACCGCGCCAACCTCTGGGCGCTGCGCTCCGTCGGCGTCCGCCAGGTCCTCGGCCCGTGCGCGGTCGGGGGCCTCGTGCCCGAGTACGGCCCCGGCACGCTGCTCGTGCCCGACCAGTTCGTGGACCGCACGAAGGCGCGGGCGCAGACCTACTTCGACGGCCTGCCGCTGCCCGACCGGACCGTCCCCAACGTGGTGCACGTGTCGCCTGCCGATCCGTACTGCCCGCGAGGGCGCAGGACCGTGCTGGACGCGGCGCGCGGACGCGACTGGGAGCCGGTGGACGGCGGGACCCTGGTGGTCGTCGAGGGGCCCCGCTTCTCCACCCGGGCCGAGTCCCGGTGGCACGCGGCGATGGGCTGGTCGGTGGTGGGCATGACCGGGCACCCCGAGGCCGTCCTCGCCCGGGAGCTCGAGCTCTGCTACACGTCGATCACGCTGGTCACCGATCTGGACGCCGGCGCCGAGGCGGGCGAAGGCGTCTCGCACGAAGAGGTGCTGAAGGTGTTCGCGGCCAACGTCGACCGGCTGCGGACGGTCCTGTTCGACGCGGTGGCGGGTCTGCCGTCGAACGACGAACGCGACTGCACGTGCGGCAACGCGCTGGCGGGGATGGACCCGGGCATCACGCTGCCGTAGCGCGGCGAGGTCGCGTCCTGGGGTGAGGTCGCGTCGCGGGCGGGCGGGGCTGCGCGGTCGCGGGCGCACGTGTCGGGCGGCGGGGTTGTGCGGTTGCGGGGCGCATTGCGTCGCAGGCTGCGAGGTCGTGGGACGCCATGATCATCTCGCACGGCTGCGAGGTCGCAGGACCGGGGCGCTCGCGCTGGGACACGCTCCGACACCCATTCCGGTGAGCGAGTTGTCCACATACATCGCACTGTCCACAGGCTTCGGCGGGCCTGCGCCGGAACGTGGATCGTGATGAGCGGTCGGTCACGGGCGCAGGGCCCGGACCACTCCTCGCGACAGGCGGTGCGACATGTCCTTCGTGCACTCCTCCCCTCCCCCCTCTCCCGCGCCGGAGCCCTTGGGCGTACCGCCGTTCGCCCCGCTGCGGGTCCGCGGCGGGGCGCAGCGGCTTCGCCGAGCGCTGTGGCGGCAGCGGCGAACCATGGCCGCGGGCCTGGCGGTGACGGCCGCGGCGCTCGCCGCGTCGACGGCCCGGGGAGCCGACGTCACGGGCGGGCCGGGGCAGGAGGCCCGGGGCGGTCCGGGCGCCGGTGTGCCGGCTGCCGCGTCCCCGGAGCGTGAACCGCGTCCTGCCACCGAGCTGGTGTCCGCGCCCGTGCGCATCGCGGACGCGGCGACGGTGCGGCTCCTGCGGCCCGGGGACCGCGTCGACGTCATCGCGGCCGCCGACCCTCCCGCGGCCGGAGGCGAGGGGGCGGTTGCGGCGAAGGTCGTGGCGTCCGGGGTCCGGGTGACCGAGGTTCCGGCCGGGACCGAGGACTCCGCGGACGGCGGCGCACTCGTCGTGCTGTCCGTGCCGCGGGCCACGGCGGCGGAGCTGGCGGGCGCCGGTGCGACCTCCCGCTTGGTGGTGACGGTGTGCTGACTCGTACTGACGTAGCCCCGGGTAATCCCATAGCGGCTGCGGATTGGACAAGGAGGCCGGGCGCTGACGTAAGTTGCCGAGCCGTCCCCCTCCTTTACTACATGTATGAAGAGAGGCTCATTCGTGAGCGAGAAGAAGCCGAGCGTCCTCGAAGGCTTCAAAGCCTTCCTGCTCCGTGGCAACGTGATCGACCTCGCGGTCGCCGTCGTCATCGGTGCCGCTTTCACCAACATCGTGAACGCTGTGGTGAAGGGCGTGATCAACCCGCTGGTCGGGGCGTTCGGAACGAAGGACCTGGATGCCTACAGCTCCTGCCTGAAGGACCCGTGCAGGCTCGGCCCCGACGGCGAGATGCAGGGCATCCAGATCATGTGGGGATCGGTGCTCGGCGCGACGCTCCAGTTCCTGATCACCGCTGCCGTCGTCTACTTCCTCATGGTGCTGCCCATGTCGAAGTACCTCGCCCGCCGCGTGGCCGCGCAGAAGGCGAAGGAGGGTGTGCAGGAGACGCTCGAGGTGACCGAGCTGGAGGTGCTGAAGGAGATCCGCGACGCCTTGGTCGCGCAGCGCCGTACCGGCTCGACGGCTGCCGGCGACGACTCCGGTCCGGCCGGCGCACCGGAGCCCGGCGCCGGTCGCTGACGCGGCCGACGGCCCCTCGGGGCTCGTACGGCTCAGATGTGGTGGGGCGGCTTCTCGTCGAGGAAGCGTGCGAGATCGGCGGCGCTGTCGCTGCTCGCGGGAGGCCGCTCACCCCACCCACGGTCCGTATCGTCCGCCGATTGCTGGTCCAGCGGATCGTCGAAGATCAGCCTCGGCTCGGGTCGTTGCTGTCCGGGCTGCTTCGCATCGCGCGGTCCGGGGGCGGGGGCGGTCCTCATACCTCCAGGGTACGGCCGAGGGACCCCCTGCCGTCACCTGTCTTCCCTCACCCTGACGACGGCCCCCGGATCCGGGCCGGGCCGGGTGGCCCATCGGTCGGCACGCCGCGAGCGGGCAGGGCGGAGCCCAGTGGCCCTTCAGGTCGGCACGGCCGCGCATGGACCACCGCTGCGGGCAGCGCTCATCGGCACCGGAATCGCGCGGACGCCGAGCACCGGATCGAGATCTGCTGGAGCACCGGTCGAGACCGCGCCGCGCGTCCGCGTGACCGCCGCCGCGCACGGCCGGCCCAACTAACCTGGCGTACATGGTCGTTATGAAGAGGACTGACGGGCCGACCGACGGCCTCACGGATGTGGCGGGTCTGCGGGTCGGTCACGCACAGGTCACCGGAGACGGTGCGCTCAGCGGCACGACCGTCGTCCTCGCGCCGGAGGGCGGCGTGGTCGCGGCCGTCGACGTCAGGGGCGGTGGGCCCGGCACCCGGGAGACCGACGCGCTCGATCCGCGCAATGTCGTCCAGCGCATCGAGGCGGTCGTCCTGACCGGCGGCAGCGCGTTCGGGCTCGAGTCGGCCGCCGGGGTGATGGCGTGGCTCGAGGAACAGGGCCGGGGCGTACGGGTCGGCCCTGACCCCTCGCAGGTCGTGCCCGTCGTGCCGGCGGCGTGCGTCTTCGACCTGGGGCGCGGCGGCGACTGGTCCGCACGGCCGGACGCCTCCACAGGCCGGGCGGCGGTGGAGGCGGCCGCCGCCACCGACGAGGGCGCGCGGGTCGAGGCGGGTGCGGTCGGTGCCGGGACCGGCGCGGTGATCGGGCACTTCAAGGGCGGTGTCGGCACGGCGAGCACCGTCCTCGAGTCCGGCATCACCGTGGCCGCGCTGGTCGTGGCGAACGCGGTGGGCTCGGCCGTCGATCCCGGGACCGGCGCGCTCTACGGCGAGTTGATCACCGAAGGCGTGGATCGCGCGGCGCTCCCCTCCCCCGCGGTGCACACCGCGGCGCAGCTGCGCCTGACCGAGGCGCGCGAGAAGAACGGTCCCCCGCCGCTGAACACCACCCTCGCCGTCGTGGCCACCGACGCCGATCTCACCCGCGCGCAGGCGCACAAGCTCGCGGGGACGGCGCACGACGGCATCGCGCGCGCTGTGCGGCCGGTGCACCTTCTCAATGACGGCGACACGGTGTTCGCGCTGGCCACGGGCTCGGTGGCGCTCGCCGAAGGCAATCCGCTCGCGCTGAACGACGTTCTCGCCGCGGGCGCCGACATGGTGACGCGGGCGATCGTGCACGCCGTGAGATCCGCCCCGAGCGTCGACGGACCGGGCGGCAGCTTCCCTTCGTACGGGGAGTTGTACGGCATCGACTGACGTATCGGACAGCCGAGTTGGGGGCGCGCGGGAACTTCTGCCACGCGCCCCTTCGTTTTACCCAACCCTGAAGCGCGTTGTCGGACCGAAGCGCTACTTTTAGCAATCACCAAGTGACTTGTGGCGACGGCCTGGAGACCCCTCTTGAACGATCCGAACGATCCGTACGAGACAACCGAGACGCACCTCGAGCGACTCCTGGGTCGGGCGCTCAACTCCTTCGACCTGCCCGACGCAACGGTCGAGCGGCTCGGCTGCGCACTGGCGCACGCCAGTTCACTCCATTCCTCTCACCACAGCGCGTCGCTGCACCGGGCCACGTACCGCCACGCCTATCTGCTCGGTGACGGCAGTTCGCTCGTGCTGTGGGAGCTCGTGCACAACACCGGCCGCGACGGCACGGAGCAGCACGAGCTCTACGCGGAGGAGTCCGAGGCCCGGCTGGCGGCGTCGCGACTGCCCGCCGGCTTCCCGGGCTTCGCCGGTACGGGGAGCGCCGCCGGCCAGGGCAGCACGTTCGAGCAGGAGCTCGGCATCGACCTGGACGCCGATCTGGAGCTGCTCGCCGCCCTGATGGCGCCGCCGCCTGCCCCGCTGCCCCCGATGTACGCTCCGGACGATTCCGCCGACCACGCCCGCCGGGTGCTGCGCCGCGCGGAGAACGCCGACCGGCCGGGCGACGAGACGGCCCGTCTGCTGCGCAGCGCCTTCGCCCACCACATCACCCAGGTCTTCGGGCGCCAGTTCCGCGTCGCCGGCAAGGACGCGGGCTTCACGCTCTACGAGCACGCCTTCCTGCTGCTCGACGGTACGGAACGGAGCCTGTGGGAGGTCGAGCACACGGCGACGCCGGACGGGCGCCACATGTGTGAGGTCTACGAGGCGGAGCAGGACGCCCGCGCGGCCATGGAGCTCCGGGCGCGCGTCCGCTAGCCGCCTTCGGCCCCGCGGCCGTGCTCAACGGTCCGGGCCGTGCCGCGCGCGAACGCAGGGTGCCCGCGCCGCGGTGAGCGCGGCGCGGGCACCCTGCGGACCGGTCAGCGTGAGAGGACCGGTTCCGTCTCCGGCTTCGCGAGCGGTCCCGTCGCGCCTTCCGCCGGAACCCCGGCCCCGTCGTCCTCCGTCAGGACGTCCTCCGACACGACGTCGTCCGTCGCGCCGCCCTCCATGTGCTGCTTCGGCCGGGCCGGCAGGGCGAACATCACCAGGAAGATGACACCGAGGACGGCCGCGACCCACCACAGCGAGTTCTCGAAGGCCTGGGCGAAGGCGCCGCCGACGGCCTCGGGTGCGAGCTGCTCCTCGTCGATCGATCCGAAGAAGACCAGCGACACGAGGCCGAGGCCGAGCGCGGTGCCCATCTGCCCGGTCGTGTTGATCAGTCCGGACGCTGATCCGGCGTGCTCGCGCGGGACTTCGGAGAGCACCGCGTCGGTCAGCGGCGCGACGATCAGCCCCATGCCCACACCCATGACGACCAGCGGAAGGATCATCTGCCAGGGCTGGACGGCCATGCCGTAACGGTCGGCCTCCCAGATGTAGACGAGCAGCCCCGCCGCCATGGTGGCCGCGCCCGCCTGAAGCACCTTGCGGCCGAAGCGCGGCACCAGCAGTTGCACGGACATACCTGCCGCCGCGGAGACGGTGATGGAGAACGGAACTCCGGTCAGGCCGGCCTTCAGCGGGCTCCAGCCGAGCCCACTCTGCATGTAGAGCGTCCAGACGAGGAAGAAGATGCCCATCACGATGCCGAAGGTGAGCTGTACGGCGATACCGGCGGCGAAGCTCTTCACCTTGAACAGCGACAGTTCGACCAGCGGAGAGCCGTCCTTGCGCGTCTTGTACTTCTCGTACGCCAGGAAGGCGGCGAAGACGAGCAGGCTGCCGGCCATGCAGAGGTGGCCCCAGAGCGGCCAGTTGAGCTCGCGGCCCCGCGTGAGCGGGTAGATCAGCATCAGCAGTCCGAGCGTGACCAGCACGACGCCGACGAGGTCGAGCTTGAGGGCCTTCGGCGCACGCGACTCGAGGATGTACTTCCGCCCGAGGATCAGTCCCGCGATGCCGACGGGCAGGTTGATCAGGAAGATCGGCCGCCATTCGAGGCCGAACAGGTTCCACTGCGTGAGCAGTGCGCCGAGCAGCGGGCCGGACACGGCGCCCAGTCCGACGATGGCGCCGAACAGGCCGAAGACCTTGCCGCGTTCGTGCGCCGGGAAGGTGACGTGCACGATCGCGAGCACCTGCGGGACCATCATCGCGGCGGCCGAGCCCTGCAGCAGCCGGGAGGCGACGAGCATCTCCTCGTTGGCGGCGAACCCGCAGAGGGCGGAGGCGAGCGTGAAGCCGGTGATGCCGATGAGGAACAGCCGCTTGCGGCCGTAGATGTCACCGAGCCGGCCGCCCGTGATCAGGCCGGCGGCGAAGGCCAGCGCGTATCCGGCGGTGATCCACTGGATCGCTCCGAACGACGCGCCGAGGTCACGCTCGATGCTGGGGATCGCGATGTTGACGATGGTGACGTCGACCAGGTCCATGAAGGCGGCGGTCATGACGATCGCCAGCGCTATCCAGCGGCGGCGGTCATGGCGGGCGTCCGGCGCCACATCGGTTACGGCTGCCGTTTCGGCAACGGCGGGCTGCTGTGAACTCATGACGAGGAATCTAGGCGGGGTATAGGACAGAACATGTCCTAGATCGCGGGCATCCTGAGAAACATGACGGACACTCCGGCACGACTTCTGAATCTGCTCTCGCTCCTCCAGACGCCCCGGGAATGGCCCGGCAGCGAGCTGGCCGAGCGCCTCGACGTCAGCCCGCGCACGATCCGGCGCGACATCGACCGGCTGCGCGACCTCGGATACCCGGTCGAGGCCACCAAGGGCGCGGTCGGCGGATACCGGCTGGTCGCGGGCGCCGCGATGCCGCCGTTGCTGCTGGACGACGAGGAGGCCGTGGCGATCGCGGTCGGGCTGCGGGCCGGGGCGGGCCACGCGATCGAGGGCATCGAGGAAGCGTCCGTGCGGGCGCTGGCCAAGCTCGAGCAGGTGCTGCCGTCCCGGCTGCGCCACCGGGTCACCACACTCCAGGCGGCGACCCTTCCCCTCACCAGGGGCGACGGCGCGACGATCGATCCGCAGACCCTGACGGTCATCGCGGGCACAGTGACGGCGCGCGAGCGGCTCCGGTTCTGCTACCGGGCGGGGGACGGCGCGGAGACGCGGCGGCAGGTGGAGCCGTACCGCCTCGTCTCGACGGGGTGGCGGTGGTACCTGGTGGCGTACGACATGGGACGGGAGGACTGGCGGACGTTCCGCGTCGACCGGGTGACGGAGCCGTTCGCGACAGGGGCCCGGTTCACGCCGCGTGAGATGCCCGCCGGGGACGCGGCGGAGCTGCTGAGCCACTCGATGTCACGGCACCAGCAGGAGCACGAGGTCGATGTGAGCTTCGAGGCTCCGGCGTCGTTCGTGGCGGCGCGGCTGCCGGAGCACCTCGGCGCGCCTTCGCCGACGGGCGAGGGCACATGCCGGCTCCGGGCCAGGTCGGCGGATTCGGTCGAGTGGCTGGCGCTGCGTCTGGCGCTCGTGGACTGCGAGTTCACCGTCCACGGCCCGCCGTCGCTGCGCGAGTACATGACGGACCTGGCGACGCGGCTCGCCAGGGCAACAGGCTGAGGGGGCACCGCCGACGGCCGGCGCGCCGCTTCCGCGCACCGGTCATGGACGGGCCGGCCCGGGGGCGGACCGTCTCTCAGCCCCCGGGCTCCTAGGCGGCCGGCTCGAAGCCCGTGTCGCGGGCCATCCGCTTGAGCTCGAGCAGCGCGTGCTTCTCGATCTGGCGGATCCGCTCCCGCGTCAGGCCGTGTTCCTTGCCGACCTCGGTCAGGGTGCGCTCCCTGCCGTCCTCGATCCCGTACCGCATGCGGATGATCGACGCGGTGCGGTTGTCCAGCTTGCCGATCAGGTCTTCCAGCTCCTCGCTGCGCAGCAGAGTGAGCACCGACTGCTCCGGCGACACGGCGGACGTGTCCTCCAGCAGGTCGCCGAACTGGGTCTCGCCGGCGTCGTCCACCGACATGTTCAGGCTGACCGGGTCACGGGCCCAGTCGAGGACGTCGATGACCCGCTCGGCCGTCGAGCCGAGCTCCTCGGCGATCTCCGACGGCTCCGGGTCCCGGCCGTTCTCCCGATTGAACTCGCGCTGGACGCGACGGATGCGGCCCAGTTCCTCGACCAGGTGGACGGGGAGCCGGATGGTGCGGGACTGATCGGCTATGGACCGGGTGATCGCCTGACGGATCCACCATGTCGCGTACGTGGAGAACTTGAACCCCTTGGCGTAGTCGAACTTCTCGACGGCGCGGACCAGGCCTGCGTTCCCTTCCTGGATCAGGTCGAGCAGCGGCAGCCCGCTGCGCGGATAACGCCGGGCGACGGCCACGACGAGACGCAGATTCGAGCGGATGAAGATGTCCTTGGCACGCTCACCGGCCTCGGCCAGCGCCTCCAGCTCCTCCCGCGTGGCTCCGCCGGCTTCGCTGTCTACTTCCTTGTCGAGGATCTGACGGGCGTAGACACCCGCCTCGATGGTCTGGGACAGCTCGACTTCCTTGGCGGCGTCGAGCAGCGGCGTACGCGCTATCTCGTCGAGGTACATGCCGACCAGGTCGCGATCGGCGATCTCCCCGCCCACGGCGCGAACACTGCCTGCCCTGTCGGTCGCCCCACCGGAGTCGGACTGACGGCGGGCGACGGCACGGGTTGCCATGCGAGCTCCCTTGCTGAGTAGGTCGCGACACCCTCCCGGGTGCCCTGCATCCGAAGGAAACAACGACTGGAATCCGGACAGAATTCCCATCAGGTGCATCGATTTCCGCGATCATGCAGTACCCTATCCGGCCGACCCAGGAGGACGGATGCTGCCGGAACAGGCGGAGGTGCAGGTCAGGGCGGGCGCGGAGGCCGACCTCGCGGCCCTCACGGACATCTACAACCACTACGTCCGTGAGACCCCGATCACGTTCGACACCACGGTTTTCACCCCTGAGCAGCGCCGCTCATGGCTGCACTCCCACCCTGAAGACGGCCCGCACCGCCTTCTGGTTGCTCAGGATGTCCGGTTTGCCGGACCGAATCCCCCGGACCACCCGACACACGGGATCCTGGGCTACGCCACCAGCAGCCCCTTCCGCCCCAAGGCGGCCTACTCCACATCCGTCGAGGTCAGCGTCTACTGCGTGCCGCGGGCCGCCGGACGCGGTATCGGCACCCTGCTCTACAAGGCGCTCTTCGAGGCCCTGGCCGACGAGGACGTGCACCGGGCCTACGCGGGCGTCGCCCTGCCGAACGACGCGTCCGTCCGGCTGCACACCCGTTTCGGCTTCCGCCACGTCGGCACGTACGGAGAGGTCGGGCGGAAGTTCGGCCGGTACTGGGACGTGGCCTGGTTCGAGAAGCACCTGGACTGAGCCGGTCGGCCTCCTGAGCCGCGCCGGACGCGGCGGGACGGGGGCGCAGGAACGCCGGCCGGCGTCGAGCAAGCGTCAGCCGAACTGCACGGACCGCTTCGCCAGCCCCATCCAGAAGCCGTCGATCACGCTCCGGCCGTTGCCGATCTCCGCCTCCGACGCCCCGATGGTGACGAAAAGTGGCGCGAAGTGCTCGGTCCGCGGGTGGGCGAGCCGCCCGGCGGGGGCCTTGTTCTCGAAGTCGAGCAGTGCGTCGACGTCGGCGTCCGCCAGCGCTCGCCGCCCCCAGTCGTCGAACTCGGTGGACCAGCCGGGCGTTCCGTCGTGCCGCAGCGCCGCGAGGTTGTGCGTGAAGAAGCCACTGCCGACGATCAGTACGCCTTCGTCCCGCAGCGGGGCGAGCCTGCGCCCGATCTCGAGCAGCCTCTGCGGATCGAGCGTGGGCATGGAGATCTGCAGCACGGGGATGTCCGCGTCCGGATACATCTCCACCAGCGGGACGTACGCGCCGTGGTCGAGCCCCCGGTCGGGGATGTCCTGCACGGGCGTACCGGCGCGGCGGAGCAGTTTGCGTACGGAGTCGGCGAGTTCGGGGGCTCCGGGCGCGCCGTAGCGGACACGGTAGTAGTGCTCGGGGAAGCCCCAGAAGTCGTACACCAGGGGCACGGTCCGGGTCGCGCCGAGGGCGAGGGGCGCCTCCTCCCAGTGGGCGGAGACCATCAGGATCGCCTTGGGCCGGGGCAGTGTGTCGGACCAGGCGGCGAGCTGGCCCGGCCACAGCGGGTCGTCGGCCAGGGGCGGGGCGCCGTGGGAGAGATAGAGCGCGGGCATGCGCGGCGCGTCGGGGGTGGGGGGTGCGGGGGTGGCGTTCATGACTGGCGGCTCCCGGTCTGCTGAACCCGGTCTGCTGACCCGGCGTACTAAAAGCTTGAACTTTCAAGCTGATTCCAGCCTAGACCCACTTAGTTCAACTTTCAAGAACAGGGTCGTAGAGTGGGATACATGAACAGGGCACTCAATGGTGAGGGCGGTCAGGAACCACGCTGGCTGAGCGACGAGGAGCAGCGAGTGTGGCGCTCCTACCTCCACGCCACCACCCTCCTCGAGGACCACCTCGACCGCCAGCTGCAGCGCGACGCGGGCATGCCGCACATCTACTACGGACTGCTCGTCCAGCTCTCCCAGGCGCCTCGCCGCCGCAAGAGGATGACCCAGCTGGCCATCGACGCCAAGATCACCCGGTCCCGGCTCTCGCACGCGATAGCCCGGCTGGAGAAGAACGGCTGGGTCCGGCGGGAGGACTGCCCCTCCGACAAGCGCGGGCAGAACGCCGTACTGACGGAGGAAGGCTTCGGGGTCCTCCGGCGGACCGCACCCGGCCATGTCGAAGCCGTGCGCCAGGCGATGTTCGACCGGCTCACACCGGAACAGGTCGCGCAGCTGGGCGAGATCATGCAGGTCATGGCGGAGGGACTGCAGCCCCAGGACACCGGAGCGGACCTGCCCTGGCTCAGGTGACCGACGCGGCGCAGGGCCCGCCGGGCTGAGGTGACCCGCGCAGGGCCCGCCGGGCTCAGGTGACCCCCGCACAGCGCAGGCCCCGCCCGTATCCGGTCCCGTGACCCCGCACAGCGCAGGGCCCCGTCCGGGTGCGTTTCGCACCGCCGCGCCGCCGCAAGCTTCGCCGCAGCCGCAGCCGCAGCCGCAGCCGCAGCCGCAGCCGCAGCCGCAGCCGCAGCCGCAGCCGCAGTTGT
>NZ_JBFAQK010000064.1:0-44854 GCF_040677245.1 Streptomyces kurssanovii
GAGCGCCTGCATGGCATGCAGGAGGTCAGGAGTTCAATTCTCCTTAGCTCCACAAGAGACAGTGAAGCGGGCCACCCGGATCGGGTGGCCCGCTTCACTGTTGTGCGTGGCTGCCGTCAACTACGGCCGCTGCCCAGGGCCTTGCGGTTGCTGCTGGGGAGCGCCGGACGCGCGGGCGGCGGCGTCGGGCCCGACGAGGGCACCTGCTCGATCCGCATGGCGAGGGCGGGGCAGCGGCGCACGGCCCGCTGTGCACGGCCCCGCATGTGCATGGGGACCATCGCGTCGGCCACCGACGGATATCCGTCGGGGTTGAGCCGGATCAGCTCCGGGATGATGTCGGCGCACAGTCCGTGGCCCTGACAGAGCGTCCAGTCGACGAAGATCTTCTCGCCGCTGGGAATCGACTCCTCGGCCTCCTCGTAGCCCGGCAGCGGCAGGGGCAGCACACCCGTGGTGTCGCGCCCGCAGCCGCCGTGCAGGACGTGGGCCGCCAGGTCGTCCGTGAAGGCGGACAGCGTCGAGGCGAAGAACCGCGCCGAACCGTCGGGGTGTTTGCACGCGCCACGGCCCTTGACCGCCTGGGTGACCTCGCGCAGCGCCTCCAGCGCCGCCGGGCCGCCGCCGTTCATCACATCGGCCAGACCGCCGGCGGCCGCGGGCAGCCCGAGCTTGCAGGGGCCGCACTGGCCCGCGGTTTCCGCGGCCAGCCAGTTGGCCACCCGCAGCGCCTCGCCCAGCGGGCAGGTCTCCGGACCGATCGGCAGGATCGCGCCCGCGCCCAGGGCGCCGCCCACGGACGCCAGGGACTCCTTGGACACGACGGCCTCGTGGACCGCGGCCGCGTCGATCCAGTTGCCGTGGTAGCCGCCCGTCAGCACCCCCTGCGGCTGCGGCGGGGCGCCCGCCAGCTGGAGCACGTACCGCAGCGGCACGCCCGTCGGGACCTCGACGACCATCGGCCGGGCCACCGCGCCGGAGATCGTGAGCATGACCGTGCCCGGTTCGGAGTCGAGGCCGGTGTGGCTGTAGCGGCGGGCGCCGATCCGTGCGGCGACGGCGAGCTGCGCGAACGTCTCCGCGTTGGAGAGCAGCGTCGGAGCGCCGCCGACGCCCGTCTCCGCGGCGCGCACGCGCCGGCCCGGCGGCAGCGCGGGGCCGCCGTTGACGGCCCGGATGACGGAGGACGCCTCACCGGAGACCATGCGCTCCGGGGTGCGCACCACGCGGGCGCGCAAGGCCTGGCCGCGACGGTCCGAGAGGCCGCGCTCGGCGAGCGCGGCGCGCATCGAGATCTCGGTCGAGTTGCGGGTGACCGCGACGACGAGGGTCCGGGCGCCGAGCGCCTCCGCGGCGAGCAGCGCGCCGTCGAGGATGAGATGCGGCGCCCGGTTGAGCAGCACCGTGTCCTTGCGGCAGGCGGGCTCGCCCTCGCTGCCGTTGACGACGACCACCGGCCGTATGCCGCGCCGGATGGCGGACTTGGCGACGGCCCGCAGCTTCTTGCCGAAGGGGAAGCCCGCGCCGCCGCGGCCGGTGAGGGATATGTCCTCCGCGAGCTGCGCGAGCCGCTCGCCGCTCACGGGCTCGAGCGGCCCGTGCACCTTCAGGTGCATGGGCAGGTCGAGGCGGTCGACGAGGTCGAAACCCTGCGTCAGCTGGGGGAGGCCGACGACGCGGACCTCCGGGACGTCGGGGAGGGGCGCGTTCACGGTCGTTCTCCTGCTGGTGCGTGCCAGGGCTCTCCCGCCGGGGGCGGGAAGAGGGGTCCGGGCAGTGGCGCCGTCTCGTCGTACGCAGGGACGTTTCCGTTGTCGTACGAGGACCGGTCGCCGTATGGGGCCGCGGGTGCGGGATCGGTCAGGGGTGTGTCGTAGGCGGCCGGCGGCGGGTAGCCGCCGGAGGTGTCGTACGCGGCGGACGGCGCGTAGGCGGCCGTGGCGTCCTGGGCGGGGAAGCCGCCGGTGTCGTACGAGGGGACGCCGCCGGTGTCGTACGAGGGCACGCTGCCCGTGTCGTACGAGGTGGGCGCGTCGAACTGGGCGGAACCGCCGTACGGCGCCGGCGGGGTGTCGTAGGAGGGGGCGGCGTCGAAGAGCGGCGGGGGAGGGGTGTCGTAGAGGGGCTGGGCCGGCTCGGGCCGTACCGACTGCGCCGGGGGAGGTGGCGAGGGGGTCGGCCAGCTGCCCGTCCGCGGGCCCGTCTCCGACACCACGGGTATCTCCTCCGTCATCGGCACCCGTTCGGCGAGCGGTGCCGACGGCTCACCCGCCAGCGAGACCGCGCGGTAGGCGGCGGACATGCCTGTGCGCCGGCCGCCGGTGGGCCCGCCGCTGTCCGGTACGAACGCCGGTTCCTCCTCCTGAGGGCGTGGGGCCTCGTAGAGCTGCGGCGAGGGCGCGGCGAGCCTCGGGGGCTGGGCGCGCGCCTGGCCGAGGGGCGGCTGGAAGTCCTGTTCGTACGGGCGCTGCGACGGCACGCCGTTCATTGCGCCGGTCATGCGGTCCACGCGGTCCATGCGGTCCATGCCTGCGGGTACGGTCGGGCGGCCCGTCCCGTTCATCCCGCTGACGCCCGGAAGCGGCGCCGTGGCGAGATCACGCTGAGCCTGCTCGTCCGCGGCGGCCGGCCCGTCGGCTCCGGCGGCACCGGTCAGGGACATGATCTTGGCGGCGATCCGGCGCTGGACCGGACGCGGCATCATGCGTACGGAGACCGCCGCGGCGACTCCCAGGAGGGCCAGGCAGTACATGGTCACGACCCACGTCGCGGCCGGCCGGCCCGCGTAGAGGCCGTGGACCAGGGCGAAGCACCAGGCCGGGTACGCCAGCATGTGCAGCGGCCGCCAGCGGCCGGCGACCTTGATGTTGCCGGCCAGCGCACTGCGGAGGGCGCCGGTCGTACCGGCCACGACCATCAGGAACCCGGCCAGCGAGCCGAAGCCGATGAGCGCCTCCGTGCCGGTGACGCCCAGGCCGAACGGGATCATCGCGCCGAGCAGTGGCACGTGTCCCAGTGACACCTTCACCGTGGCGTGCAGCAGCAGGAACCCGAGCGAGGCGATGGCCGTCGCCCGGTGGATGCCCTGCGCGAGCAGCCGGTGGCGGGGCGAGAGAAGCAGACGGTCGGTGGCGATGAGGCCCCAGGCGACGGAGGCGGTCAAGGACACCAGGGAGAGGACCCCGGTGGTGAAGTCGAGCGCGGCGCGGAAACTGTCGCTTCCTCCGACGGCGAGCAGGGGTAGGAGCACCAACGCGGCCACGGAGATGCCGCCTTGCACCTGGCGGCTGAGTCCGCGGCCCGGACCGGGCGACAAACGCATCTTGAGACGAGGGTTCATGGGGCGACTCCGAATGGTGCGGGAAAGCTGTCCCGTTGACGCACTCTAGGTCGACCCATACCAACCAGTACGAGGTTTCAAGGTTTATCGAGGTGAAGTGAGCGCAACTGACTCGGGGGTTGCCCTGGATAGGGTCGATACGCGGAGTAACCCGTACGCCTTGATCGTCGGAGTCGGCCGGAACCCGCCGTTCACGGCTCCGGGGGCTCGGAACGGACACTCATGCGGGCGGTTCCCCCGCTGCGGTACCCTGACGCCATGCGTGCCGTACGCCTTCTGCTTAGCGAGCCGCGCTGATCAGTCCCGACGGATGAGAAATCCGGTCGGAATCGGCGCGGCGTCCCCTCCTGTGCGAGGGGATTTTTCATTTCCCCTGGTACGTGAATCGGCTGGCAGTCGGCAGAGACGATCGATGGAGCTTCAAGGATCATGAGCGAGATGAACTCGGCTGCGGAGACAGCAGCCCCGCATCGTTATACGGCTGCCATGGCGGCCGACATCGAGGCACGCTGGCAGGACTTCTGGGACGCGGAGGGTACCTATCAGGCGCCCAACCCGAGCGGGGACCTCGCGGGGGATCCCGCGGTGGTGGCCAGGCCCAAGAAGTTCGTCATGGACATGTTCCCGTACCCGTCGGGCGCCGGGCTGCACGTCGGCCACCCCCTGGGATACATCGCCACCGACGTCTTCGCCCGTCACCAGCGCATGACCGGGCACAACGTCCTGCACACCCTGGGCTTCGACGCCTTCGGCCTGCCGGCGGAGCAGTACGCCGTGCAGACCGGCACGCACCCGCGCGTGTCGACCGAGGCGAACATCGAGAACATGAAGGTGCAGCTGCGCCGGCTGGGCCTGGGCCACGACAACCGCCGATCGTTCGCGACGATCGACCCGGACTACTACAAGTGGACCCAGTGGATCTTCGTCCAGATCTTCAACTCCTGGTACGACCAGGAGGCGGACAGGGCACGCCCGATCGACGAGCTGGTGGCCCAGTTCGAGAGCGGCGCCCGTGAGGTGCCCGGAGGCCGGGCATGGAGCGAGCTGAGCTCCCTGGAGCGCGCCGACGTCCTGGGCGGCTACCGCCTGGCCTACGCCTCCGACGCGCCGGTCAACTGGTGCCCCGGCCTGGGCACCGTGCTGGCCAACGAGGAGGTCACCGCCGACGGCCGCTCCGAGCGCGGGAACTTCCCCGTCTTCAAGGCCAAGCTGCGCCAGTGGAACATGCGCATCACCGCCTACGCCGACCGGCTGCTGGACGACCTGGACGCGCTGGACTGGCCCGAGGCCATCAAGCTGCAGCAGCGCAACTGGATCGGCCGCTCCGAGGGCGCCCGCGTCGACTTCGCCGTCGACGGCCACGACGCCGCGCGGATCACCGTCTTCACCACCCGACCCGACACCCTGTTCGGCGCCACCTACATGGTCCTGGCCCCCGAGCACGGCCTGATCGACTCCATCGTCCCGGCCGAGTGGCCGGAGGGCGTCAAGGCCGAGTGGACCGGCGGCGCCGCGACCCCCGCGGAGGCCGTCGCCGCCTACCGCAAGCAGGCCCAGACCAAGAGCGACGTCGAGCGCCAGACCGAGCACAAGGACAAGACCGGTGTGTTCACCGGCTCGTACGCCGTGAACCCGGTCACCGGAGCGCGGATCCCGGTCTTCGTCGCCGACTACGTCCTGATGGGCTACGGCACCGGCGCCATCATGGCCGTCCCCGGACAGGACGAGCGCGACTGGGAGTTCGCCGAGGCCTTCGAGCTGCCCATCATCCGCACGGTCCAGCCGCCGGAGGGCTGGGAGGGCGAGGCGTTCACCGGTCAGGGCCCCGCCATCAACTCCGCGAACGACGAGATCTCCCTGAACGGCCTGGACGTCACAGAGGCCAAGGCGAAGATCACGGCCTGGCTGGCGGACAAGGGCATCGGCGAGGGCACGGTCAACTTCCGGCTGCGTGACTGGCTGTTCAGCAGGCAGCGCTACTGGGGCGAGCCCTTCCCGATCGTCTACGACGAGGACGGCGTCGCACACGCGCTGCCCGAGTCGATGCTGCCGCTGGAACTGCCGGAGGTCGACGACTACTCGCCGCGCACCTTCGACCCCGACGACGCGGACACCCAGCCCGAGACACCGCTGTCCCGCAACGAGGACTGGGTGAGCGTCGAGCTGGACCTGGGCGACGGCCCCAAGCGCTACCGCCGAGAGACCAACACCATGCCCAACTGGGCGGGTTCGTGCTGGTACGAACTGCGCTACCTGGACCCGCACAACAGTGAGCAGCTGGTCGCGCCGGACATCGAGCAGTACTGGATGGGGCCGCGCGAGGGACAGCCGCACGGCGGTGTCGACCTGTACGTCGGCGGTGCGGAGCACGCCGTGCTGCACCTGCTGTACGCGCGCTTCTGGTCCAAGGTGCTGTTCGACCTGGGGCACGTCTCCTCGGTCGAGCCGTTCCACAAGCTGTACAACCAGGGCATGATCCAGGCGTACGTCTACCGCGACGAGCGCGGCTTCCCCGTCACGGCCACCGAGGTCGAGGAGCGCGACGGGAAGTTCTTCCACGACGGCCTGCCGGTCAAGCGTGAGCTGGGCAAGATGGGCAAGTCCCTGAAGAACGCCGTCACTCCGGACGAGATCTGCGCCGAGTACGGTGCCGACACCCTGCGCCTGTACGAGATGGCGATGGGCCCCCTGGACGTCTCCCGGCCGTGGGACACCCGCGCCGTCGTCGGCCAGTACCGGCTGCTGCAGCGGCTGTGGCGCAACGTCGTCGACGAGGCGACCGGCGAGGTGACCGTCGTCGACGGCGAGCCGGACGAGGCGACGCTGCGAGCCCTGCACAAGGCCATCGACGGAGTCTCCCAGGACATGTCGGCGATGCGTTTCAACACCGCCATCGCCAAGATCACCGAGCTGAACAACCACCTGACGAAGACGGGCGGCCCCGTGTCGCGCTCGGTGGCGGAGCGCCTGGTGCTGCTGGTCGCGCCCCTGGCACCGCACATCGCGGAGGAGCTGTGGCGCAGGCTGGGCCACACCGACTCGGTCGTCCACCAGGACTTCCCGGTCGCCGACCCGGCGTACGTCGTGGACGAGACCGTCACCTGCGTCGTGCAGATCAAGGGCAAGGTCAAGGCCCGCCTGGAGGTCTCCCCGTCCATCACGGACGAGGAGCTGGAGGCACTGGCCCTGGGCGACGCGGCGGTCGTCGGCGCCCTGGGCGGCGCCGGAATCCGCAAGGTGATCGTGCGGGCGCCGAAGCTGGTCAACATCGTGCCCGCGTGACGGGCGACGGGTTCGCGACCGCGTAAAAGGGGCGGATCCCGCCTCTGTGAAGGGTGGCGGGCCGCCGGGGGTTTCCCCTACGGGCAGGTTGGGGGTTCCGAAGGAACCTACGGCCTGCCCGTTCCGTTTACCGTGGAAGGACCACAACCGACGCCGGAGGGCGCACATGGAAGCCGCGATCATGATCCTGGCGCTGCTCTTCTTCGCCTTCGTGGCACTTGGGGTGTACGTGGGCGTCAAAGCCGTGAAGGCGGCCAAGCGCGGTGTCGAGCGCACCGTCAACCAGGCGCGGCGCACGGTCGAGGACACCGCGCTGCGCGCCAAGAGCTACGGGCAGACCGGCGTGACCGGCGAACTGGCGCAGCTCCGGCTGAAGCTTCGCACCTCGATGCGGGCGACACAGGAGGCGCTGAACGCCGGCGCGGCCGAGGACGCCTCCCTGTCCGAGTCGCTCGCCCTCTTCCGGCGGCTCAGCGCACACGGACACGAACTGGACGAGGAGCTCAGGCGGCTCGAGCGCGAGCCCGACCGGGCCACGGTCGGCTCACTGATGCCAGGCCTGCGTGAGCGCACGGAGCGGATCACCCGCTCCGCCGAGTCGCTGCGCTGGGCTGCGCGTGACCGCGCCCAGAAGTTCGCCGAGGACGATCTCGACGCGCTGAGCTCGCAGATCGACATGGAGGCCGGGGCGCTGCGGCACTGGGCCGCGACCGACGGCAGCGGGACCGCCGAGCCCGCCGCATGGCCCGAGGCGCCGGAGTCAGGGCGTCCGGCGGCGGCGCGGCCCGAGCCGGCGGCCCGCACACGGAGCGAGCCGGAGGACGAGACGCCCGGCCGGCCGCAGGCGATCACCGCGCCGGACCCGCGGCAGACCACGTACCCGTGGCAGAAGACCGCCCGCCCGGAAACCACGAACTGACGCCTGCCGCGACGGCCCGACCACCCCTGCGCACGGCGTGTGAACAGCTCGGGCTGCCGTACGGCGCCGCCTGCGGGTAACCTCCCGCTCATGTCCCGCCATGTCGCGATCGTCACCGATTCAACGGCCTACCTGCCGCCACCGGCGATGGAACGGCACGGCATCACGGCGGTGCCGCTGACCGTCGTGCTCGGCGACCAGGCGCTGGAGGAGGGCACCGAGATCTCGGCCCGCTCGCTCGCCACCGCCCTGCAGAAGCGGCGTTCGGTCACCACCTCCCGGCCCAGCCCCGAAACCTTCGCGCGGGCCTACCGCGAGGCCGCGGCCGCCGGCGCCACGGGGATCGTCTCGCTGCACCTCTCCTCCGAACTGTCCGGGACCCACGACGCGGCGGTACTGGCGGCCAAGGACGCACCGGTTCCGGTCAGGGTCGTCGACACCGGGATGATCGCCATGGCGCTCGGATTCTGTGCGCTCGCGGCGGCGGAGGTGGCGGAGGCGGGCGGATCGCTGGACGAGGCGGTCGCCGCGGCGGAGAAGCGGGCGGCGGACACCGCCGCGTATTTCTATGTCGACACACTCGACTATCTGCGCCGCGGTGGGCGGATCGGGGCGGCGCAGGCGCTACTCGGCTCCGCGCTCGCAGTGAAGCCGCTGCTCCAGCTCGTCGACGGCCGCATCGACATGCTGGAGCGGGTGCGAACGGCGTCGCGGGCGATCGCACGGCTGGAGGAGATCGCCGCCGAACGGGCCGGCACGGCACCGGTGGACATCGCGGTGCACCACCTGGCGGCGCCGGAGCGGGCCGCCGCACTCGCGGACCGGCTGAGGAACCGGGTGCCGGGGCTGGCCGACCTGCACGTGAGCGAGGTCGGCGCGGTGATCGGGGCGCACACCGGGCCGGGACTGCTCGGCGTGGTGGTCTCACCGCGCTGAGGGGGGCGCGGGGCGGGGTGGTGGTGGTCGGTCGGAGTGCTGGGTGGTCGGTCTGCGTGCCGGGGTGGTCGGTCGGCGTGCTGGGTGGTTGATCGCCGGTCCGGGTGGTCGGTCGGCCTGCTGGGAGCCTTCACCCTTAGGGGTGGTCGAGTTATACACAACTGGCCGCTTTTCCACTGGAATCGGGTGTGCTCGGCGGGTTCGGGCGAATGTGCCTACCGTCCTGTGACATGGCTCTTCGATCACGTTCCGCAACCAGTGGCCCGGGCCGCGCCCCGGCCTCCGACCGCCGCGCACGCTCTCATGGCCTCGGTCATGGCCGTGACCCTGGGCATGGGCATGGGCATGGGCATGGGCATGGGCATGGGCATGGGCATGGGCATGGGCATGGTGCCGGCTTCGGCCGACCGCCTGCCCTGACCGGGCACGGGTACCGGTCAGGGGTGGCGCAGGCCGTCGGGGGTGCGCCTGCTGGTGTTGGTGCTACCGGTTCCGAGGGCTTGGAGCCGCGGGTCTTACGGCCTTCTCGTCTGCGGGGTGGACGCGCCCCGACCGCGGAGGCAGCCGCCCTGCGACGGCGGGCGGACGCCTTGTTCATGGCCACGGCCGCTCCGCAGGGCGCGGGCGGCATGCTTTCGGGGCTTCCGCGCGGCAGTTCGCCCATGCGTCCGGCCCCGCGCCCGCCCCGGCGTCGAGTGACGTACCTCGCGTCGCACTCGCCGCCGCACCTGCCGATGCCGATGCCGGTGGCCTCGGGCCCGGTAACGCGTCCGCCCTCACGCCCGGTGCCGAGGGGGCGTCGGGCCGGCGCGGGGACCGGCCCCGGACGCGGCGGCCACAGTGGGCGGGTGCGGTCGGCGGGGCGGACCGGACTGCCGGAGGCGGCCGCCCGGACGACGGCACCGCCGGCCGGCGGCTACGGAGGGGCCGAGGCCGGAAGAGCGGCCGGAGCCGCCCCACCCGGAACCGACGGCGGCGCCCCCGCCCCGGACGCCAGGGACGACGCACCGGTGTCAGCCGCCTCCGGGGAGGCACCCGTTACCCGCGCTGACCGGGACGAATCCGTGACCCGCAGGGAGACATCCGCTGTCCGCACCGGCAGGCATGTGGCCGGGGCCGGGCCGTCCCGCTTCGGGCTCGCGATCCGGGACCGGCTGCCGGTCTGGGTGCAGGTGCGATGCGGGCTCGAGCCGAAGACGCTCGCGGCGCTCGCCGTGATCCTCGTGGCGGCGGCCGTGTTCGCGGCTCAGCACTTCTGGGTGGGCCGGCCGCAGGCGGTACGGGCCCCGGAACTGGTCCAGCAGGGTTCGGCCCAGCCGCAGTCCGGGGCCGGGCCCGTCGCAGCACCGGCGGACGAGCCGTCACCTTCGCCGGGCCGGCCGCCCGTCGGCCCGCAGCAGGCGGCCCCGATCGTGGTCGACGTGAGCGGCAAGGTGCGGCGGCCCGGAGTGCTCGAACTGCCTGCGGGATCACGGGTGGCCGACGCGCTGGAGGCGGCAGGAGGCGTGAAGCCGGGCACCGACCTGACCGGGCTCAACCGGGCGCGGGTGCTGAGCGACGGCGAACAGGTGGTCGTGGGCGGGCCCGCGCCGCCCGCACCGGGCGGTTCCGGCGCGGGCCCTGCCGCCGGACCGGCCGCAGGACCGATCAGTCTCAACTCGGCGACGGCGGAGCAGCTCGAGACGCTGCCGGGAGTAGGCCCCGTGCTCGCGCAGCACATCATCGACCACCGCATGCAGAACGGTGGCTTCCGGTCGATCGACGAACTGCGTGACGTCAACGGGATCGGCGACCGCCGGTTCGAGGACCTGCGGAACCTGGTGCGGCCATGACCGTCGTCCCGGTCCACCCGGACACAGGCGACCGGCCGGGCACGTCCGGCTCTCCTCCGGAAGGCCCGACCGATCTGCGGCTCGTCCCGCCCGCGCTGGCGGCCTGGGCGGCGTCGGCTCTCGCGCTGGGGGCACCGGGCCGGTGGACGGCCGTCGGCGTGGCTGCCTGCCTCGCCGCCGCGGCACTGCTGCCGCTGTGGGCCACGGCGTCACGGCGCGGGAACCGCCGGGACGCGGCGTGTGGTGCGGCGCCACAGAGCAGAGGCCAGGACACGACGCGGGTCACTGCGGCACGGTACGGGGGCGGCGACACGGCGGGGGTCACTGCGGCACGGCGCGGGGGCGGCGACACGGCGGGGATTGCGATGGCGCGGCCATCCTGCCGCCGGGACGCGGCGAGGATTGCGGTGACACGGCGCGGGGGCCGACGGGGCACCGCCTCTGACCCGGGCGGCAGGACGGCCGCACAAGCCACCGCTACCGGTTCGCCGCGGTGGCGGCAGGGCGCCACCGCCGTCGCCGGAGTGTTGCTGTGCGCGGCGGCGGGCGCGGCCTCCGCCGGGCTGCACGGCGCGGACCTCCGCCGTGGGCCGCTGCCCGGCCTGGCTGACCGGCAGGCGCGGGTCACGGTCGAGTTGACCGTCACCTCCGATCCGCGTCCCACCCGCTCCAAGGCCGCGGGCGACCCGGCGGCCCCGGCGGCGCTGTTGCTGAACGCCGAGGCGACGAGGGTCACCGTGCCCGGCGGATCCGTCACAGAGACCCGTACCCCCGTCCTGGTGATCGTGTCCCCCGGTGAAGCGGACACCGCCTGGCAGCGCCTCCTGCCCTCCACCCGCCTGAGGGTGGGCGGACGGCTGGTGGAGCCGCTCCGCGAGGCTGATCCGTTCGCGGCCGTGTTACGGGCCGACGGCGGCCCTCCGCCGGTCATCCGCCCGCCGACCGGCCTGCAACGCACGGCCGGTGACCTGCGCGCCGGACTGCGCCAGGCCACGGACGGCCTGGCACCGGACGCCCGTGCGCTGCTGCCGGGATTGGTGGTCGGGGACACCTCCCGCATTCCCGCCGACCTCCACGACGCCTTCGAAGCGACGGACCTGACCCACTTGTTGGCCGTGTCCGGAAGCAATCTCACCATCGTGCTGATCCTGCTGATCGGTCCACCGGGCACGGCCCTCCTGGCCGAACGGCGGGGGCTGGCACCCCGGTTGGGCATCACTCTGCGCGGCACGGCGCTGCTCGGAGGTGCGCTCACGCTCGCGTTCGTGGTCGTGTGCCGGCCGGAGCCGAGTGTGCTGCGGGCAGCGGCCTGCGGACTCGTCACCCTGCTCGCCATCGGCACCGGCAGGCGCAGGTCCCTCGTACCGGCACTGGCCGCCGCCGCACTTCTGCTCGTGCTCTACGACCCGTGGCTGTCGCGGAGTTACGGCTTCCTGCTCTCCGTCCTCGCCACCGGCGCCCTCCTCACCATCGGCCCCCGCTGGAGCGAGGCGCTCCAACGGAGGCGGGTACCGGCGCGGCTCGCTGAGGCGCTCGCCGCGACGGCGGCGGCGCAGGCGGTGTGCGCACCGGTGGTGGCCGTGTTCGCGGCCAGAGTCAGCCTGGTCGCGATTCCCTGCAACCTCGTCGCCGAACTCGCCGTCGCTCCCGCGACGATCCTGGGATTCGCGGCACTGGCCACCGCACCCGTGGCCATACCGGTCGCCGAGTTGCTGGCGCGTGTGGCCGGCTGGCCGGCGGGCTGGATCGCGTCCGTCGCACGCTCCGGAGCGGCTCTGCCCGGCGCCCAGACCGACTGGCCCGGCGGCTGGCGCGGCGGCCTGCTGCTCGCCGGACTGACCGTGGTGCTGATCCTCGTGGCCCGCCGGCTGACACGACACCCGTGGGCGGTGGCGCTCTGCGCGCTCCTGCTCGTGCTGGCCGTGGTCCGCCCGGCCCCGCTGACCACGAAACTGACCGGCTGGCCCCCGCCCGGCTGGGCGCTGGTCATGTGCGACGTGGGGCAGGGTGATGCCATGGTGCTCGCGGCCGGAGACGGCGCTGCCGTGGTCGTGGACGCGGGGCCCGACCCCGGTCTCACCGACCGCTGCCTGAGCGAGCTCGGCGTCACAGAGGTGCCGCTGGTGCTGGTGACCCATTTCCATGCCGACCACGTGGCAGGTCTCGAGGGAGTGCTCCGCGGCAGGGCGGTGGGCGCGGTCCAGACGACCGCGTTCGAAGAGCCTCGCTGGCAGGCCACGTTCGTCCGGCGCACGGCAGCGGCGGCCGGGGTACCGGTGATCCACGCGATACCGGGGGAGCGGCGCAGAGCAGGTCGGCTCAGCTGGGAGGTCCTGTGGCCCGACCTGTCCCGCGGCGCGGCACCGGACGGACCGAACGACGCCAGTGTCGCACTGCTCGTCCGGGCGTCGGGCGGGCTGTCCATGCTGCTGCTCGGCGACCTCGAACCGCCGTCCCAGCAGCGGCTGATACGGGCGCATCCGGCGCTTCCGGCCGTCGATGTGCTCAAGGTCGCCCACCACGGCTCCGCCTATCAGGAGCCGGCGCTGCTGGCGGGAGCCCGGCCACGACTGGCACTCATCTCCTGCGGAAAGGACAACAAGTACGGACATCCCGCGCCCCGCACGGTCGCGGCGCTGCGCGCACGGGGTGCGGTGGTGATGCGTACGGACCAAGACGGTGCGATCGCCGTGACGGGCGCCGGCGCGGACCTGAGGGCTGTGGCACGCGGCACCGGATGAACCTGTCGGCGGAGCGGCGTCGGGACGAACCCATCGGCCGAGCGCCCTCGGGACCGGCCCGTAGGCCGAGGCCTGCCCCGACGGCCCGGCCGTCGGCCCGGCCGTCACTTCGGCCGTCAGTCCAGCCAGCGTCCGTCGTTCATGATCAGCCGGTCCTTCAGTTCGTTCACCTCACGCCATGCCTTCACCACACGAGGGGTGATCCGCAGATACACCCAGGGATGCCGGTCCCGCGGGTCCCAGCGCAGCTTCGCGGCGAAGGCGTCGGCCGACCCGGTCGGCAGTGCGGAGCCCTCGACGACCTCGGCGGCCCCCTCGATGTGCACGACGTCGCGGGTATGGCCGAGGGTCACGACGACCTCGCCCCGAGGCGTCAGGTTGCGGGCGGTGGGATTGGTGCGCCGGGTACACATCAGCAGAGCGGCGCCGTCCCATGCGAACGAGAGGGGCATCAGGCACGGTTGCCCGTCCGGGGACGTCGTCGCGACCCACGAGTCCTTGTCGTCGGCCAGCCGGGCGAGGGTGTCCCGCCGGCGTTCCTCGCGGCTGCGTGCCTGTTCCTGGGGCGTCATGGCGGCAAGCTATGCGGTGTCCGCGCCCCGCCGCTTCGGGCTGTGGGAGGAGCCGTCTCCGCCTTCCGGACCAGGACCAGCGGCCCTGGCGGGGCGGCGGAGCGCGCAGCAGACTGCGTTCATGAACACGCTCCCGCCGACCACGCCCGCCGCGCCCCAGCCCGACCGCTCGTCACGGGACATCGACCCACGGGGCGTCGACGCCTACCTCGCTCGCATCGGATGCGCACGTCCGGACCGGGCCGATGCCGCCGCGCTACGGGAACTCCAGCTGCGGCACCTGCTCTCCGTACCGTTCGAGAACCTGTCGATCCATCTCGGTGAGCCCCTCGTCCTGGAGGACGGGCCGCTCCTCGACAAGGTCGTCGGGGCCCGCCGCGGCGGCTTCTGCTACGAACTCAACGGCGCGTTCGCCGTGCTGCTGCGCGGCCTCGGCTTCGGTGTGACCCTGCTCCAGGCCAGGGTCTTCGGCGACGGCGGGCGCCTCGGCATCCCCTACGACCACATGGCGCTCAGGGTGGAGACGTCCGACGGCAGCGGACCCTGGCTCGCCGACGTCGGCTTCGGCGACCACAGCCATCACCCTCTGCTCCTCGCGGAGCGGGATGGGCAGAAGGACCCCGCGGGCACCTTCCGTATCGCGGAGGCAGCCGAGGGGGACCTCGACGTGATCCGGGACGGCAGGCGGCAGTTCCGTCTCGACACCAGGCCGCGTGAGCTGCCGGACTTCGAGGCGGGCGCCTGGTGGCACCGCACCTCGCCCCTCTCCCACTTCACCAGGTCGCTGGTGTGCTCCCGGCTCACGGAGGACGGCCGGATCACGCTGACCGGCCGCAAGCTCGTCACGACCGTGGCCGGTGAGCGGCACGAGCGGCTGCTGGACAGCGACGACGAGGTACTCGCCGCATACCGCGAGCACTTCGGCCTGGAGCTCGACCGGGTGCCGGAGGTCCGGCCCGCGGCGTCCTGAGATCGGCCGCCGGCCCACGGCGTCCTGAGACCGCCGCCGGACCGGCCGCCGGTCCGGTCGCGGGGCACGGTGACGGCTTGGCCGCGCGCCCCGGCACAATGTGCCGGTGAGCGACGTGAGACATGTGCTGGTGCTGCCCGACCGTGACGCCGCGGAGGAGGTGGCGGAGACGATCGGTGAGAGCTTCCCGGTGACGGAGGAGCCCCAGCTCGTGCGGGACGCGCTGGCGGGCGAGGACGACGCGGAGGACGCCCAGTGGCTGGTCGTCGTCGAGGACCCGGAGGGCGCGATGGACGCCGCCGCGCTCGACGCGTTCGTGGCGGCCTGGGACGGGTGGCGCGAGGCGCACTGACCGTTCGCCCGGGACTGTCGGCGGGGCGTGGGATGCTGGAGCGCGATGGCCACCAAGAACTCGACCGACGATCCGCTCGCCCCCGTGACTCTCGCCGTGGGCCAGGAGGATCTGCTTCTCGACCGTGCCGTTCAGCAGGTGGTGGCGGCAGCACGGGCCGCCGACGCCGACACGGACGTACGGGACCTCACCGCCGATCAGCTCCTGCCGGGCACGCTCGCCGAGTTGACCAGCCCGTCGCTCTTCGCCGAGCGCAAGGTCGTGATCGTGCGCAATGCGCAGGATCTCTCGGCCGACACGGTGAAGGACGTCAAGGCCTATCTCGGTGCTCCGGCCGAGGAGATCACCCTGGTGCTGCTGCACCCCGGTGGAGCAAAGGGCAAGGGCCTGCTGGACGCGGCGCGCAAGGCCGGGGCGCGGGAGGTCGCCTGTCCCAAGACGACCAAGCCCGCGGAGCGTCTGGGTTTCGTGCGGTCGGAGTTCCGTGCGCTGGGCAGGTCCGCCACCCCGGAGGCGTGCCAGGCCCTCGTCGACGCCATCGGGAGCGATCTGCGGGAGCTTGCCTCCGCGGTGTCGCAGCTGACGGCGGACGTCGAGGGCACCGTCGACGAGGCTGTCGTGGGCCGCTACTACACGGGCCGCGCGGAGGCGTCGAGCTTCAACGTCGCCGACCGGGCCGTGGAAGGCCGGGCGGCGGAGGCGCTGGAGGCTCTGCGCTGGTCACTGTCGACGGGCGTCGCGCCCGTGCTGATCACTAGCGCGCTCGCGCAGGGCGTCCGGGCGATCGGCAAACTGTCCTCCGCGCGCGGCGGCCGGCCGGCCGACCTGGCGCGTGAGCTGGGCATGCCGCCGTGGAAGATCGACCGTGTCCGCCAGCAGATGCGCGGCTGGACCCCCGACGGCGTGGCCATGGCCCTCCGCGCGGTGGCCGAGGCGGACGCGGGGGTCAAGGGCGGCGGCGACGACGCGGAGTACGCGCTGGAGAAGGCGGTCGTGGCGATCGCGACGGCGGCACGCTCGCGCCGCTGAGCCGGCCCCGCCGTCCTGGCGGGACGCCCGCCGTGTCGGTACCCGCCCGTGGGGGCAGGTACCGGCCTTCGCGCGAGCCGCCCCCCGGACCGGCACCCGCCTCTTGGGCCAGGCACCCGCCGCCCCTGGCCAGGACCACCCCGCGGGTGGAGTCGCCTTGGGACAGGCACGCACCTGCTCCCTGGGGCGAGGCATCCGCCCCTGCGACACGGCACCCGTCCGGTGAGCCAGGCCCGCCCACTGACTGCTTGGTCGCAGGCCCGGACCCGCTTCAGGCCCGGCCCAGCCCGCTGCAGGCCCGGATCACAGGAACCAGACCCGGATCACAGGGACCAGGCCCGGGACCGCACCGGATCAGGCCATGGCGAAGGCCCCGGTCCGCCGTCCTGGGGAAGGACAGTGGCCCGGGGCCTTCGTGTGAAGCTCGGTGCGCCGCACCCGCGTGGCGAACGCAGGCCGCGTGCGGCGCGGGGGTGCCGACCGGGAGCGGATGAGAGGGCCCGCTTGGTCCCTGCCGGCGATCAGTCAGTAGCTCAGCCCTGGAGGGAGCCAACCTTGGCAGCCAGCGCCGACTTCTTGTTGGCGGCGGCGTTCTTGTGGATGACGCCCTTCGAGACGGCCTTGTCGAGCTGACGGGAGGCCGCACGGGCCGCCACGGTCGCCGACTCGACGTCGCCGGTGGCGACAGCCTCACGGGCCTTGCGGATCGCGGTCTTGAGCGAGGACTTGACGGCCTTGTTGCGCAGGCGCGCCTTCTCGTTCGTCTTGTTCCGCTTGATCTGGGACTTGATGTTCGCCACGAAAGAGCCTTTTCAGGTTCGATGATCTCTGAGGTTGCGTCCCTCCCCCGTAACCCCGCGGGTACGGGAGGCGCCTCCGGAGAGGAAACGAGACACAGCTGCTCAGGCTACCAGTCGCCCCACGGGCGGCCCAAACCCGGCACAGTCGCCGACCCGTGGGACCATGGAGCCTACGTATCGATCCGACAAAGAGCCGAGCCGAGCCCGAGCCGAGCTCACCGACCCGGCGTCTGCCAAAGAATCAGGACCCTGCGTGCCCGCGACTCCTATCCACGTGCCCGAGCCGAGCCGTACCGACCCGGCTCTGATCCGCAACTTCTGCATCATCGCGCACATCGACCACGGCAAGTCGACCCTTGCCGACCGGATGCTCCAGCTGACGGGTGTGGTCGAGCAGCGGCAGATGCGCGCCCAGTACCTCGACCGGATGGACATCGAGCGCGAGCGCGGCATCACGATCAAGTCCCAGGCGGTCCGTCTGCCCTGGGCCCCCACCGAGGGAGAGGGGCAGGGGAAGACCCACATCCTCAACATGATCGACACCCCGGGTCACGTCGACTTCACGTACGAGGTGTCCCGGTCCCTGGCCGCCTGTGAGGGCACGGTCCTGCTGGTCGACGCGGCCCAGGGCATCGAGGCGCAGACCCTCGCCAACCTGTACCTGGCGATGGAGAACGACCTCGCGATCGTCCCGGTGCTCAACAAGATCGACCTGCCGGCCGCCCAGCCGGAGAAGTTCGCCGAGGAGCTGGCGAACCTGGTCGGCTGCGACCCGACCGATGTGCTCCGGGTCTCCGCCAAGACCGGTCTCGGCGTCGAGGCGCTGCTCGACCGGGTGGTCCGGGAGGTGCCGGCCCCGGTCGGTGTCGCCGACGCCCCCGCCCGCGCGATGATCTTCGACTCGGTCTACGACTCGTACCGCGGTGTCGTCACGTACGTCCGTGTCATCGACGGCCAGCTCAACAAGCGTGAGCGGATCCGGATGATGTCGACCGGCGCCACGCACGAGCTGCTGGAGATCGGCACCAACTCGCCGGAGATGCTGCCGGCCGACGGCCTCGGTGTCGGTGAGGTGGGTTACCTCATCACCGGTGTGAAGGACGTCCGCCAGTCCAAGGTCGGTGACACGATCACCACCCTGCACAAGGGAGCCACGGAGGCCCTCGGCGGCTACAAGGACCCGAAGCCGATGGTGTTCTCCGGCCTGTATCCGCTGGACGGCTCCGACTATCCCGAGCTGCGTGACGCCCTCGACAAGCTCCAGCTCAACGACGCCGCGCTGGTGTACGAGCCGGAGACGTCGGCCGCGCTGGGCTTCGGTTTCCGTGTGGGCTTCCTCGGCCTGTTGCACCTGGACGTGATCCGGGAGCGGCTGGAGCGCGAGTTCGGCCTGGACCTGATCGCCACCGCACCGAACGTGGTCTACCGCGTGACGATGGAGGACGGCACCGAGCACACGGTCACCAACCCGAGCGAGTTCCCCGAGGGGAAGATCGCCGACGTCCACGAGCCGGTCGTGCGGGCCACGATCCTCGCGCCCAGCGAGTTCATCGGTTCGATCATGGAGCTGTGCCAGACCCGGCGCGGCACCCTGCTCGGCATGGACTACCTCTCCGAGGACCGGGTCGAGATCCGCTACACCCTGCCGCTCGCGGAGATCGTCTTCGACTTCTTCGACCAGCTGAAGTCCAAGACCCGCGGTTACGCCTCCCTGGACTACGAGCCCACCGGCGAGCAGGCCTCCAGCCTGGTCAAGGTCGACATCCTGCTGCACGGCGACAAGGTGGACGCCTTCTCGGCGATCACCCACAAGGACGCGGCCTACGCGTACGGCGTGCGGCTCGTCGCCAAGCTGCGCGAGCTGATCCCCAGGCAGGCGTTCGAGGTGCCGATCCAGGCGGCCATCGGTTCCCGTGTCATCGCCCGTGAAACCATCCGCGCCATCCGCAAGGACGTCCTCGCCAAGTGCTACGGCGGTGACATCTCCCGTAAGCGGAAGCTGCTCGAGAAGCAGAAGGAAGGCAAGAAGCGGATGAAGATGGTCGGTTCCGTGGAGGTCCCGCAGGAGGCCTTCATCGCGGTGCTGTCCAGCGACGAGGGTGGCAAGAAGAAGTAGTCACCGCGTCGCCCTGGGTCCGCGAAAGCGCCCGTCCCGTGCCGGGACGGGCGTTTTTCGGCCTTGCGGAACCGTACCGACGGGTATGTGCTTGTTGCATCGATCCACTGCTCCAACTGGTGGATCCGCGTTCGGTTCGTTATGAAGCGGCGGCCCGCAGGCACTTACGCGCCGGTCCCACGGGCTTTACCCTGAGCACGGCTCGATGGTTACTCGCCAGTTAAACAACCAGCCAGTCGTGCAGTGTTGCCGCAGGCCCGGAGGACGTCGTGAGCGAAACCCAGACCCTGATCGAGAACCGGCCGCCTTCGGTGGCGACCCTCTTCACCGAGCGCGTGGCAGCCACGCCGGACGGCGAGGCCTACCGGTACCCGGTGCCCCCCGCCGCGGGCTCGGGCCCCGACGACTGGAAGTCCCTGAGCTGGGGCGAGGCCGCCGAGCGGGTCTACGCCGTCGCGGCCGGACTGATCGACCTGGGCGTGAACGCCGAGGAGCGGGTCGCGCTCGCCTCCTCCACCCGGGTCGAGTGGATCCTCGCCGACCTCGGCGTGATGTGCGCGGGCGGCGCCACCACGACGATCTACCCGTCCACCAACGCGGAGGAGTCGGCGTACATCCTCGCCGACTCCTCGAGCCGGGTGCTGATCGCCGAGGACGCCGCCCAGCTGGCCAAGGCGCGGGAGAAGCGCACCGAGCTGCCCGAGCTGAAGCACGTCGTGGTCATCGACCCGGCCGGCGTCGAGCCGGACGGTTCCGAGCCGGAGGGCTGGGTCCTCACCCTCGCCGACCTCGAGGCGCGCGGCGCGAAGTACCTCGCCAAGAACCCGGAGGCGGTCAAGGAGCGGGTCGCGGCGATCACCGCCGACCAGCTGGCGACGCTCATCTACACCTCGGGCACCACGGGCCGCCCCAAGGGCGTGCGCCTGCCGCACGACAACTGGTCCTACATGGCGAAGGCCATCGCCGCGACCGGCCTGGTCACCAAGGACGACGTGCAGTACCTCTGGCTGCCGCTCGCCCACGTCTTCGGCAAGGTGCTGACGTCGGGACAGATCGAGGTCGGCCATGTCACGGCGGTCGACGGCCGCGTCGACAAGATCATCGAGAACCTGCCGGTCGTCCAGCCGACGTACATGGCGGCCGTTCCCCGCATCTTCGAGAAGGTCTACAACGGGGTCGCGGCCAAGGCGCGCGCCGGCGGCGGCGCCAAGTACAAGATCTTCCAGTGGGCCGCGGGAGTCGCCCGCGAGTACGCGAAGGTCACGCAGGACAACTTCCGCCGCACCGGGAACGCGTCCGCCCCCTTCGGTCTGAACGCCAAGCACAAGGTCGCCGACGCGCTCGTCTACTCCAAGCTGCGCGAGGCGTTCGGCGGACGGCTGCGCGCCGCCGTGTCGGGTTCCGCCGCGCTCGCCCCCGACATCGGCTACTTCTTCGCCGGCGCCGGCATCCACATCCTCGAGGGCTACGGCCTGACGGAGTCGAGCGCCGCCTCCTTCGTCAACCCGGGCGAGGCCTACCGCACCGGCACGGTCGGCAAGCCGCTGCCCGGCTGCGAGGTGCGCATCGCCGACGACGGCGAGATCCTGCTCCGCGGCCCGGGGATCATGGAGGGCTACCACAACCTGCCCGAGAAGACCGCCGAGGTCCTCGAGTCCGACGGCTGGTTCCACACCGGCGACATCGGCGAACTGTCCGCCGACGGGTACCTGAGGATCACGGACCGCAAGAAGGACCTGATCAAGACGTCCGGCGGCAAGTACATCGCGCCCGCGGAGGTCGAGGGCCAGTTCAAGGCGGTGTGCCCGTTCGTCTCCAACATCCTGGTGCACGGCGCGGACCGTAACTTCTGCACCGCGCTGATCGCCCTGGACGAGCCGACGATCCTCGGCTGGGCCGAGGAGAACGGCCTGGGCGGCAAGAGCTACGCGGAGGTCGTCGCCTCCCCGCAGGCCGAGCAGCTCATCGAGGGCTATGTGAAGCGCCTCAACGAGGGGCTCCAGCGCTGGCAGACCATCAAGAAGTTCCGGCTGCTCCCGCGTGACCTGGACATCGAGCACGGCGAACTGACGCCCAGCCTCAAGCTGAAGCGCCCGGTCGTGGAGCGCGAGTACAAGGACCTGATCGAGGACATGTACGCCGGTTCCCGCGAGGCGTGACCGCGCACGAACAGCGGCGGAACGGCGTCGGACCGACGGCCGTTCCGCCGCATGCGTGTGTGCTCTTTACGCCTTCCTGCCGGTTTTCTTCCCCCTAGTTCGGTGACTCCGTGCTTATGAGCCCCCTCGGTCTGTCACTCTGTCGGTGTCATAAGCGGCGCACGCCAGCACCGACCAGGAGCCGCAGGTGGGGTCCATTCCGATGCAGCGCGAGACCGGCAACTCCTCGACTCCCGTGTGGCCGGCACGGTCCGACCCCAGGCTGGTCGCGCACACCAGCCTGCCCGGCAACCTCCTGGCCCCGGCGGCCGCACGCCGTTTCGTGCGCGACGCCGTCGACGGGTGGACGGGTCTCGGTCTGCTGTCCGGCGGCTCCTGCGCCGACCGGCTCGCCGACGACGCGGCCGTCGTCGTCAGCGAGCTCGTCACCAACGCCGTCGTGCACGCCGGCACCGCGGCGGAACTGCTCTGCCGCTTCGAGGAGTCCACGCACGAGGAACCGGCCGCGCTGGTGGTCGAGGTCTCCGACCACCACCCCGCCAGCGCCGTCACCGGCGGGCCGCACAACGCCGACGAGTCCGGCACCGCGGACTACGGCCGCGGCCTCCAGCTCGTCGCCTCCCTCGCGGAGCGCTGGGGCATCACCTTCCACGCCGCGCTGAAGACGGTCTGGGCACGCCTGCCGCTCGACGGCCGTGACATCCGACCGCCCGCCGCCGCGTACCCGGCACCGTCGGCGCGACGGGTCCCGGACCGGACGGAGACGTTCGCGCCGGGGCGCGGACGGGACGACCTGGAGTGGGTGAGCCGCGGGGCGCCCGCGTTCCTCGCCGAGGCGTCCGACCTGCTCGCCGGACAACTGGACGAGGACATGGTCGCCGCGCTGGCCGGCCAGCTGCTGGTGCCGCGGCTCGCCGACCGGTGCGCGATCTGGCTGGACGGCGGGACGAAGGGCCACGGACGCGGGACCGGGGAAAGAGGGGCGGGGGCGAGGCTCGTCGGGGTGTGGCACAGCGACGAGGCACGTGTCGGGCCGCTGCGGGAGGCCCTGGGCGAGGAACCGCCCCTGCTCCCACTCGCTTCGGACGGCGGACCGGTGCCGGTGGCATGGCCGGACGGGACCCGTGGGGAGCACCCCGCGTCCCCGCACGGGGGCCCGGCGGCGCAGGACGCCTCCCGGAGGTGGGGAACGGCCGGAGTGCCGCACCCGCCCGCGCCCGGCGCCGCCACTCCCTACCCGGGCGTGGCCGGGCCGCCCGCCGTCACCGGCGCCCAGGAGCCGGCCGGGCCCCTGCCCGCCGACGAGGAGCCGGCCACCGCCCTGGCCTACCGCCTCGGCGTCGGCGGCCACCGTCTCGGCGTGCTGCTCGTCGCACAGAACGGCCCGGGGGGCGTCCCCGCCGAAGTGGCCGCCCTCATCGAGGACTTCGCCCGGCGGGTCGCCCTGGCCGTCAGCGCCGCCCGCCGGTACACCCGGCAGGCCACCATCAGCAGGGTCCTCCAGCGCGGCCTGCTGCCGAGCAGGGTGGGCCAGATCCCGGGCGTCGACACGTTCCTGGTCTACGAGCCCAGTGACGACGGTGTCGCCGGCGGCGACTTCTACGACGTCTTCCCCGCCGGGTCCGGCGGCCGCTGGTGCTTCATGCTCGGCGACGTCCAGGGCAGCGGGCCGGAGGCCGCCGTCGTCACCGGGCTCGCCAGGCCCTGGCTGCGGCTGCTGGCCCGCGAGGGCTACGAGGTCGGCCAGGTCCTCGACCGGCTCAACGGCCTCCTGCTCGACGACGCGATGGAGGCGGCGGAGGCGGCTGCACTGATCGTCACCGGCGGGCACGGGCCGGGCCTCCCGGACGGGCAGCACGCGCGCTTCCTGTCACTGCTGTACGGACAGGTCGTGCCGTCACCGTCCGGAGACGGCGGCGCACGCTGCACCCTGGCCAGCGCCGGGCACCCGCTGCCCCTGCTGCTCCGGCCCGACGGCGCCGTGCGCGCCCTGGCCGAGCCGCAGGTGCTGCTCGGGGTCGTCGACGACGTCACGTACCAGAGCCACACCTTCGACCTGGAGCCCGGCGACACGCTGCTGTGCGTCACCGACGGGGTGACCGAGCGGCGGTCGGGGTCGCGGATGTTCGACGACGAGGACGGTCTCGCGGCCGTCCTGTCCGGATGCGCCGGGCTCACGGCGCAGGGCGTCGCCGAGCGGATCAGGGCCGCGGTGCACGCGTTCGCGCCCACGCCGCCCGGGGACGATCTGGCGCTGCTGGTGCTCCAGGCGGGGCGACCCGCCGGGTGACGGACAATGGGGGGCATGCCTTCCGTACTGCCTGACGGCGAGCCCATGCCCGAGGACGGCGCGCTGCCCGCGTCCGCCCTCCACGGCGCCGAAGCCCGGCCGCTGGCCTTCTACCTGCACGTGCCGTACTGCGCGACACGCTGCGGCTACTGCGACTTCAACACCTACACGGCCACCGAGCTGCGCGGCTCCGGGGGAGTGCTCGCCTCCCGCGACAACTACGCGGAGACCCTGGCGGACGAGGTCCGCCTCGCCCGCAAGGTCCTCGGCGACGACCCGCGGCCGGTGCGGACGGTGTTCGTCGGCGGGGGCACTCCGACCCTGCTGGCCGCCGGTGATCTCGTACGGATGCTGGACGTGGTGCGTCAGGAGTTCGGCCTCGCCGACGACGCGGAGATCACGACGGAGGCGAACCCGGAATCCGTCGACCCCGCCTACCTGGCGGCCCTGCGGGAGGGCGGCTTCAACCGCGTCTCCTTCGGTATGCAGAGCGCACGGCAGCACGTGCTGAAGGTGCTCGACCGCACCCACACCCCCGGCCGGCCGGAGGCGTGCGTGGCGGAGGCCCGCGCCGCGGGCTTCGACCATGTGAACCTCGACCTGATCTACGGCACCCCGGGCGAGAGCGACGACGACTGGCGGGCCTCGCTGGAGTCCGCCGTGGGCGCGGGACCGGACCATGTGTCGGCGTACGCGCTGATCGTGGAGGAGGGCACACAGCTCGCTCGCCGCATCCGCCGCGGCGAGGTGCCCATGACCGACGACGACGTCCACGCCGACCGCTATCTGATCGCCGACGAGGTGCTCGGCGCGGCCGGCTACGACTGGTACGAGGTGTCCAACTGGGCCACCTCGCCGGAAGGCCGTTGTCTGCACAACGAGCTGTACTGGCGCGGCGCCGACTGGTGGGGCGCCGGCCCAGGGGCGCACAGCCACGTCGGCGGCGTGCGCTGGTGGAACGTGAAGCACCCGGGCGCGTACGCGGCCGCCCTGGCGGAGGGCCGCTCGCCCGGCGCGGGCCGCGAGCTCCTTCCCGAGGAGGACCGCCGCGTGGAGCGCATCCTGCTGGAGCTGCGGCTGCGTGAGGGCGTACCGCTGGACCTCCTGCGTGAGGCGGGCCTCGCGGCGGCCGCCCGTTCCCTGGCGGACGGGCTGCTGGAGCCCGGCCCGTACGAGGCCGGTCGCGCGGTGCTGACCCTGCGGGGACGGCTGCTGGCGGACGCGGTGGTGCGGGACCTGGTGGACTGATCACTCGCCGGGGTGAATCCGGGACCTTGCCCGGGCGTCCCCGCTAGTCGGACACCGTGACGAAGTCGATCAGCTCCTCGACCCGCCCCAGCAGCGCAGGCTCCAGGTCCTTGTAGCTCGTCACCTTCGACAGGATGTGCTGCCAGGCCGCGCCCGTGTTCTCCGGCCAGCCGAGGGCGCGGCACACGCCCGTCTTCCAGTCCTGTCCGCGCGGCACCGTGGGCCACGCCGGGATGCCCACAGAAGAGGGCTTCACCGCCTCCCACACGTCGATGTACGGGTGGCCCACCACCAGCACGTGCGGGTCCGTGACCGAGGCCGCGATACGCGACTCCTTGGAGCCCTCGACCAAGTGGTCCACCAGGACGCCGAGGCGGGCGTCGGGGCCGGGGGAGAAGTCCGCGACGATCGACGGCAGGTCGTCGACGCCCTCCAGGTACTCGACCACCACGCCCTCGATCCGCAGGTCGTCGCCCCACACCCGCTCCACGAGCTCGGCGTCGTGGCGGCCCTCCACGTAGATGCGGCCCGCACGCGCGACCCGCGCCCGGGCGCCGGGAACGGCGAGAGAGCCGGAGGCCGTACGGGACGGACGGGACGGGGCCGCTGGGGCCGGACGGACCAGCGTGACGACCTTGCCCTCCAGCAGGAAGCCCCGCGGCTCGAGCGGGAACACCCGGTGCTTGCCGAAGCGGTCCTCCAGGGTGACCGTCCCCGCCTCGCAGCGGATCACCGCGCCGCAGAAACCGGTCGACACCTCCTCGACCACCAGCTCAGGGTCGGCCGGGACCTCCGGCACGGGCTTCGACCGCTTCCACGGCGGCGTGAGATCAGGGCTGTAGCTGCGCATTCGCACGACGATACGGCCGCACGCCGCTACGACACGCCGAAACGCGCCGCCAGTTCGCCGCGCTGGGCCCGTACGAACGCCGCGTCCACCACCGCGCCGTGCCCGGGGACGTACAGGGCGTCCTCGCCGCCGAGGGCCAGCAGCCTGTCCAGGGCCGCGGGCCACCGGGGCCCGACGGCGTCGCTGCCGGCCTGCGGCTCCCCGGACTCCTCCACCAGGTCCCCGCAGAACACCACCTCCCGTTCGGCGGGCACCAGCAGCGCCAGGTCGTGGCCGGAGTGGCCGGGGCCCACATTGGCCAGCAGCACCTGACGGCCGCCCAGGTCGAGCGTCCACTCCCCGCACACCGCGTGCTGCGGCGCCACCACCATGTCCGCGGCCTCCGCCGCCTCCTCGGCAGCGACCCCGTGCCGGATCGCGGACGCGCGGAGCGCGTCCCGCTCCCGGCGCAGCAGCGTGTCCATGCCCACAGCCCCGTACACTTCCGCCCCCGCGAAGGCCGCCGTGCCCAGCACATGGTCGAAGTGGGGATGGCTGAGTGCGATGTGCGTCACTCGGCGCCCGCCCAGCAGCGCCTGCGCCTGGGCCCGCAGCTCGGCCCCCTCACGGAGCGTGGAGCCCGTGTCGTACATGAGCACCGCGTCCTCGCCGGCGACCAGGCCGACGGTCGCGTCCCATCCCGGGAGGCGGCGGCGGCCGACCCCCTCGGCCAGCCGTTCCCAGCCGAAGTCTTCCCAACTGACGTCCATACGGCGACGCTATCCGCATCACATCCGCATCGACCTGCGCGGGCCGCACGAGCGCGTGTCCGACCGCACGGTCGGCCACCCTTGCTACCCGCGTACCCGGCAGCCGTACACTGGCCGGGGGAATGCTGGCACTCGGGCGCACCGAGTGCCAGGACACACAGAGGAACCACAGCTGGAGGTGCGCGAATGCTCAGCGAACGCAGGCTCGAGGTGCTGCGCGCCATCGTCCAGGACTACGTCGGCACCGAGGAACCTGTCGGGTCCAAGGCCCTCACCGAGCGTCACAACCTCGGCGTCTCCCCGGCCACCGTCCGCAACGACATGGCCGTGCTGGAGGAGGAGGGCTTCATCGCCCAGCCTCACACGAGCGCCGGGCGGATCCCCACGGACAAGGGGTACCGGCTGTTCGTCGACCGGCTGGCCGGCGTCAAGCCGCTGTCGTCGCCGGAGCGCCGCGCCATCCAGAACTTCCTGGACGGGGCGGTCGACCTCGACGACGTCGTGGGACGTACGGTGCGGCTGCTGGCGCAGCTCACCCGGCAGGTCGCCGTCGTCCAGTACCCGTCGCTGACCCGGTCCACGGTCCGGCACGTGGAGCTCCTCTCCCTCGCGCCCGCCCGCCTGATGCTCGTGCTGATCACGGACACGGGCCGGGTCGAGCAGCGCATGATCGACTGCCCCGCCCCGTTCGGCGACACCTCGCTCGCGGACCTGCGGGCCCGGCTCAACAGCCGGGTCGTGGGACGCCGCTTCGCGGACGTGCCGCAGCTGGTGCAGGACCTTCCCGAATCCTTCGAGCACGAGGACCGCGGCACCGTCTCCACGGTGCTCTCCACCCTGCTCGAGACCCTGGTCGAGGAGACCGAGGAGCGGCTCGTGATCGGCGGCACCGCCAATCTGACCCGCTTCGGACACGACTTCCCGCTGACCATCCGGCCGGTGCTGGAGGCGCTCGAGGAGCATGTGGTGCTCCTGAAGCTGCTCGGCGAGGCGAATGAGTCGGGCGGTATGGGCATGACCGTACGTATCGGTCACGAGAACGCCCATGAAGGCCTCAACTCCACGTCCGTGGTCTCGGTCGGCTACGGTTCGGGCGACGAGGCAGTAGCGAAACTCGGCGTGGTCGGACCGACCCGCATGGACTACCCCGGAACGATGGGAGCGGTACGCGCAGTGGCACGTTACGTCGGACAGATCCTGGCGGAGTCGTAAGTGGCCACGGACTACTACGCCGTACTCGGCGTACGCCGCGACGCATCGCAGGACGAGATCAAGAAGGCCTTCCGCCGCCTCGCGCGCGAACTCCACCCGGACGTGAATCCGGACCCGAAGACGCAGGAGCGCTTCAAGGAGATCAACGCCGCGTACGAGGTGCTCTCGGACCCGCAGAAGAAGCAGGTCTACGACCTCGGCGGCGATCCGCTCTCGCAGGCGGGGGGCGGCGGCGCCGGAGGCTTCGGCGCGGGCGGCTTCGGCAACTTCTCCGACATCATGGACGCGTTCTTCGGCACGGCGTCGCAGCGCGGGCCGCGCTCGCGTACGCGCCGCGGCCAGGACGCGATGATCCGGCTGGAGATCGAGCTCAGCGAAGCGGCCTTCGGCACCACGAAGGACATCCAGGTCGACACGGCCGTCGTCTGCACGACGTGCTCCGGCGAAGGCGCGGCGCCCGGCACATCGGCGCAGACCTGCGACATGTGCCGCGGACGCGGCGAGGTCTCGCAGGTGACGCGGTCCTTCCTGGGCCAGGTCATGACGTCGCGGCCCTGCCCGCAGTGCCAGGGCTTCGGCACCGTCGTGCCGACCCCGTGCCCCGAGTGCGCCGGCGACGGCCGCATCCGGTCGCGGCGGACGCTGACCGTGAAGATCCCGGCCGGTGTCGACAACGGCACCCGGATCCAGCTCGCGGGCGAGGGCGAGGTCGGCCCCGGCGGCGGCCCCGCCGGTGACCTGTACGTCGAGATCCACGAGGTCGCCCACCCCGTCTTCCAGCGGCGCGGCGACGACCTGCACTGCACGGTGACGATCCCCATGACCGCGGCGGCGCTGGGCACGAAGTGCCCGCTCGAGACGCTCGACGGCGTGGAGGAGGTCGACATCCGCCCGGGCACGCAGTCCGGCCAGTCGATCCCGCTGCACGGCCGCGGCATCACGCACCTGCGCGGCGGCGGCCGGGGCGACCTGATCGTGCACGTCGAGGTGACGACGCCGACCAAGCTGGACGTGGAGCAGGAGCGACTGCTGAGGGACCTGGCGAAGCTGCGGGGCGAGGAGCGGCCGCTGGGCCAGTTCCAGCCGGGCCAGCAGGGGCTGTTCTCGCGGCTGAAGGACGCGTTCAACGGGCGTTAGCCGGTGATCGCCGGGGGGCCGACGACGTCGGCCCGCCCGGTGACGGCTCAGGCGGAATGGGGGATTCGGCCCCGTCGCGGGGACGTGGCACGATGCGTGCATGTCGTCATCCGTGCTGGCCGGCCTCTGCCGTCATCCGATCGTGCAGGCACCCATGGCCGGCGGCGCTTCCTGTCCGCAGCTGGCCGCCGCCGTGTCGGAGACCGGTGGGCTGGGCTTCCTGGCCGCCGGGTACAAGACGGCGGACGGGATGTACGAAGAGGTCAAACAGGTCCGCGGGCTGACCGCGCGGCCCTTCGGCGTCAACCTGTTCATGCCGCAGCCCGGCAACGCCGACCCCGCCGCCGTCGGTGTCTACCGCGACCAGCTCGCCGGTGAGGCCGCCTGGTACGAGACGCCGCTCGGTGATCCGGACCGGGACCGGGACGACGGCTACGACGCCAAGCTCGCGATCCTGCTCGACGACCCCGTCCCGGTCGTCTCGTTCACCTTCGGCTGTCCCTCGCGCAGCGTCTTCGAGTCGTTCGGCAAGGCGGGCACCTTCACGATCGTGACCGTCACCACGCCGGAGGAGGCACAGGCGGCCCAGTGGGCCGGTGCCGACGCGGTGTGCGTGCAGGGCGTCGAGGCCGGCGGCCATCAGGGCACGCATCGGGACGACCCCGCGACCGACGGGTCCGGTTACGGACTGCTCGCGCTTCTCGCACTGGTGAAGGAGACCGTACAGATGCCTGTCATCGCCGCCGGCGGACTGATGCGCGGCAATCAGATCGCCGCGGTCCTGGCGGCCGGGGCGAGCGCCGCGCAGCTCGGTACCGCCTTCCTGGTGTGCCCCGAGTCGGGGGCGCACCCGGTGCACAAACAGGCCATGACCAACCCGCTGTTCGTGCGCACCGACCTGACCCGGGCCTTCTCCGGGCGGCCCGCGCGGGGCCTGGTGAACAGGTTCATGCGGGAGCACGGGCCGTACGCGCCGGCCGCGTACCCCGAGGTGCACCATCTGACGAGCGGGCTGCGCAAGGCCGCCGCGAAGGCGGGCGACGCGCAGGGCATGTCGCTCTGGGCGGGCCAGGGGCACCGGCTGGCGCGTGAGATGCCCGCCGCCCAGCTGGTGGGGGTGCTCGCCGCGGAGGCGGACTCCGCACGGGCCGCGCTGTCGCTCGGCGGTGGTGTGTGATGACCGCTCCCGTCTTCCTCGTCGCATCGCTCGCAGGCGTCGCGCCCGGCGCGGCCGTGGTCCTGGACGGGCCTGAGGGGCGGCACGCCGTCTCCGTGCGCCGGCTCCAGCCGGGCGAGGACATCGTCCTCACGGACGGCGGCGGCCGCGGAGCGTCGGGCACCGTCGTCTCCACCGAGGGCAAGGACCGTCTGACGGTCGAGGTGCGCGAGTGCCCCGAGGAGCCGCAACCGTCGCCCCGTATCACCGTCGTGCAGGCGCTGCCCAAGGGCGACCGCGGCGAACTCGCCGTGGAGACCATGACCGAGACCGGTGTGGACGCGGTCGTGCCGTGGTCGGCGGCGCGCTGCATCACCCAGTGGAAGGGCGAGCGCGGCGCGAAGTCGCTCGCCAAGTGGCGGGCGACGGCCCGTGAGGCGGGCAAGCAGTCGCGCAGACTCCGCTTCCCGGAGGTCGCGGAGCCGGCAACGACCAAGCAGGTCGCGGCACTTCTGGCGGACGCGGACTTCGCCGCGGTGCTCCACGAGGAGGGCGCCGTGCCGCTCGCCACGGCCGAACTCCCCGCGGAGGGCTCGATCGTGCTCGTGGTCGGCCCCGAGGGGGGCGTGTCCCCGCAGGAGCTCGCCCTGTTCGCGGAGGCGGGCGCCGGGCCGTACCGGCTGGGACGCAGCGTGCTGCGTACGTCCACGGCCGGCACGGCGGCGACGGCGCTCCTGCTGGGGCGCACCGGCCGCTGGTCCTGAGCGGGGGCCCTTCGGCTCCGCCGCCCGGAAGAGGCGGTCCCGACGCTCAGCCCGCCGGGCCCGCCGGTACGTCGCCGGCCACCGCCTCGAGCAGCGGCCACCCGTCGGTCTCGACCGTCCTCGGCGTGTCCGGCAGCAGCCCGCGGGCGGTGGCCGCGTCGAGGAACCGCCGTGCCACGCCCGGCTCATGGAGATTCAGCCAGGTCCCGCCCGAGACCACGGCCCCCGACGTGAGATACCCCCCGGAGACGGCCCGGCCAGGACCTTCCCGGAAGACGACCGCCAGGCGCTGCTGCGTTCCCTCGCGCCACAGCGACAGCGTCGTACGGCAGTCATGGGTGCCGGAACCGTCCCGTGTGTGCCGGTGCCGCACCGACCACATGTACACGTTGCCCGCGTCCACGACGAGGCGGCGGGCGCGCCGAAGCTTCCTGGCCATGGCCCGACCGTACGGGCCGCACCATGGCCGCAACCACTCTTTTACCGGCGGGGCGGTGCTGGCACTCTGGCGTCATGCCCGCCCCGACCGGAGCACGGCGCGCGTTGGCCGCGATCGCCGTCGCAGCAGCGGTAGTTCCCGCCCTCGTGGCCTGCGAGCCCACCGCAGGAGGGCTGAACACCGGTGCCGTGGCCGTCACCACCGACCTGACCGCGACCAGCACGCTCGAACGGCTCGAGTTCGAGGTCGCCTGGCTGAGCTGTACGGCGAAGGCCGACACCCCTGCCACCGCCTCGCCGGGTTCCACCGCCTCGCCCGGTTCCGGTCCGGGCCGTGCCTCCGTGGACTGCCAGGGTGAGACCGGATCCGGTCAGGACATCACCGTCACCGGCAAGGTGACGGAGGAACGCGGCGGGAAGTGCGTCCGAGGCGATCTGACCGCCAGGATCGAGAAGAAGATCGTCTTCCAGGCGACCATGCTCGGCGACTGCAGCGCCGCACCGAGCAGTGCGCCGGCCGGCGAGCCTCCCGCTCCCGGGGCGCCGTACCCGACCGTCACGGTCACCGTCACCGAAACGGTGACAGCTCTTCCGGGCAAGTGATCCAAAACCGCACCCTTGAGGCTGCCACCTGCCTAGGGTGACGGTGTGACGCACCCTGCCTACCTCCGGTATCCGCATCTGCACGGCGAGTTGATCGCCTTCACCGCCGAGGACGACGTCTGGGTCGCGCCGCTCGACGGCGGCCGGGCGTGGCGCGTGAGCGCCGACAACATGCCCGTGAACCACCCCAGGATCTCGCCCGACGGCACCCGTATCGCCTGGTCCTCGTACCGCGACGGCACGCCGGAGGTCCACCTGGCGGCTGTCGACGGCGGCCCGTCCGACCGGCTCACCCACTGGGGCAGCCACCGCACCTCCGTACGGGGCTGGACCCCCGACGGCCGGGTCCTGGCGCTCACCACGCACGGGCAGGCGTCGCTGCGCCGCACCTGGGCGCACGCGGTGCCGCTCGACGGCGGCCCCTCCGAAGTCCTCCCGTACGGGCCCGTCGGCGGCGTCGCGTACGGCCCGCGCACCCTGTTGCTGTCGGCCACCATGGGGCGTGAGGCCGCGGCCTGGAAGCGCTACCGCGGCGGCACGGCGGGCAAGTTGTGGATCGAGGGGGAGACCGAGGGGGAGTTCGTACGCCTCCACGAGGACATCGACGGGAACGTCGAGTACCCCCTGTGGGTCGGCGAACGGGTCGCGTTCCTCTCCGACCACGAGGGCGTCGGCGCCCTCTACTCCTCCCTGCCCGACGGCTCGGACCTGCGCCGCCACACCGGCCTCGACGGCTTCTACGCCCGCCACGCGGCGACCGACGGCACCCGTGTCGCCTACGCCCGCGCCGGTGAACTGTGGCTGCTCGACGGCCTGGACGGCGAGCAGCCGCGCCGCCTGGACATCCGGCTCGGCGGCCAGCGCACCGACCTCCAGCCACGGCCGATCGACGCCGGCCACCACCTCGGCGCGGCGGACCCGGACCACACCGGCCGCGGCAGCGCCGTGGAGATCCGCGGCGGCATCCACTGGGTCACCCACCGCGAAGGGCCCGCGCGTTCGCTCGCCGCCGAACCGGGCGTACGGGCCAGGCTGCCGCGTACGTTCGGCGTCGACGGCGAGCAGTACGTCGTGTGGGTGACCGACGCGGAGGGCGACGACGCGCTCGAGTTCGCGCCCGCCACCGGTACCGCCGCCGGCGCCACTCCGCGCCGGCTCGCCGCGGGCCGGCTCGGCCGGGTACTGGCCCTCGCCGTCGCCCCCGACGGCAGCCGTGCCGCCGTCGCCTCGCACGACGGCCGGGTGCTCCTCGTGGAGCGCGAGACGGGGGAGGTCCGCGAAGTGGACCGCAGCGAGCACGGCGACGCCGACGGCCTCGTCTTCTCGCCCGACTCGGCATGGCTGGCGTGGTCCCACCCCGGCCCCAGCCCGCTGCGGCAGATCAAACTCGCCAACACCGGTGATCTGACCGTCTCCGAGGCGACGCCGCTGCGGTTCGCCGACTTCCAGCCCGCCTTCACCCTCGACGGCAAACACCTCGCGTTCCTCTCGGAACGTGCCTTCGACCCCGTCTACGACGCGCACGTCTTCGACCTCGCCTTCGTCGGCGGGTGCCGGCCGCACCTGATCACGCTGGCGGCGACCACGCCCTCGCCCTTCGGCCCGCAGCGGCACGGCCGGCCGTTCGAGGCGGACAAGGACGGCTCGTCGGAGACGGACGACGGCTCGGCGCCGGTCACCCGTATCGACCTCGACGGGCTCGCCGACCGCATCGTGCCGTTCCCGGTCGAGGCCGCCAGCTACTCCACCCTGCGCGCGGCCAAGGACGGCCTGCTGTGGCTGCGCCACCCGCTGCGCGGCGTCCTCGGCGCCAACCGCGCCACCCCCGACGACCCGGGGCCGCGGACCACCCTGGAGCGGTACGACCTCGGGCAGCAGCGGGTCGAGGAACTCGCCTCCGACGCCTCCTACTTCCGCGTCAGCGGCGACGGCAAGCGGGTGCTGCTCTACACCGGCGACAAGCTCAAGGTCGTTCCCAGCGACCGCGAGGCCTCGCACGACGACGGTGACAACGACAGCGCCGCGAGCATCACCGTCGACCTGTCCAGAGTGCGCCGCACCGTCGAACCGGCCGCCGAATGGCGGCAGATGTACGACGAGGCCGGGCGGCTCATGCGGGACCACTTCTGGCGGCCCGACCTCGGCGGTGTCGACTGGGCGGGCGTCCTCGAACGCTACCGGCCCGTCCTCGACCGCGTCGCGACCCACGACGACCTCGTCGACCTGCTGTGGGAAGTGCAGGGCGAGCTCGGAACGTCGCACGCGTACGTCATTCCGCACGGCGACCACGGCGACGCGTCCACCCGGCAGGGACTGCTCGGCGCGGACATCTCCCGCACCGAGGACGGTGGTTGGCGCATCGACCGCATCCTGCCGTCCGAGTCGTCCGACCCTCACGCGCACTCGCCGCTGGCCGCGCCCGGTGTCGCCCTGCGCGCCGGTGACACGCTGCTCGCCGTGGACGGCAGGCCCGTCGACCCGGTCAGGGGCCCCGGGCCGCTGCTCGTCGGCGCGGCCGGCAAGGCGGTCGAACTGACCGTCTCACCGGCGGGCGGCGGCGACCCCCGGCACGCCGTCGTCGTTCCCCTCGCCGACGAGGAACCCCTGCGTTACCACGCGTGGGTCGCCGACCGGCGTGCCTATGTGCACGAGAAGTCCGGCGGGCGCCTGGGCTATCTGCACGTACCCGACATGCAGGCCCCCGGCTGGGCGCAGATCCACCGCGACCTGCGGGTCGAGGTGGCGAAGGACGGCCTGGTCGTGGACGTACGGGAGAACCGCGGAGGCCACACCTCACAGCTCGTCGTCGAGAAGCTGGCCCGCCGCATCGTGGGCTGGGACCTGCCGCGCGGCATGCAGCCGTCCAGCTATCCGCTGGACGCGCCCCGGGGACCGGTCGTCGCCGTGGCCAACGAGTTCTCCGGCTCCGACGGCGACATCGTCAACGCCGCGATCAAGGCGCTGGGCATCGGCCCCGTGGTCGGCACCCGCACCTGGGGCGGCGTCGTGGGCATCGACAGCCGCTACTCCCTCGTGGACGGCACGCTGGTCACCCAGCCGAAGTACGCCTTCTGGCTGGAGGGTTACGGCTGGGACGTGGAGAACCGCGGCGTCGACCCGGACGTCGAGGTCGTCCCCGCCCCGCAGGACCACGCGGCGGGACGCGACCCGCAACTGGACGAGGCGGTGCGTCTGGCGCTGGAGGCACTCGCTTCCACCCCGGCGAAGCAGCCGCCGTCCCTTCCGTAGCCGCTGCCGGGCCCCGGCCCGCCCCGCCGCCCCCTGCGGCGGAGACGGGCGGGCCGCGCCCGGGCGGTGCCGGAGGCGGCCGGGCCGATAGCATGCCGACGGAAGTGGTCGAGCTCGAGGGAGGACCGGGGAATGGCCGGAGAACCGCAGGCGGACTGTCTGTTCTGCAAGATCGTCTCAGGGGAGGTGCCCGCCACGGTCGTCCGTGAGACGGAGACCACCCTCGCCTTCCGCGACATAAACCCCCAGGCCCCCACGCACGTCCTCGTCATCCCCAAGGCGCACTACGCGGACGCCGCATCCCTCGCCGCCGGCGCGCCCCAGCTGGCCGCCGACGTGCTGCACGAGGCCGGGCAGGTCGCCGCCGACGAGAAGGCGGACCGGAGCGGCTACCGGATCGTCTTCAACACCGGGTCCGGCGCCGGGCAGACCGTCTTCCACGCCCACGCGCACGTCCTCGGAGGCCGCGGCCTCGAGTGGCCCCCCGGCTAGACGAGGACCGCGCAGTGTCCGTACGCGAACTCGTGGTGCTGGGCACCGCCAGCCAGGTCCCGACCCGGCACCGCAACCACAACGGCTACCTCCTGCGCTGGGACGGCGAGGGGCTCCTCTTCGATCCCGGCGAGGGCACCCAGCGGCAGATGCTGCGTGCCGGGGTGTCCGCGCACGACATCAACCGGATCTGTGTCACGCACTTCCACGGTGACCACTCCCTCGGTGTCGCCGGAGTGATCCAGCGGATCAATCTCGACCAGGTGCCGCACCCGGTGTCGGCGCACTACCCGGCGAGCGGGCAGCGGTTCTTCGACCGGCTGCGGTACGCGACGGCGTACCGCGAGACGGTGAAACTGAAGGAGGTCCCGGTCGCCGCGGACGGCGTCGTCGCGCGGACCGGCGGGTACACGCTCCACGCGCACCGGCTCTCGCACCCCGTCGAGTCGTACGGCTACCGGCTCGTCGAGCCGGACGGCCGCCGGATGCTGCCCGAGAAGCTGGCCGCGCACGGCATCAAGGGCCCGGACGTGGGCCGGCTCCAGCGGGAGGGCGAGCTCGGCGGCGTGACGCTCGACGACGTGAGCGAGGTGCGCCGGGGCCAGCGGTTCGCCTTCGTGATGGACACCCGGCTCTGCGACGGCGTGCATGTGCTCGCAGAGGGCTGCGACATGCTCGTCATCGAATCGACGTTCCTCGACGAGGACGGCCGGCTGGCCGAGGAGCACGGCCACCTGACCGCCGGTCAGGCGGGCCTGGTCGCGCACCGGGGAGGCGTCCGCCACCTCGTGCTGACGCACTTCTCGCAGCGCTACACCGACGCCGCCGCCGAGTTCGAGCGGCAGGCCAGGGCGGCCGGCTTCGACGGCGAGGTGACCGTCGCCAGGGACCTGTGGCGTGTTCCGGTGCCCAAACGGTCCTGAGGCGACGGCCCTCGCGGCCGCCCGTGGCGCGAGTCCTGTTCGCGGTGTTCCTGTCCGCGCTGATTCCGTCCGCGCGGATTGGCTCCGCGCGGATTGGCTCCGCCCTGATCTGTTCGCGCCGGATTCCGTTCGCGCGGGGCCGGTTCAGCGCGCGGCGGGAGATGTCCAGCCGGCCGGCACCTGGGCGATGCGCACCCGCTGCGGATGGTCCCCGACCGCGACGGAGGCGACCTTCTTCCCGGTGGCGAAGTCGATCGCGGTGACGGAGTCGGAGCCGCTCTCGGAGATGACGCAGGACCTGCCGTCGCCGCTGACGGTCGCCCAGTAGGGCTTGGAGGCGGGCACGGGCGGGCTCTCCTGGAGGGTCGCCCGGTCGACGACGGTGGCGTAGTCGTCCATCGTGCCCGCGACGCACAGCTTGTCGCCCCTCGGGCTCATGGACATGCCGTGGTGGCGGGAGTCGTTGACCCAGGTCGTGCGGTCCTCGCTGGTCGCCGGGTTCTTCGGCAGGGTCTTGACCCTGGTGACCCTGTCCGTGGCCACGTCGTACTCCACGAAGCCGTTGAAGAACGACACCTGGAAGTAGAGCTTGGACTCGTCGGGGGTCAGCGCGACGGGCCGGACGGAGTCGGAGAGGTCCTCGCGGCCGAAGGCGTCGAGCCGCTCCCGCATGTCGATGACCTTCACCTGCTGATAGGTCCGCGTGTCGACGACGGTGATGCGCCGGTCGCCCTTCGTCCAGTCGAGCCAGGGGGCGTCGAGCGCGGTGTTGACCTCGCCGATGGACATGTTCCAGAGGTACCTGCCGCCGTCGGTGAAGACGTTCTCGTGCGGCTTGTCGCCGGTCTTGAACGACCCGGTCTGCTCGCCGGTCCTGATGTCGAGGACGTGCACGGTGTTGGACGTCGAGGCGGAGACGGCGACGCGCGTGCCGTCGGGGGAGACGGCCATGTGGTCGGAGCGGAAGCCGGAGACGGGGAAGCGCCAGTTGATCTTTCCGGTGGCGAGGTCGATCGAGACGACGTCGGCGAAGCTGGGGCGGGAGACGACCATGGCGGACCCGTCCGGGGTCGAGTACATGTCGTCGACGAACTGGTCGTGACCCTCGCCGGGGCCCTGGCGGATGCCGAGGAAGAAGGCCAGCTTGAGCGGGTTGAGGTAGATCTCCCTCAGCCGCTCCTCCTTGTCCGGGACGACGTCGACGCGGCCGATCTTCGCGAAGTCGCCCCGGGCCTCGATGACATCGGCGGTGCCGTCCCAGTTGTTGCCGACGAACATCACCTCCCGCAGTCCCGCGGCCCGCTCGCCCGCCGGGCCGGAGACGCCCGCCGCTCCCGAAGTGTCCGCCGCCGGCGCCGCGTTCGCGGTCACCGAACCGGTGGCGGCCAGGGCCAGGGCGGCGACGGCCGCACCCACGGCCCGCCTGGTGCTGGACAGAGACATCGTCGTTCCTTCCATGAAGGGCGGCCCCATGGCGCGGGCGCAGTCTGAAAACGCATCCGTTCAGATTGAGCTACTGGAAAGTAACGAGCGGTGGCAGGCTTCACAAGACTTCGGACACGTGAAAATGAGTCCGCGACGACGAGGGAGGCGCCAGTGGCGGGCAGGGTCAGACAGCCCACCGGCCGTTACGGAGGCAGGTCGGCCGAGGAACGCCGGGCGGAGCGGCGCAGCCGGTTCCTCGACGCGGGCCTCCGGCTGTTCGGCGACACGCCCGGCTACCGTGCCACGACCGTCGCGGCGCTGAGCGACGCGGCGGGCCTGTCCACCCGCCAGTTCTACGAGGAGTTCCGCGGCCTCGAGGACGTGCTCGCGGCCCTGCACCTCCAGGTCAACGACTGGGCGGAGGAGGCGGCGCTCGCCGCGCTCGCGGAAGCCGCCGAACTGCCGCTGGCTGAACGGGCGACGGCCGTCTTCCGCGCGTACGCGGCGAACGTGACGGGCGATCCCCGGCGTATCCGGATCACGTTCCTCGAGATCGTCGGGGTCAGCCCGCAGATGGAGCGGCAGCGGCTGGCGCGCCGGGCCCGCTGGGTGGACTTCATCTGCGCGCAGGCCGCGACGGCCGTCGAACGAGGCGAGGCGGATCCGCGTGACTACCGGGTCGCGGCCGCCGCGTTCATCGGAAGCGTCAACGGGCTGCTGCACGACTGGACGGTCGGGTGGGTGGACGCGACGCTCGACGACCTCGTCGACGAGCTGGTCCGGATGCTGCTGGGCATCCTGCGTCCGGCCGCGCCGTGGCGCGCGACGGCTCCCTAGCGTCGGGCTGCTTCGTCACGTGCGGCGGCTCCGTGGCGTCGGGTTGCTTCGTCTCGTGCGGCGGCTCCGTGGCGTCGGGTTGCTTCGTCTCGTGCGGCGGCTCCGTGGCGTCGGGTTGCTTCGTCTCGTGCGGCGGCTCCGTGGCGTCGGGTTGCTTCGTCACGGGCGACGGCTCCGTGACGCCCGGCTGCTTCGCTACGCGCCCGCCTCCGTAGCGCTGCTCGTGGCGTCCCGTCGGCTCCGGCGGCCCGGCCCCTGTGCCCGGGGTCCGGGCGGGCGGGATCTCGCCCGCCATGCCCCGGCCCGCTCCGGCCGGGTGTCCGCGGACACCCGGCCGGCGTTCACCAGCGTGGCACCGGCGGTGTCGTCCACCCCGGCTCCGCCACCCGCATCGCCGCCGCGTCGTCCCGGTCGCGCATCGAGCCGTCGTCGTCCAGCCAGCGCCGGTGCAGCCGGGCCAGCCGGTCCCGGTCGAGCTCGACGCCGAGCCCGGGCAGGTCGCTCACGGCCAGGCGGCCGTCCCGGAAGGTGAGCCGCTCGGTGATGACGTCCTCGGTCTGCCACGGGTAGTGGCTGTCGCAGGCGTGGTCCAGGTTCGGCACGACGGCCGCGACATGCGTCATCGCGGCGAGGCTGATGCCGAGGTGGGTGTTGGAATGCATCGACAGCGCCACGCCGAACGTCCGGCAGACGGCGGCCAGTTCCCGGGTCGCCTGGAGCCCGCCCCAGTAGTGGTGGTCGGAGAGGACCACCTGCACCGCGCCGCGGGCGAAGGCCTCGGGGATCTCGGCGAAGGTCGTCACGCACATGTTCGTCGCGAGGGGCACGTCCGTGCCGGCGGCCACCTCCGCCATCCGGGCTGTGCCGCTGGCCGGGTCCTCCAGATACTGCAGGACGCCGCCGAGCTCCTTGGCGACCTTGAGCGAAGTCTCCACCGACCAGGCGCCGTTGGGGTCGAGCCGCAGATGCTGCCCGGGGAACGCCGCCGCGAGCGCCCGGACCGCCGCGATCTCCTGCTCCGGTTCGAAGACGCCGCCCTTGAGCTTGAAGGACGTGAAGCCGTACTCGCGGGCGAAGCGCCGGGCCTGGGCCACGATGCCGGCCGGGTCGAGCGCGGCGCCCCAGTCGTCCGGCTCGCCCGCGCCGCCCGGGTGACGGGCCCAGCGATAGAACAGGTAGGCGCTGTAGTCGACGGCGTCCCTGACCTTGCCGCCCAGGAGGGCGTGCACGGGCAGCCCGAGCGTCTTGCCGAGCGCGTCGAGGCACGCCACCTCGAAGCCGGACACCACCGACAGGCGCAACTTGTCCGTGGTCTGTACGCCGCGCAGCCCGCCGACGTCCACCGCGTCCGCGCCGGTCGCCTCCGGCGAGTCGCCGCAGACGCGTTCCGCCAGCCGGTGCAGGGCGTTGACGTCGGAGACGGCGCGGCCGGGCAGCGCGTCGGCCAGCGGGGCGGCCAGGTCGAGGTACTTGGTGTCGCCGTAGGTCTCGCCGACGCCGGTCACGCCGCCGGCCGTCACGACCTCGACGATCAGCCGCGGGGTGTACGGCTGGTGCACGCCCTGGGTGTTCAGCAGAGGAGGGTCGGCGACCAGGATCGGGGTGAGCCGTACCTCGGTGACGGTCAGGTCCTGCCCCATGCTGTCTCCCCAGATCGCGTACATGTATGAGAACCGAGGTTAGGTACGCGAACACTCGAGCGTCAATGGTGCGAAGCTCGCCGGTAGCCGCCCGCGCGCCCGCACCGGCCGCGGTATTTCCTTCCGGCCGAGTGTCGGTGCCGTCGGGCAGACTGGCTTGAACTGCACCACTTATGGGAGCGCGCACGGTGACCATTCGCAGCGGAGAGCAACTGCCCGGGACGACGTGCCGAAGCGACATCGCGGGCACCTGCCTCGACCCCCTCGCGGGCGTCCGCGCGCCCGGCGATCCGGACTGCGACGTCTACCTCACCGGCAGCGTCTTCCTCGACATCATCTTCACCGGCCTCGACTCCGCACCGGTGCGCGGCACCGAGTCATGGGCCCGGGGGATGGGATCCAGCCCCGGCGGCGTCGCGAACATGGCGACCGCACTCGCCCGCCTCGGGCTGCGCACGTCCCTCGCCGCCGCCTTCGGCGACGACCACTACGGCGAATACTGCTGGGACGCCCTCGAACAGGGCGAGGGCATCGATCTGAGCCTCTCGCGCACCGTGCCCGGCTGGCACTCGCCGGTCACCGTCTCCATGGCCTACGAAGGCGAACGGACCATGGTCACCCACGGCCACGAGGCCCCGCCCTCCGAGTCGGCCCCCGACTGCCCGCCACCGGCCCGCGCCGCGGTCGCCTCCCTCACACCGGGCGCCCGCGCGGAGTGGATCGCCCAGGCCGCCGGCAAGGGCACCCGGGTCTTCGCCGACGTCGGCTGGGACGAGTCCGGCCGCTGGGACCCGGACGACCTGGCCGACCTGGAGCACTGCGAGGCGTTCCTGCCCAACGCGGCGGAAGCGATGCGCTACACCCGCACCGACTGCCCGCGTGCCGCCGCCCGCGCCCTCACCGACCGGGTCCCGCTCGCGGTCGTCACCCTCGGCGCGGAAGGGGCGTACGCGGTCGACGGCGCCACCGGCGAGAGCGCCGAGGTCCCGGCCCTCAGCGTGGAGGCCCTGGACCCGACGGGCGCGGGCGACGTGTTCGTGGCCGGATTCGTCACCGGCACGCTGGCGGGCTGGCCGCTGGCCGACCGCCTCGCGTTCGCCGGCCTGACCGCCGCCCTGTCGGTGCAGGAGTTCGGCGGCTCCCTCTCCGCGCCCGGCTGGTCCGAGGTCGCCGCCTGGTGGCAGCAGGTGCGGGCCACGCCGGGCCAGGACCCGGCGGCCCTGAGCCGCTACGGCTTCCTGGAGCGGCTGCTGCCGGCCCCCGCCAGGCCCTGGCCGCTGCGCCGCGCGGTCCCGACGATCGGCTTCGGGCGCTCCGCCTGAGTGAGCCCGTCGCTATCTCCCTCCGCCGGGGAAGGCCCTCGAGGGCCGGGAAGCGGCGGGTAGCGGCCCCGTAAAAGCCTTCGGCCTTGTCAGCGGCGCGTCGTACCCTTGGTGTTCCAGAGGTTGTCGAGCAGCGAGAACCCTGCAACGGGAGGTATGTGCAGGCCACAGAGCCGGCCCATGACTCAGACACCGACAGACCAGACCCCCGCGCCCGGCCAGGCGCGAGCCCACTTCACCGTCCCGGCCAAGCACCCGATGGTGACGGTCCTGGGCTCGGGTGACGCCCTGCTGCGCGTGATCGAGAAGGCCTTCCCGGCGGCCGACATCCATGTCCGGGGCAACCAGGTCAGCGCGGTCGGCGACGCGCGGGAAGTCGCTCTGATCCAACGCCTGTTCGACGAGATGATGCTCGTGCTCCGCACCGGGCAGCCGATGACGGAGGACGCAGTGGAACGCTCGATCGCCATGCTCAGAGCGGCCGAAGAGGGCACGGGCGCGACCGAGACCCCGGCAGAGGTCCTCACCCAGAACATCGTCTCGAGCCGCGGCCGCACCATCCGCCCCAAGACGCTGAACCAGAAGCACTACGTCGACGCGATCGACAAGCACACGATCGTGTTCGGCATCGGCCCCGCCGGTACCGGCAAGACGTATCTCGCCATGGCCAAGGCCGTCCAGGCGCTGCAGTCCAAGCAGGTCAACCGCATCATCCTGACCCGCCCCGCGGTCGAGGCCGGTGAGCGTCTCGGATTCCTCCCCGGCACGCTGTACGAGAAGATCGACCCGTATCTGCGGCCGCTGTACGACGCGCTGCACGACATGCTCGACCCCGACTCCATCCCCCGCCTGATGGCGGCGGGCACGATCGAGGTCGCGCCCCTGGCGTACATGCGCGGACGGACGCTCAACGACGCGTTCATCATCCTGGACGAGGCGCAGAACACGAACCCCGAGCAGATGAAGATGTTCCTCACCAGGCTCGGCTTCGAATCGAAGATCGTGATCACCGGCGACGTCACGCAGATCGACCTTCCGGGCGGGACGAAGAGCGGCCTGCGCCAGGTGCAGGACATTCTCGAAGGCGTCCCCGACGTCCACTTCTCGCGGCTCACGTCGCAGGATGTCGTACGGCACAAGCTGGTCGGCCGTATCGTCGACGCGTACGAGAAGTACGACGGCCAAAACGGGAAGTAGTCAACGCGCACCATGTCGATCGACGTCAACAACGAGTCCGGAACCGAGGTCGACGAGCAGGCGATCCTCGACATCGCCCGCTACGCCCTCGCGCGGATGCGTATCCACCCGCTCTCCGAGCTCTCGGTGATCGTCGTGGACGCCGAAGCCATGGAGCAGTTGCACATCCAGTGGATGGACCTGCCGGGTCCGACCGATGTGATGTCCTTCCCGATGGACGAGCTCCGTCCGCCGGCCAAGGACGACGAGGAGCCCCCGCAGGGCCTCCTCGGCGACATCGTGCTCTGCCCCGAGGTGGCGAAGAAGCAGGGCGAAGAGGCGCCGACGCAGCACTCCATGGACGAGGAGCTCCAGCTCCTGACCGTCCACGGGGTGCTGCACCTGCTCGGCTACGACCACGAGGAGCCCGACGAGAAGGCCGAGATGTTCGGTCTCCAGGCCGCGATCGTCGACGGCTGGCGGACGGAGAAGGGCCATACCGGCCCCTCCCCTGCGCCGACCGTCTCATGACCGGCCAACTGCTCGCCGGCGCGGTCGCGCTGGTCGTCGTGGCCTGGCTCGCCGCATGCGCCGAGGCGGGCCTCGCCCGCGTCTCCAGCTTCCGCGCCGCCGAGGCCGTCCGGTCCGGACGGCGCGGCGCGGACAAGCTCGAACAGGTCGCCGCGGACCCCACCCGCTATCTCAACGTCGCCCTGCTGGTGCGGGTGGCGTGCGAGATGGCGGCCGGGGTCCTCGTCACCTACGTGTGCCTCGAGGAGTTCGCCGAGACCTGGTCGGCACTGCTCGTCGCCATCGCCGTGATGGTCCTCGTGAGCTATGTCGCCGTCGGGGTCTCCCCGCGCACCATCGGCCGCCAGCACCCGCTCAACACGGCCACCGCGGCGGCGTACGTGCTGCTGCCGCTGGCCCGGGTGATGGGCCCGGTACCGCAGCTGCTGATCCTCATCGGCAACGCCCTGACCCCCGGAAAGGGCTTCCGCAAGGGGCCGTTCGCGTCCGAGGCCGAGCTGCGGGCGATGGTCGACCTGGCGGAGCAGGAGTCGCTGATCGAGGACGACGAGCGCCGCATGGTGCACTCCGTCTTCGAACTCGGCGACACCCTGGTGCGCGAGGTGATGGTGCCGCGCACCGACCTCGTCTCCATCGAGCGCTACAAGACCGTCCGCCAGGCGCTGACGCTGGCGCTGCGTTCCGGCTTCTCCCGCATCCCCGTCACCGGGGAGAACGAGGACGACATCGTCGGAGTCGTGTACCTCAAGGACCTGGTCCGCAAGACACACATCAACCGCGACGCGGAGGCGGACGTCGTCTCCACGACGATGCGGCCCGCGGTGTTCGTGCCCGACACCAAGAACGCCGGTGACCTGCTCCGCGAGATGCAGCAGAAGCGCAACCACGTCGCCGTCGTCATCGACGAGTACGGCGGCACCGCGGGCATCGTCACCATCGAGGACATCCTCGAGGAGATCGTCGGCGAGATCACCGACGAGTACGACCGAGAGCTGCCGCCCGTCGAGGAGCTCGGCGACGGCTGCTTCCGGGTCACCGCCCGCCTCGACATCGGCGACCTCGGCGAGCTGTACGGCCTCGGGGCCGACGAGCTCGACGACGAGGACGTGGAGACGGTCGGCGGCCTGCTGGCCAAGGCGCTCGGCCGGGTCCCGATCGCCGGCGCCAAGGCGGTCGTGGACCTGCCGGACGGCCGTGCCCTGCGGCTGACCGCGGAGTCCCCGGCCGGCCGCCGGAACAAGATCGTGACGGTGCTGTCCGAGCCGGTGGAACAGGTGACCGAGGAGCGGATGACCGGGTGAAGGCACAGCAGCTGAGGGCGTTCTGCCTCGAGTTCAACGCCGCGGTGGAGGAGTTCCCCTTCGGGCCGGAGACGTCGGTGTTCAAGGTCCTGGGCAAGATGTTCGCCCTCAGCGCGCTGGACGCCGTGCCGCTCACGGTCAACCTCAAGTGCGACCCGGACCTCGCGGTCCGGCTGCGCGCGGACCACCCGGGCGTGATCGTGCCCGGCTGGCACATGAACAAGCGCCACTGGAACACGGTGACGGTGGGCCGCCTGCCGGACCGGCTGGTCCGGGAGCTGGTGGAGGACTCGTACGACCTGGTGGTGGCGGGGCTGCCGCGGGCGGAACGCTTGCGGCTGGACCGGGGGTAGGGGGTCGGCGTAGCCGCTGCGCGGGGCCGTTTCCCCATCCCGCCCCTTCCCGAACCGGGCTCCGCCCGGACCCGCCACCGCGCTCCGCGCGGTGTTTCGGGGGCTCTGCC
>NZ_JBFAQK010000065.1:0-42817 GCF_040677245.1 Streptomyces kurssanovii
GGTCACCGCGCCCGCGCCGGGCGCGGGCGACCCGGACGCGCCCCGGCAGCCGGGCCGGTCACCGCCCGCCGGGCGGGTGCGCGCTCGTGGGTGCGCGCCGCGCCGGGGCTCAGCCGAGGGCCTTCTCCACCAGCGCCGCCCACTGCGCCACCACCCGCCGCCGGCGGGCCGCGTCGTCGGTGAGGAGGTTGGCCAGGCCCAGGCCGCGGGCCATGTCCAGCAGGCCCTGGACGGTTTCGCGGACGCCCGGGCGGGACTCGTCCGCGCCCAGCAGGCGGACCGCGATGCGGTGGGTCTCGCGGCCGACCTTCGCCTCGAGTTCGGTGACCCGCGGGCGCAGTTGTTCCTCGTTGGACGCGGCCACCCACAGGTGGAGCGCGGCCCGGAACAGCGGCCCGGTGTAGAGGTCGACGAGGGCCGCGACGACGGCGGCGCGGTTCTGTGACGGGAGTTCCCGCAGCGCCTGCGAGCGCTCTTCGGCCACATATTCGACGGCGGCCGTGAACAGGTCCTCGCGGGTCGGGAAGTGGTGCTGTGCCGCCCCCCGTGAGACGCCGGCCCGTTCGGCCACCACGGTGACCGTGGAGCCTGCCCAGCCGACCTCGGCCAGGCAGGCCACCGCGGCCTCCAGCAGCCGCTGCCGGGTGGCCCGGCTGCGGTCCTGCTTGGGGGCCTTGGCGGTCGGTGGCGTCACAACACCCATGCGGGGTCCCGTCGTTCGAGGAAGGCCGTCATCCCTTCGCGCGCCTCGGACGATGCGAACAGCGACGCCGAGCGCTGGACCAGGTCCTCCGCGTCCCGGTCGAAGGTTTCCAGCACCCTAGCCGTGACCAGTTCCTTCGATGCCGCCAGCCCCTGGGGGGAGGCCCTGCGCAGCCCGTCGAGGAGCGGCGCGAGGGCCGTGTCGACGTCGTCCGCGGTGAGGGTGAGCAGCCCGGTGCGGGCGGCCTCCGCCGCGTCGAAGCGTTCCCCGGTGAGGTAGTAGCGTCCGGCGGCCCGGGGATCCATGCGGGGCAGCAGCGGCAGGGAGATGACGGCGGGCGCGACGCCGATGCGTACTTCGGTGAACGCGAAGTCGGAGTCCGAGCTCGCGGCGGCGATGTCGCACGCGCCGACGAGCCCGAGGCCGCCGGCCCGCACATGGCCGGCGACCCTCGCCACGACCGGCTTGGGCAGTGTCACGATCTGCCGGAGCATTCCGACGAACGTGTACGGGTTGGGGGGTGACTTGAGGTCGGCGCCCGCGCTGAACGTGGAGCCGGTGTGTGTGAGCACGACGGCGCGTACGTCCCCGTCGTGGGCGCACTTCCCGAGCGCTTCCGTGAGTTCGCCGACGAGCCTCGCCGTCAGGGCGTTGCGGTTGGCCGGCGAGTCCAGGGTCAGGGTGGTGATGCCGCGCTCGTGCGTGGTGGCGATGGTCACGTGCTACTGCTCCTTCGTACCGTTCTCGCGGACCCGCAGTTCCCGTCGGAGGATCTTCCCGGACGCGGCGCGGGGGACGGCGCCGATGAACTCGACGCGGCGGATCTTCTTGTACGGGGACACCCGGCCGGCGACGAAGTCGATGATGTCCTCCTCCTTCAGGTGTTCGGCGCCCGGCTGCCGTACGACGTACGCCTTCGGGATCTCGTTGCCGTCGTCGTCGACGACGCCGATGACCGCCGCGTCCGCGATCGCCTCGTGGGTGAGCAGCAGCGCCTCCAGTTCTGCCGGGGCGACCTGGTAACCCTTGTACTTGATGAGTTCCTTGACCCGGTCGACGACGAACAGCCAGCCGTCGTCGTCGACGCGCCCGACGTCGCCGGTGTGGACCCAGCCGTCCGCGTCGATCATCGCGGCGGTGGCGTCGGGCCGGCCCAGGTAGCCCTTCATGACCTGCGGGCCGCGGATGGCGATCTCACCTTCTTCGCCGGTGCCGAGTTCCCTGCCGGAGCCGTCGAGGTCGAGGATGCGCATCTCGGTGCCGGGCAGCAGGAGGCCCACGGTGCCGGGCGGAGGGTCGTCCGCGGTGAGCGGTACGACGTGGGTGCCCGGTGAGAGCTCCGTCATGCCGTACGCCTGCCGGACCGGCGGCAGCCCGAGCCGTTTCGAGCACGCCTCCGCGAGGCTCGCGTCGAGCGGGGCGGCGGCGCTGAGGATGTATTCCAGCGACGAGAGGTCGTAGGTGGCGACGGCCGGGTGTTTGGCGAGGGCGAGGACGACGGGCGGGGCGACGTACAGCCCGTTGATGCGGTGTTCCTGGATCGCGCCGAGGAAGGTGTCGAGCTCGAAGCGGGGCAGGACGACGACGGTCGCGCCCTGCTTGAGCGGGGCGTTCATCAGGGCGGTGAGGCCGTAGATGTGGAAGAAGGGCAGAACGGCCAGGATGCGGTGCCCGGGTCCCGCGGGGGCGACGGGTTCGAGCTGCGCCAGGTTGGTGGCGATGGACCGGTGCGTGAGCATCACACCTTTGGGGGTGCCGGTCGTGCCGGACGAGTACGGCAGGGCGGCGACGTCGTTCGACGGGTCGATGGTGACGTCGGGCTCCGGCGCGGTGGAGCCGAACATGTCGAGGACGCTGACGTGCCCGTCGGCGCGGTCGCAGACGAAGATCTCCTCGATCCCCGCGGCGAGTTCGGCGGCTCTGCGGGCCACCTCGAGCAGTGGTGAGACGGTGACGATCCAGCGGGCGGAGGAGTCGCGCAGCTGCTTGGCGAACTCCTCCGCCGTGACCAGCGGATGGACGGTGGTGACGGCGGCGCCGGCGCGGGTGGCCCCGTAGAACACGGCCGGGTAGGCGACCGTGTTGGGGCTGTGCAGCGCCAGGACGTCGCCCTTGCGCAGGCCGGCGTCGGCGAGCGCGGCGGCGATGCGCCGGTGGAACAGGTCGAGTTGCCGGTAGGTGACGGTGGTGCCGTTCACTCCGTCGACGAGGGCGACGGTGTCCCCGTACTCGGCGGCTTTTCCGAGCACGCTCTCGTGGATGGGCTCGACGACTGCGGGGACGTCTGCGTAGCTGCTGCGGAACACCATGTGTGCGCTCCCTCGGCGTGTGTGGACGGCCAGAATGTCGTCTCTCAGTACGACTTGGGGAGACCCAGGGACTGGTGGGACACGTAGTTCAGGATCATTTCGCGGCTGACCGGGGCGATCCGGGCGACGCGGGCGGCGGCGATGAGCTTCGCAAGGCCGTACTCGCGTGTGAGTCCGTTGCCGCCGAGGGTGTGGACCGCCTGGTCGACCGCCTTCACGCATGCCTCACCGGCGGCGTACTTGGCCATGTTCGCGGCCTCGCCGGCGCCGATGTCGTCGCCGGCGTCGTACAGGGCGGCGGCCTTCTGCATCATCAGCTTCGCGAGCTCGAGTTCGATGTGTGCCTGCGCGAGGGGGTGGGCGACGGCTTGGTGGGCGCCGATGGGTGCCTTCCAGACCTGGCGGGTCTTCGCGTATTCGACGGCCTGCGCGAGCGCGTAGCGGCCCATGCCGATGGCGAAGGCGGCGGTCATGATGCGTTCGGGGTTGAGCCCGGCGAAGAGCTGGAGCAGGCCGGCGTCCTCTTCGCCGACGAGCGCGTCGGCGGGCAGCCGTACGTCGTCGAGCACCAGCTCGAACTGCTTCTCCTGCGCCTGGAGTTCCATGTCGATCACCGACCTGCCGAAGCCCTCGGCGTCGCGGGGGACGATGAACAGGCACGGCTTGAGGCTGCCCGTCCTCGCGTCCTCCGTGCGGCCGACGATCAGGGTCGCGTCGGCGATGTCGACGCCGGAGACGAAGACCTTGCGGCCGGTCAGTATCCATCCGTCGCCGTCCCGGCGGGCGGTGGTGGTGATCCGGTGGGAGTTCGATCCGGCGTCGGGTTCGGTGATGCCGAAGGCCATGGTGAGGCTGCCGTCGGCGAGGCCGGGCAGCCACTGCCGCTTCTGCTCGTCGGTGCCGAAGCGGGCGATGACGGTGGCGCAGATCGCGGGCGAGACGATCATCATGAGGAGGGGGCAGCCGGCCGCGCCGGACTCCTCGAGGACGATGGACAACTCACTGATGCCGCCGCCCCCGCCGCCGTACTCCTCGGGGAGGTTCACGCCGAGGTAGCCGAGCTTGCCGGCCTCGGCCCACAGGGTGGCACGGTCGAAGCCGGGGCCGTGCCTGCGTCCGAGCGCGGCGACGGCGTCCCGCAGGTCCTTGTGCTCCTGGGTCTCGATGGCGTTCATGGCGCGGTGTCCTCCTGTGCGTTGGCGGCTTCGCGGACGGTTTCCGTGGCGGCTTCCGCGACCGGTCGGGCGTCGGCTTCCGTGGCGGTCTCCGTGACGACGGCGAGCAGGGTGCCGACCTCGACCTGGCGGCCGGGTACGGCGTGGAGTGCGGTGAGTGTGCCGGAGGCGGGCGAGACGATCCTGTGCTCCATCTTCATGGCCTCCAGCCAGACCAGCGGCTGGCCCTGGGTGACCTCGGCGCCTTCGACCACGCCGTCCCCGACCCGGACGACGGTCCCGGGCATGGGCGCGAGCAGTGACCCGGGTTCTGCCCGGTCCTGTGGGTCGGTGAAGCGGGGCCGGGGGGTGAGGGTGTACGCCCCGGCCGGCGAGTCGACGTGGACGGTGTCGCCGCGGTCGGTGACGTCGTAGGTCCGTACGACCCCGTCGATCTCGAGGGTGACGCGGTGCGGCTCTGCCCGCACGACCCGGGTGCCGGGGCGGTCCACGAGCTCGAAGCCGCCGTCCCTGGTGGGCCGGTAGCGGACCTCGTGGTCGCCGTAGCCCTTGACCTGGTCGGTGGAGGGGAGGTTGCGCCAGGCGCCGCCGAACCGGCCCGCGCGTCCGGTCGCGTGGGCGAGTGCCGCGGCGACGGCGGCGTGCTCCTCACCGGGGACCGGCCGGGTGAGTTCGGGCAGGTTCCGCTCGTAGAAGCCGGTGTCGAGCAGCCCGCCGGTGAAGTCGGGGTGCTCCAGTGACGCGACGAGCAGCTCCCGGTTGGTGACGGGGCCGTGCACCCGTGCCCGGCGGAGGCTGTGCGCGAGCCTGCGCACCGCTTCGGCGCGGGTGGGCGCCCAGGCGATGACCTTGGCGATCATCGGGTCGTAGTGGACCCCGATGACGTCTCCGTCCGCGTATCCGGCGTCGATCCGCACCCAGGGCGTGCCGCCGGCGGGGTCCGGGCCGCCCGCGGCCGTGTCCGTGGGAAAGCTGAGCTCGTGCAGCCGTCCCGCCTGCGGGGTCCAGCCGGAGGACGGGTCCTCCGCGTAGAGGCGTGCCTCCACGGCGTGTCCGTCGGCGGTGGGCGGGTGCGGCGGCAGGGCCGCGCCCTCCGCGACCGCGATCTGCAGGGCCACCAGGTCCACGCCGAAGACCGCTTCGGTCACCGGGTGTTCCACCTGGAGGCGGGTGTTCATCTCCAGGAAGTGCGCGCGGCCGTCCTCGGCGAGGAGGAACTCGACCGTGCCGGCGCCCCGGTAGTCCACGGCGCGTGCGGCGTCCACTGCCTGTGCGTGCAGTGCCTCGACCTGTCCGGGGCCGAGGCCCGTCGCCGGGGATTCCTCGATGACCTTCTGGTGGCGGCGCTGGAGCGAGCAGTCGCGGGTGCCGAGCGCCCACACCGTGCCGTGGGCGTCCGCGAGGATCTGGACCTCGACGTGGCGGCCGGCCTCGATGTAGGGCTCGACGAAGACCTCGCCGTCGCCGAAGGCCGACGCGGCCTCCGAGCGGGCCGCCGCCAGCTCCGCCGGGAGCGAGGCGAGGGAGCGGACCACGCGCATCCCCCGGCCGCCGCCGCCCGCCGCCGCCTTCACCAGGACGGGAAGGTCGCTCTCGGCGACCGAGGCGGGGTCCAGGGAGGTGAGGCCCATGAGCTGCTTGGCTCGGGTCTTCGACGCCATCGCCTCGATGGCGTCGGCCGGGGGGCCGATCCAGATCAGACCGGCGTCCGCCACGGCCCGCGCGAAGTCCGCGTTCTCCGAGAGGAAGCCGTATCCGGGGTGGACGGCGTCGGCGCCCGCCGCCTGCGCCGCTTTGACGATCGCCTCGCCCCGCAGATACGTCTGTGCGGGTGTGTCGCCGGGCAGCCGCACCGCCGCGTCCGCCTCCCGCACGTGGAGGGCGGTGGCGTCGGCGTCGGAGTGGACGGCGACCGTGGTGATGCCCAGCCGGCGGCAGGTGCGGAAGACACGGCACGCGATCTCGCCGCGGTTGGCGACAAGGACAGTGGAAATCACAGGAGGGTCCTCACATCCGGAAGACGCCGAAGCCGCCGCGCGCGCCTTCGACCGGTGCCGTGTGGATGGCGGACAGGCACAGACCGAGCACCGTCCGGGTGTCGCGCGGGTCGATGACGCCGTCGTCGTAGAGCCGCCCGGACAGGAACATCGGCAGCGACTCCGCCTCGATCTGCTGCTCGACCATGGCGCGCAGGCCCGCGTCGGCCTCGTCGTCGTAGGGCTGTCCCTTCGCCGCGGCAGACGCCCGGGCGACGATGGACAGCACGCCGGCGAGCTGCTGGGGGCCCATGACCGCGGACTTGGCGCTGGGCCAGGCGAACAGGAACCTCGGGTCGTAGGCCCGGCCGCACATGCCGTAGTGCCCGGCGCCGTAGGACGCGCCGATGAGCACCGACAGGTGCGGGACCCGGCTGTTGGACACGGCGTTGATCATCATGGCGCCGTGCTTGATGATGCCGCCCTGCTCGTACTCCTTGCCGACCATGTAGCCGGTGGTGTTGTGCAGGAACACGAGCGGTGTGTCGCGCTGGTTGGCGAGCTGGATGAACTGCGCGGCCTTCTGCGACTCGGCGGAGAACAGCACGCCCTGAGCGTTGGCCAGCACGCCCACCGGGTAGCCGTGCAGCCGGGCCCAACCGGTGACCAGGCTCGGCCCGTACAGCGGCTTGAACTCGTCGAAGTCGGAGCCGTCGACGATCCGGGCGACGACCTCGCGCGGGTCGAACGGGGTCTTCAGGTCCTCCGGCACGATCCCGAGCAGTTCCTCTGCCGCGTACTTCGGCGGCTCCGCCGGGCCGGGGTCGGGGTGGGCCTTGCGGTGGTTGAGGCGGGCGACGATCCGCCGGGCCTGGCGCAGCGCGTCGGGCTCGTCGAGGGCGAAGTGGTCGGCGAGTCCGGAGGTGCGGGCGTGCATCTCGGCGCCGCCGAGCGACTCGTCGTCGCTCTCCTCGCCCGTCGCCATCTTCACCAGCGGCGGACCGCCCAGGAAGACCTTCGACCGGTCCTTGATCATGATGGTGTGGTCGGACATGCCGGGCACGTAGGCGCCGCCGGCGGTCGAGTTGCCGAAGACGACGGCGATCGTGGGGATGCCGGCGGCCGACAGGCGTGTCAGGTCGCGGAACAGGGCCCCGCCGGGGATGAAGATCTCCTTCTGGGAGGGCAGGTCCGCGCCGCCGGACTCGACGAGCGAGATCACCGGCAGCCGGTTGGCGTAGGCGATCTCGTTGGCGCGCAGGGCCTTCTTGAGCGTCCAGGGGTTGGAGGCGCCGCCGCGTACGGTCGGGTCGTTTGCGGTGATCAGGCACTCGACGCCCTCCACCGTCCCGATGCCGGTCACGATCGAGGCGCCCACCGGGTAGTCGCTGCCCCACGCGGCGAGCGGGGACAGTTCGAGGAACGGGGTGTCCGGGTCCAGCAGCAGTTCGATGCGTTCGCGGGCTAGCAGTTTGCCGCGGCCGCGGTGCCGGGCCACGTATTTCTCGCCGCCGCCGGCGAGTGCCTTCGCGTGTTCGGCGTCCAGTTCGGCGAGCCGGCCGAGCATCACGGCGCGGTGGGTGGTGTGTTCGGGGCCGGTCACATCGACGGCCGAGGCGAGAACGGTCACAGCAGAGCCTCCGGGATGTCGACGTGCCGGGCGCGCAGCCACTCGCCCAGCGCCTTGCCCTGTGGGTCGAAGCGGGCCTGCGCGGCGACTCCTTCACCGAGGATCCCGGCGACGGTGAAGTTGAGGGCGCGCAGGTCGGGCAGTACGTGCCGTACGACGGGCAGTTCGGCGGTCTCGGGGAGCAGCGCGCGCAGCCGGTCGACGGTGAGTTCGTGGGCGAGCCAGCGCCAGGCGTCGTCGGTGCGGGCCCATACGCCGATGTTGGCGTCGCCGCCCTTGTCGCCGCTGCGGGCGCCGGCCACGCGTCCGAGCGGGGCGCGGCGGGTCGGACCGGGTGGCGGCGGCTCGGGCAGCGCGCCGGGCGCGGCGTCGGTGAGCTCGCGGGTGACCTGCGGGTGGGGGACGGCGAGGCGCTCGCCGTCGTGCAGGACGGCGGTGTGCGGGACGCCGGCCGCCTCGGTGTACGCGGCCTCGAACACGCCGTACGGGGCGCCCTTGCCGGGCGGCGCGGTCACATGGAAGCCGGGGTAGCTGCCGAGCGCGAGCTCGATCGCGGCGCTGCTCACGGCGCGGCCGACGCGTTCCGCGTCGGGGTCGCGGACGACGAGCCGCAGGTACGCGGCGGCGCGCTCCTCGGTGTCGGGGTCGGCGCTCTGGGTGCGGGCGAGTTCCCAGCGCACCTCGGCGGGCGGCTGCTTGCGGAGCGCGTCCTCCATCTGCTCCCGTACGAGCCGGGCCTTGGCGTCGATGTCGAGTCCGGTCAGCACGAACCCGACCTCGTTGCGCCAGCCGCCGATACGGTTCAGTCCGACCTTGAGCGTGGGCGGCGGTGCCTCGCCGCGCACCCCGGAGATCCGCACCCGGTCGGGGCCGTCCTGCTCGAGGCGGACGGTGTCGAGCCGGGCGGTCACGTCCGGGCCGGCGTACCGGGCGCCGCCGGTCTCGTACAGCAGTTGGGCGGTGACGGTGCCGATGTCCACGAGGCCGCCGGTGCCGTCGTGCTTGGTGATGACGGAGGTGCCGTCGGGGTGGATCTCGGCGACGGGGAAGCCGGGCCGGCGGACGTCGTGGCCGCCCTCGGCGAAGAACGCGTAGTTGCCGCCGGTGGCCTGGGTGCCGCATTCGAGGACGTGCCCGGCGACGACGGCGCCGGCGAGGGCGTCCAGGTCGTCGGGGCCCCACCCGAAGTGGGCGGCGGCGGGGCCGGTGACGAGGGCCGCGTCGGTGACGCGTCCGGTGACGACGATGTCGGCCCCCGCGCGCAGGCAGGCGGTGATCCCGCCCCCGCCGAGGTAGGCGTTGGCGGTGAGCGCGCCGGGGAAACGGGCGGTGAGGTCGTCGCCCTCGACGTGGGCGACGTTCACCGGGACACCGAGGCGGGCGGCCAGGGCGCGGACGGCGTCGGCGAGGCCGGCGGGGTTGAGTCCGCCGGCGTTGGCGACGATGCGGACGCCCTTGTCGTGGGCGAGGCCGAGGGTCTCCTCGAGTTGCCGCAGGAAGGTCCTGGCGTAGCCGAGTCCCGGGTCCTTGAGCCGGTCGCGGCCGAGGATGAGCATGGTGAGTTCGGCGAGGTAGTCCCCGGTGAGCACGTCCAGCGGCCCGCCGGTGAGCATCTCCCGCACGGCGTCGAAGCGGTCCCCGTAGAAGCCGGACGCGTTGCCGACGCGGAGCACCCGGGTGCTGTTCGCTGCCCCGGGGCCGGTCGCCGGGCCGGTCACGGCTTTCCGCCTTCGGCCGCGTCGCCGGCCGGCGTGCCCGCGCCGGGTGCCCGTCCGGCGCCGGGCGGGCCGGCGAAGGCCTGGGCGATGTCCAGCCACCGTCCGGCGTCGGCCCCTTCGGCCCGCAGGGCCAGGTCGTCGCGGTGTGCGCGCTGGGTCACCAGCAGGCAGAAGTCGATCGCCGGTCCGGTCACGCGCTGTGCCGCGTCCTCGGGTCCGTAGGTCCACAATTCTCCGCCGGGACCGGTCAGTTCGACGCGGAACGGCTCGGCGGGCGGGGTCAGCCCGTGCACGCCGAACGCGAAGTCCCGCGTGCGGACGCCCAGCCGGGCCACCTGCGCGAGACGCGCGGTCGGCCGCCGTACGACGCCGAGCGCGTCGGCGATGTCCTGGCCGTGCGCCCAGGTCTCCATGAGCCGAGCGGTCGCCATCGACGCGGCGCTCATCGGCGGCCCGTACCAGGGGAAGCGCGTGCCGGCGGGGGCCGAGCGGAGGGCCTCCAGGAGCGTTTCCCGGCCGGCCCGCCATCGGGAGAGCAGTTCGCCGGGCGGCAGGGCGGCGCCGGCCTGTGCGCCGTCGTCCACGAACGAGTGGGGCGCGGCAAGCGCCTTCTCCACTTCCGCGGCGAAGCCGCCGGGGTCCGTGACGGCCGTCAGCGCGGCCGCGTCGGTCCAGGCGAGGTGGGCGATCTGATGGGCGACGCTCCAGCCGGGGGCGGGTGTCGGGGCCGCCCACCGCCCGGGTTCCAGCTCGCTCACCAGCTGGTCGAGGTCTTCGCTTTCGCTGCGCAAGTCGTCGAGTACGACGGCCGGGTCGGACACGGAACGCTCCCCTGTGGGACGACGGTCTGTGCCCCGGAGCATGGCAGCGCCCATGGAAACAAGCAAGCATGCTTGCTTTGATTGATCAACGGCCGACGGCCCACGATGCGATGAAGTCGCAGGTCAAACCGCACGACTTCGCAGAATTGATTCTCTGTGAACCGCAAGGGTGGTTCGGCCGGTAGCCCATTGCGGGCGGCACCGGCGCCCCCTCACCGTGTGAACCGACCACTTCTCCCCTGCTCCGGCCGGCCGGTCGCGCCCGCCGGTCGACACGTTGATCCACTCCGTTGCAGTTCGTTCACTCTCTGTGTACATATGTCACAGTCAGTTATGTCCGGCCTATTCCGTCTGCATATGCCACCCCGGTGACCGCGGGGCCGTCACGCATGCGCGCAGGGCCGGCACGCCATGAGGAGTCCCATGTCACGACCACGACTGTCCAGGCTGCTCTCCGCCTGCGCCGTCATCTCCGCCCTGACCAGCGCCCCCCTCCTCTCCGCACTGCCGGCGGCAGCCCACGGCGGCGCTCCGGAACCACGCTCCATGACCCGCGACGCCGCGCCCGACCGTGGCGAGAAGGTCACCGTGGACAAGCCGGAGGCCGCCGTGCTCGGCCAGGAGCACGCGGAACGGCACGCGCAGGCGAGGCTGCGCGCGGAGGACGCGGGCGACTACCCGCAGCCGACGCGCACGGGCCGCCTGGAGTCGCTCACCAAGTCCCAGGCCACGCAGAACGCCCAGTTCGCCGCGCGGGAGTACGGGGCCTTCAAGGAGTACTTCCCCTCCCCGGACTTCGGCGTGCATGTCGCACAACTGCCCACCGGCAAGGTGCTGTTGTTCTCCTTCGAGCGGATCGAGACCAATCCGACGAAGGAGACGGCGCCCACCCAGGTCATCGGCGAGGAGAACGCGGGCCGGGCGTATCTGTGGGACCCGCAGAAGGGCAGCGGCACGGAGGCGTTCAAGAAGGTCACGCCGCCCACCGTCATGATGCCGGACGGCAAGAACGAACCCCGTCCCGCGCCCTTCTTCTGCGCCGGCCACGCCTTCCTGCCCAACGGGATGCTCGGCGTCTTCGGCGGCAACCTGGGCGGCAACCACGGCTCGGGGGCGAAGCTCTCCCTCGTCTTCGACCCGTGGACCGAGCGGTGGTCGCTCAACCAGGAGATGTCCGTCGGGCGCTGGTACCCGAGCGCCGTCACCGGCGCCGACGGGCGGATCCTCATCATGTCCGGGCAGTCCGAACTGGGCTGGGCGACGCCCACCCCGATCGTGGAGCGCTTCCCCGCGCTGTCCCACGACGTCCCCACCAGCCGCTCGGACGTCCCCGAGAACGTGCCGGTGGACGTCTTCAAGGCGGAAGCCCCGTACCGGCACGACTATCCGCACCTGTTCTCCCTGCGCGACGGCAAGATCTACGGGCTCGGCCGGGACCACGACCAGCAGTGGCTCTTCGACCCGGCGACCGAGACCCGCACGAGCCTGGCCGACCGGCCCGACGGCTTCATGCGCAACTACGGCTCGGCCGTACCCCTGCCGGCCGGCTTCAGGGGCCCCGACTCCGTGCTCGTCCTCGGCGGCGACCGGGACAACCCGAACACGTACCAGCTCGTCGGCGGCCAGTGGAAGACCAAGGAGCCCCGGGCGTTCGGCCGCACCCAGGACGACACCCTGCTGCTGCCCGACGGCACGCTGTTCACCGTCAACGGCGCCTACGACATCCGGGACTACGGCAACGGTCTCTACAACCCCAACGCCGACCTGAAGTACCGGCAGACCGAGATGCGCGACACGGACGGCAACTGGAAGCTCGGGCCCGCCCAGCGGCTGCCGCGCGGCTACCACTCCAACGCCGTCGTGCTGCCCGACGGCCGGATCATGGTCACCGGCGACGAGGCGCAGCAGATCGCCAACGACCCCGACATCCAGGACGACATGGACGGCTCCATCGAGATCTACGAGCCGGCCTATCTGCACAACGGCGACCGCCCCGACCTGTCCGCCGTGCCCCGGCGCACGATCGGCTACGACGACCGGTTCCGGGTGCTCAGCTCGAACCCGGACGACGTCGAGCGGGCCGTGCTGCTGGCCCCCACCACGGCGACCCACTCGGTGAACTTCAGCCAGCGCCACCTCGACGTGCGGATCAAGAGCCGCAGCGACGGCGCTCTCGAACTCCAGGCGCCGCCCTCGGCTCAGGCCGCGCCTCCCGGCTACTACATGCTCTTCCTCCTCAACGAGGAGGGCGTGCCCAGCACGGCGAAGTTCGTCTCCTTCGGCCCGCCGGCCGGCAGCTGAGCCACTCGCACGACCAGACGCGACCACAGAGGAATGCGAGGCAGGATGACGGTTCCGGCACTGCGGGAGAGCACGGAGATCCAGGGCGATGTGCTCGCCGGCTTCAAGAAGGACCATGTACAGCTGCTGTTCCTGAAGTTCGACGACGCGACGCGGGCGCGCACCTGGCTGCGCCGGCTGAAACCGCGTATCGCCACGACCCGGCAGGTCGCCGCGTTCAACGCGGCGTTCAGTGCGGCCCGCCGCAACACCGGCGGCGACGACCCCAAGGCGCTCACCGCCGTATGGCGCAGCGTCAGCTTCACCCACGGCGGCATCCGCACGCTGACGGGCAAGGACCCGTTCCCCGAGACCACCGAGGGCACCACGGAGCACGCCTTCAAGCAGGGCTCCGCGATGCGGGCCGGGATGCTCGGGGACACGGGCGACAACTCGCCGGAGAACTGGCTCTTCGGCGACAGCAACGCCCAGCCCGTCCACGCGGTGCTCACCATCGCGGCCGACAAGGTGGAGGACCTGCGGGCGGCGATCGCGCAGGAGCGGCAGGAGGCCTCCGTCCACAAGGTGGTGATCATCTTCGAGCAGGACGGCGGGACCCTGACGGGCGACCGCAGGGGCAAGGAGCACTTCGGCTTCAAGGACGGCGTCAGCGAGCCGGCCGTCCAGGGCTTCGACGAGCCCGACCCCGAGAAGCCCGAGTGGAAGAAGGGCAGCCCCGGCACCCGGATCATCCCCGCCGGTGAGTTCGTCATCGGCGAGGAGACCGTCAGCGGCGAGCCGTCCGGCCTTCCGGAGTGGGCGAAGAACGGTTCGTTCCATGTGGTGCGCCGGCTCGGCCAGGACGTTCCGGGCTGGTGGGCGCAGATCGGCGCACGGCTGAAGGAGCTGAAGAACGCCAAGGCCGTGCCGCCGGAGGCCACCACGGAGTGGCTGGCGGCCCGGCTGGTCGGGCGCTGGCGCTCGGGCACGCCCGTGGCGAAGTGCCCGCACGCCGACGTCTCGTTCGACCCGGACTGCGGGAACGACAACGACATCAGCTTCGCGGACGACCTGGAGGGGGAGATCACCCCGCTCTTCTCCCACCTGCGCAAGACCAACCCCCGGGACGGCCTCGCGCTGAAGAAGGGCGACAAGCCCGTCCCGGAGAAGGGCGGGCTCGACGGCCGGCGCATCATGCGCCGCGGCATCCCCTTCGGCCTGCCCTTCGACCCCGCGGGTTCGTCCGGCCACGGCCCCGACGCGGCCCGCGGCCTGGTCTTCGTCAGCTACCAGGCCGATCTTGTGCGGCAGTTCGAGTTCATCCAGAAGGACTGGGTGATCGACACCAGGTTCCCGGACCGCGACCCGAGAGTCGGCGCCGATCCCATGATCGGTGTGACCACCGATGTCACCTTCAAGGGACAGCCGGTGCGCTTCGAGCAGTTCGTCCGGACCGAGGGCGCGGTGTACGCGTTCACGCCGTCCCTGTCCACGCTCGACCGTCTCGCGGACGGGAAACTCTCCGACGACGCCCCGAAGATCAAGGTCCGGGTCACCGAGGAGGGCAACCACGAGATCTCCGCCGTGTCCACCTTCGACGTCGGTGACGTCGTCGACGCGGGCAAGGCGAAGCTGATGCTCCAGGACGACGGAAAGCTGGTGGTCTTCGACGAGAACGACGACCCCCGCTGGGCCTCCAACAACCCGGCCACCCCGGGTGCCCGTGCCGTCTTCCAGGAGGACGGCAACTTCGTGATCTACACGCCGGACAACCAGCCGGTGTGGGCCTCCGCGACCGACGGCAACCCCGGGGCCTTCCTCGCGGTGCAGGCGGACGGCAATGTGGTGATCTACAACAGCGACGGCGGGCCCGTCTGGAACACCAGAACCCGGCACTGACGCCCCCACGGGCGAACGGAACAGCCCGCCGACAGTGTCGGCGGGCTGTTCGCCGCGTCATGCCCCCGGCGCCCGTTTCCCGGCCGCCTGCGTCCGTACCGCGCCCATGCTCGCCACGATGACCAGCACGATCGCCAGCCCCTCCGCCGGCGAGAGCGCCTGGCTCAGTACGAGGAACCCGGCCGCCGCGGCGATCGCCGGCTCCAGGCTCATCAGCACCGCGAACGTCGCCGCGGGCAGCCTGCGCAGCGCCAGCAGTTCCAGGGTGTACGGCAGGACCGACGACATCAGTGCCACGGCCAGTCCGAGCACCAGCGTCGAGGGCACGAACAGCCGCGACCCCGCCTCGACCAGACCGAACGGCAGGCTGAGCAGCGCGCCGAAGCCCATCGCCAGCGCCAGCCCGTCCGCCTGCGGGAAGCGCCGCCCCGTGCGGGCACTGAAGATGATGTACGCCGCCCACATACCGCCCGCCGCCAGGGCGAACGCCGCACCGACGGGGTCGAGCCGGTCGAAGCCCCCTCCGCCGAGCAGGACCACACCGGCGAGTGCCAGCGCCGCCCACAGGAGGTTCACCAGCCGCCGGGACGCGATCACGGAGAGGGCGAGCGGTCCCAGCACCTCGAGGGTGACCGCCGCACCGAGCGGGATCCGGTCCACGGCCTGGTAGAAGAGCATGTTCATCCCGCCCATGGCGGCACCGAAGGTGATCACGGTGGCCCAGTCGGCGCGGGAGTGTCCGCGCAGCCGTGGCCGGCAGACCACGAACAGCACCAGGGCCGCGAGCACCAGCCGCAGTGTGACCACGCCCAGCGCACCCGCCCGCGGCATCAGCATCACGGCGACGGCGGCCCCGAACTGCACGGAGAGTCCGCCCGCGACGACGAGCGCGACGGGCCCGAGGGAACGCCGGGCACCGGACGGCGGCGCCCCGCCGGGGCCCTGCGCCGCGACGCCCGCCGCCTCCGGCAGCACCACCGCCGCGGCACCGGCCTGCGCCCCTGTGCCCGTGCCCGCGGACTGCGCGTCCTTCACCCCGGCCTCCCTGTACCTTCTCCGCCTCGTCCTGCCCACGCTACGGATCCGTGCGTCGCGCGTGAAATGCGTTTCTCGCTGCGGTTATGCTCCCCGCGTATGAGCATCGAGCTGCGCCATCTCCGCTGCTTCCTGGCCGTCGCCGAAGAGTCGAGCGTGACCAGGGCCGCGGCCCGGCTCGGTCTCAGCCAGCCCAGCGTCTCCCGCGCCCTCGCCTCGCTCGAGCAGCATGTGGGCGTCCGGCTGGTCGACCGTTCCACCCACCACCTCGCCCTGACTGAGGCGGGCCGTGCCTTCCGCGACAAGGCGGCCGTGGCCGTCGCCGCCTTCGACGACGCGCTCGACACCGGGCGGCTCCCGCACCGGCCCCTGCGTCTGGGGCACGCCTGGTCGGCCCTCGGGCCGTACACGACCCCGCTGCTGCGACGGTGGCAGCGCGAGCACCCGGACATCCCCCTCGAACTGCTGCGGGTCGACGACCGCACTGCGGGGCTCGTACGCGGCGAGGTCGACGCCGCCGTACTGCGCGGTCCGGTGGACACCCCCGCTCTGGCCACCGAGCTGCTGTTCACGGAGTCCCGGGTGGCCGCCGTGCCGTCGGACGACCCCCGCGCGGCGCGGGCCTCGCTGACCCTGGCCGACCTGGCGGCCGGCCCGGTCGTGCTGAACACGGTGTCCGGCCTGACCACCCTGGACCTGTGGCCGCCGGAGATCCGGCCCACGGCGACGATCACGGTCGCCAACACGGACGACTGGCTCACCGCGATCGCCGCGGGCCGCGGCGTGGGCGCTTCGGCCGCGTCCACCGCCCAGATGCACGCGCACGGCGGTGTGACGTACCTGCCGTTGTCGGACGCCCCTCGGGTGCCCGTCCTCCTCGCCTGGCGCAGCGCCTCGCCCCACCCCGCCGTGCGTCAACTGGTCGCGCTGGCCAGAGCGGTGGCCCGGCGGCGCTGACGCGCACCGCCCGGCGCGGGACGGACCGGCGTGCCGGCCTTCCGGGAACGGAGCGCGAGCCGCCCGCGGCGGCCCGTGATAGGCAGGTCGTATGAAGCGCGACGAGCTGGTGTGGTTCCTCCGCAGGAACAGGCTCGCGGTCCAGGCCTCGGCCGCACCGGACGGATCACCTCAGGCGGCGGTCGTCGGATTCGCCGTCAGCGACGACCTCGAGATCGTGTTCGACACCGTCGAGACGACCCGGAAGAGCCTCAACCTGCGGGCCGACCCCCGTATCGCCCTGGTGATCGGCTGGGACGACGCGGTCACCGTGCAGATCGAAGGGCTCGCGGACTTCCCCGCCGGCGCCGAGCTGACCCGCCTCCAGGAGTGCTACTTCCGTGTGTACCCGGACGGCCGGGACCGGCTCTCCTGGCCGGGGATCACGCATGTCCGGGTCCGCCCGACGTGGGTGCGGTACAGCGACTTCACCCAGGAGCCGCCCCATGTCGTCGAGGTCTCCCCCGCGCAGCTCGACTGAGCCGCCCGGCCCGGCCGCGGGCCCCTGCCGCCGGCGGCCCGCCATGTGCCTCACGGCCGCCCTGGCCCCCCGTACGGCCATCACCAGCAGCAGGACGGCCGCGACGCACATCGCGGCGCCGAACGCCCCGGCCGTTCCGCCCCGCAGCACCGAGACGAGGAACGACCCGAGGCCCTTGTCCGCCGGGTCGACCGGGTCCACCGCGATCGCGGACACCAGCAACTGGCCCACCAGGGCGGCCAGGAGCAGGGCAGCACAGGACCGTGCCAGCAGACCCACGACGCCGGTCCGCCCGACGCTCTTCCGCATGGCATCCGCTCCTTCCTGGCCGGCCGCCCATCCTGCCGGATGTCTTTCCTCGCCCCACGCCCCGGCCCGCCGCTCCGGACGCGGTCGACCGCCGGGCCGCCCCAACTTGCCCACCGCACCGCCCATTTGCCTCTAGAGTGACCCTCACCAGCGACGATCCCGGGGGGCATCATGTTCGAGAACGGTCAGGCGAGCGCCGAAGCCACGGGGGGCTCGCTGGAGACGCTTCCGTTCATCGTGTCCATCGAGGACGTGGACACCGATCACGGAACGGGACCTACCGGCGACAAGGGCCTCTTCGGCCGCCGTGGCTCCGACGAGGACCGTGACCACTCGGTGCGGAACATCCCCGTATCGGTGCTCCGCGACAACCTCCAGCGGACCGTCGACGGACTCCAGCAGGTGCTGGGCTCGATCACCGTGCCCGACGGTGGCATGGCCCTGCGCCAGGCCCAGGTCTCCTTCGAGATCACCGCGAGCGGCGGAATCGCCCTGGTCGGCACCTCTGCCCAAATCGCGGCCAAGGGTGCCATCACTCTCACCTTCGGTGAGTGACGGACGGCCCGCCCCATGCCAGAGGCACTGTTCCGCGCTTTGCTGATCGGCGTTCCGTCCTACAAGGACGAACGGATCAAGGACCTGCCGTTCATCGAGGACGACCTGTCGGAACTGGCCGGCGCGCTGCGCGGCGTCGGTTACGAGGCCGAGGTCCACGACCTCACGCAGACGGGCCGGGACGAGATCGAGTCCGCCGTCGAGATCTTCTTCCAGGAGGCGAAGCCGGAGGAGACGCTGCTGCTGTTCGTCAGCGGCCACGGCATCCACCACCAGGACATGGACTATTTGGTGCCGCGCGGTGCGCTGACCCGTGTGCACGACTTCCCCGGCAAGTGCGTCCCCATCGACTTCGGCCAGTACGCCGAGCGCAGCCGGGCCGGCGATGTCGCCGTCTTCGTCGACGCCTGCCGCGAGGGCATCGATGTGCGGGAGAAGTCGGTCAGCAATGTGATGCGGTGGTCGGACGTCCGCGTCCGCCGCGTCGGCGACCGGCACTACTGCCATGTCTACGCCTGCTCCAAGGGCGAGTTCGCGCGCTACGCCACCGCCGGCCACAGCACCTTCAGTCTCTTCTCCCGGGCTCTGAGCACGCTGGTGGCGGACGAGTCAGGCCCGAGCACGCTGGGCGAGCTCCAGGAGCGCCTGCAGACGGTGCTCGATCAGCTGACCTCGGAGCACGAGTGTCAACGGCAGCAGGTCCGGGTGCGCAGCGAGTCGAACATCGACGACTTCGTCCTCTTCGCACGCCCCGATCGCGGCGTGCCGCTGGACCCGGGCGAGTCCCCCTGGACCGGGCTGGTCAAGGACCATCCGGCATGGACGCAGGTCGAGGACGGCCCGGGCGCCGATGTCCTCAAGGAAGCCACCATGAAGCTGGTGGACCGCCTCTACGCGCACGCCGCGGCAGACGCCAAGATCCTGGAGAACGACCCGTGGTCACCGCTCGGACTGGCAGAGCGCATGACCGAGCGGGTCCGCTGGCTGCTGTCGAAGGTTCTGAATCCGCAGAAGCTGGCGCTGTCACCGGCAGAGGCCTCGCTCTTGGTGACGACGCCCTTCCTGTACGCCGCCCGCCGTAGCCGGGCCGCGGTCCGGGCGTTCGAGGCCGATCCGGCGGACCTCGTACGCAAGGCCGAGCCGAGCCCGGCGCGCAAGAGCTACGAGCAGTTCTTCATGGGGCACGCCCGGATGGTGCGCAGAGCCGGACGAGCGGCCGCCTCGGGCGACGCGGAAGGGGCCGCCGGAATCGGGTGGTGGCTGTTCCACCACTGGCTGATGCGGCAGCCCTTGGAACCTCAGGACGATGGGCTGCGGGACCTGCTCGTGCCCGTCGCCGGACTTCTGGACAGCACGGGGACGGCAGAAGGCCGGCTGATCACCGAGGTGTTCGACCATGAGGGCCTGCGGACCCTGTTGAGAGCTCTGCAGTCCACCCCCGATCTCGCCGCGGACCGCCGGGTGCGCCAGGTCGCCGGTTCGTCCGACTTCGAGCAAACCGTTCGGGATCAGCTCGTTTTCGCCCTGCTGACCGTGGCACACAGGTCCGCGATCGACCCGCTCACGCTGGGGGACGTCGTCGTCGACCACGTCGGCATCAGCTATTCCGTGACGCTGCCGGATCTGCTCGTCACTCTGGAGAAGGCCCGCTGGGACCGGCACGGGCGCACTCGCGTGCTGCACGCGGTATGCGGTCACCCCGCTGTGGGGCTGGCTCTGCGGCAGCAGGCGGTCGTGCTGGACGGGGTGCTGGGCGCCATCGACGTTCTGGCGGAGACGGAGCCGCAGCTCGCGGCGCTCAAGGACCTGCCCGCCCACGCCACGGCCGACCAGGTGCAACCCGCCCTCACCCCGGAGGGCAAGCGGGTGTACGAGACGACCGATCTGCGTTTCCGGCTGGCGGACGACCGGATCCAGGAAATGCTCATGGGTGAGGAGCTGTACGGCGACCCCGCCCTGGCGGTACGGGAGTTGTACCAGAACGCCCTTGACGCCTGCCGGTACCGCGAGGCGCGTTGGAAGTACCTGCGTGCCAAGAACCCCGGCTTCGCGGCCGAGTGGGACGGCTCGATCGTCTTCACCCAGGGCGAGGCAGGCGGCCGGCCGTACATCGAATGCGAGGACAACGGCATCGGGATGGGCGAGCGGGAGCTGCGCGAGGTGTTCTCCCACGCCGGCATGCGCTTCGCCGATCTGCCGGAGTACCGCGACGAAGTGGCCCGATGGCGGACCGAGAACATCGAGCTGTATCCCAACAGCCGCTTCGGCATCGGCGTCCTGAGCTACTTCATGATCGCGGACGACATCCAGGTGACCACCTGCCGGCTCGACCACGAGGGGCACCCCGGGCAGCGCCTGCGGGTGGACATCGCCGGCCCGGGTGCGCTGTTCCGGATCCAGGACCTCGGCCGTGGCCACTCGGCGGGCACGACGGTCCGCCTCTACCTGCGTGACAGCGACACGGCCCCTGTCGCGAAGGATCTCCTGCGACGGCTGCTGTGGATCTCGGACTACCGCGTTGTCGCCCGAGACGTCTCGACGGGTCCGGACGAGAAGCCGCTCACCTGGTGCCCCGGTGTGCTCTCCGAGGTGGCTCCGCTCGGCGCGGAGGAGGTCTACTCGGCCGCGGCCGAGCGGAGCGCCACCGCCAAGGTCGTGGCGACCACCCGGAGGACGGTGTGGTGGTGCAGCACCGAGGGTGCCGTGCTGGCCGACGGCTTGTGGTCCGGCCGGTCGCTCTTCGGAGCCGTCGTCAACCTCACCGGGAAGAACGCCCCCCAGCTGACCGTGGACCGTAAGCGCTGCCTCAGCCTGGACAGGTCCCATGTGCAGGAGCTGCTGCGGGCCGAGATCCCCTCACTGCTCGACAGCGGCGACGCCGTGCTCACGCCGGAGTGGCTGACCCAGCTGGCACTGGACCACGACTACAAGCTCGCGGAAGTCGTGCTGGCCGAGGCCGGCGCGCGGGGTCACCGGCCCTGGGGCGTGCACAAGTACGAGGGCACGGTGGAGGCCGTCGGCTGCTTCGCCGCCGACACCACGATTTTTGACGCATACGCTTCCGCCGACTGGCCCGTGCCTGCGAACCCCGCGCCGGCGCGTCTCGTCGAATGGCGGGTCCTGTCCTGGGCGAAGGCCGGCGCATACCCGGGAGTCCACGTCACAGCACCGGAGACGGTGCCCGTGGCCCGCCCCCTCGACCTCGCCCTCGTGCAGCGCGGGACGCTCAGCCTCTCGCACGGTAGTGGTCTTGGCTACGTCAACAATGTGATCAACAACAACGACGCGTCGGTCCTCCGCAGTGTGGTGCGCGCGAAGCTGCGGTACGGGCTGCCCCCGGCGGAGGCGGTCCGGCGTCTCTCCGCGCTGGGCTACCCGCTGCCCGAAGGCATCGTCGTTCCGGAGACGGTGACGACGGATGATTTGCAACTGCTCTCGCAAGAGGGCTTGACGGACAGGTCGTTCAAGACATCCGGTCCCGTCCCTCCGACTCTGCTGCTGAGCGCGGCCAGGACGTCGGGGGACCGGCCGGCGGAAGTGGCCGCCCGCCTCGCGTCCTTCGGACTGAAGCTGCCCGACTGGTTCGTCGTTCCCGACCAGCTCCCCGGCGGCGACCTCGAGCACCATCTGGAGAACGTCGATCAGGTCGTGCCGATGGCCCAGTTGCTTCTCATCGCGCACACCCTCCGCCTCCCTCCGGAGGACCTGCTCAAGCCACTCGGTGAGCTGGGGTACCGGCTCCCGTCCACAGCTGTACCGGTCGAAGCCCCCGACCGCACTGATCTGCGGCTCGTGAGTACCGACCTCGACGGAATGCTGCCCTGGTTGGACGCTGACGTCCCCGTGCCGTTGGGGCATGTGATCACGGCCTGCGCCCAGCTCTCCATGCGCCCGCAGGAAGTGGTCGGACGCCTGAAGAGGCTCGGGTTCAGCACCTATGACGCTACGGAGATCCAGCAGCACATGCATTCGGCCGTCGACGACTTGGGGATCCTGAGCAAGCACGGTGACGAGGAACCGCCGTGGCTGAGCCCCGGGCAAGGGCTCGATGTCCGGGATGTCATCGTGGTGGCGGCCCGGACCCGAAGAGCACCGGAAGAGATCGTCGAACGGTGGGAGGCGTACGGCATCTGCGAGCCCGGAAGCATCGCCACACCGCTGAAGGTCGAACGGGACGACGTACTCCTGCTCAGTCGCGATCTCGATCGCGCTTCGCCCTGGCTGGCACCGGAGCATCCTGTTCAGCTGGGCCATATCCTCTGCGCCGCGGAGATCACCGGGCGGTCTGCCGACTACGTGGTCGCACGGTTGGCCGAGCTGGGATTCACGGTGCCCGACTCCACGCCTGTGCCGTCGGTCCCGGACCCGGACGACGTCACCATTCTGGAGGTGCCCTCCTCCGGAAAGGAATGGATCAAGGCTGACGAACCGGTCGGTCTGGCACACATCGTTCGAGTGGCTGCTGCGACAAGGAAACTACCGGCCGAAGTCGCAGCTCGGTTGACCGAGCTGGGGTATACGCTCCCGGCCGCCGTGGCCTTTTCCCGACCGCCTCAAGTCTGAGCCGGGGGCTCCCGGGACGACCCGGTGACGACAGGCGGATCAGCGGGCGGGGACACGGCTCCTGGGCGGGCGCTGTCGTCAGCTCGTTTCCAGACCCTCCGCCAGGACCTCCGCCAGGTGCCGGGCCCGGCGGCCCGCGAGCTGCTCGAGCTGGGTGCGGCAGGAGAAGCCGTCGGCCAGCAGTTCGGTGCCCGTCGCGGCCGAGCGCACGGCGGGCAGGAGCTGCTCCTCCGCACACGCCACCGACACGTCGTAATGCCCCTTCTCGAACCCGAAGTTGCCCGCGAGGCCGCAGCAGCCCCCGCTCAAGGCGCCCTGGAGGCCCGCCCGTTCCCGCAGGCGGCGCTCCGCCGCGTCGCCGAGCACCGCGTGCTGGTGGCAGTGGGTCTGGCCCGCCACCGGGCGGCCGATCCGCGGCGGTTCCCATCCGGGGGCGCACTCCTCCAGGGCCTGTGCGAAGGTCCGCACCGACGCCGCGAGCCCGGCCGACCTCGGGTCGTCGCCGAGCAGCTCGGGCAGGTCGGTCCGCAGCGCAGCGGCACAGCTCGGCTCGAGCACGACGACGGGCAGGCCGCGTACGAGCAGCGGCTCGACGACGTCGAGCGTGCGCCGCATGACCGTGCGTGCCAGGTCGAGCTGGCCGGTCGAGACATAGGTGAGTCCGCAGCAGACCCGGCCGGCCGGCAGCGTGATCCCGATGCCCGCCGCCTCCATGACCCGCCAGGCCGCCTCTCCGACATGCGGCGAGAGGTGGTCGGTGAAGGTGTCCGGCCACAGCACGGCCGTGGTCCGGCCGGTGGGCCGCCGCCCGCGCAGCCGGCGGCGCAGCGTCACGCGCGCCAGGCGCGGCAGGTCCCGTTCCGGCGCGATGCCGGCGAGCCGTTTGGCGAGCGCGGCCAGCGGCCGCACCCGGGCCGCGGCGTTGAGCATCGGCGCGAGCGGTGCGGCGGCCCGCAGCCACCGCGGGAGACGGCCCATGGCGTAGTGGGCGGCGGGGCGTCGGCGGCCCGCGTAGTGGTGGTGCAGGAACTCCGCCTTGTAGGTGGCCATGTCGACGCCGACCGGGCAGTCGCTCCGGCAGCCCTTGCAGGACAGGCACAGGTCGAGCGCGTCGCGTACCTCGGACGAGCGCCAGCCGTCGGTGACGATCTCCCCGGCGAGCATCTCGTGCAGCAGCCGCGCCCGGCCCCGGGTGGAGTGCCGCTCCTCACCGGTCGCCCGGTACGAGGGGCACATCAGGCCGCCGCCCGCAGCGGCGTCCTCGGTGCGGCACTTGGCGACGCCGACGCAGCGGCGCACCGCGCCCGCGAAGTCGCCGCCGTCGTTCGGGTAGCCGAAGGCGACGTCGACGGGCCGGGCGGGGAGCACGGCGAAACGCAGGTTCGCGTCCAGCGGCGCGGGACGTACGAGCATGCCCGGGTTCATGCCGCCGGCCGGGTCCCACAGGTCCTTGAACCGGCCGAAGAGGCCGACCAGTTCGTCCCCGTACATCTTGGGCAGCAGTTCGGCGCGTGCCTGGCCGTCGCCGTGTTCGCCCGACAGGGAGCCGCCGTGGGCGACGACGAGGGAGGCGACCTGTTCGGAGAACGCGCGGAAGCGGCGGACGCCCTCCTTGGTCAGCAGGTCGAAGTCGATGCGGACGTGGACGCAGCCGTCGCCGAAGTGCCCGTAGGGGGTGCCGCGCAGGCCGTGTTCGGCCAGCAGGGCGCGGAAGTCGCGCAGATAGGCGCCGAGGCGGGCGGGCGGCACGGCGCAGTCCTCCCAGCCGGGCCACGCCTCGCCGCCGTCGGCCCGCCGGGTCGCGGTGCCCGACGCGTCCTCCCGCAGCCGCCACAGGGCGCGGACGGCGGCCGGGTCGTCGACGACGGTGCCGTCGAGGGCGTCGGCGGCCCGCATGATCCGCACCGCCCGGTCCCGCGCCTGCGCGGCGCTGTCGCCGCCCGTCTCGACGAACAGCCATGCCCCGCCGCGCGGCAGGCCGTGGCCGGCGGGCACCAGGTCCTCCGCCATGCCTTCGACGGTCAGCGGGCCGTGGGGCAGGAGGCCGGCGGCGGCCTCCGCGGCCGCGCTCTCGTCCTGGTAGCCGAGGACGGCCAGCGCCCGGGCGGCGGGGGCGGCCACGAGCCGCACGGTCGCCTCCGTGAGGACGGCGAGGGTCCCTTCGCTGCCGCAGAACGCGCGGGCGAGGTCGGTGCCCTTCTCCGGCAGCAGGGCGTCGAGCGCGTAGCCGGAGATGCGCCGCGGCATACCGTCGGGGAAGCCGGTGCGCAGCAGGGCGAGGTTGCGGTCGACGAGGTCGGTCAGGCCGGGCGGGGCGTCGTCCGGCGGGCCGCCCCGGGCCAGCCGGTGGCGGTTGCCGGCGTAGGTGAGGACGGACAGCGCGTGGACGTTGTCGGCGGTGGTCCCCCAGGCGACGGAGTGCGATCCGCACGCGTTGTTGCCGATCATCCCGCCGAGCGTGCAGCGGCTGTGCGTCGACGGATCAGGGCCGAAGAGCAGGCCGTGCCCCCGTACGGCGTCCTGAAGCCGGGCCTGTACGACTCCGGGCTGCACCCGGGCGGTCCGCTCCTGCGGGTCGACGGCCAGGATCTTGTTCATGTGGCGGGTGAAGTCCAGGACGACACCGGTGCCGGTGGCCTGTCCGGCGATGGAGGTGCCGCCGCCGCGGGGCACGACGGGGACGCCGTGGTGCCGGCACACCTCGAGCACCGCGGCCACGTCGTCGGCGTCGCGGGGGGCGACGACGCCGACCGGGACGCGCCGGTAGTTCGAGGCGTCCATGGTCGTCAGGGCCCGGGCGGCGGCCGAGAAGTCCACGTCGCCGACGACGACGGCCTTGAGCGCGCGGGCCAGTTCGGCCGTATCCCTGGTGTGTTCAGCCATGCGCTCCAGGATGACCCCTCCGGCCGCCGACGCACCGGCAGGAAACGTGTCACTTGCACACGTTGTGCGCCCTCCGTGAAGTGGGAAGCGCCACGACCTTCCCCAACTGATCGTCAACCCTCCTATAGTGACGACGACTTCGCCAGGAAGCAGCGGCTCCAGTTGCGCCCCCCGTCACCCCGGAAGGCACCACTCGATGACCGGCACCTCCGAGAAACGATGACCCGCGCCACGACCCGGGCGACCCCCGGAAGCGCGCTCGCGGGCGCGGACGCCCCCGTGGGCGACGGCGCGGGCTCCCGCGCGCTCAAGATCGCGGTGGTCGGCGGCTTCGGCGTCGGCCGGTCGACGATGGTGCGTTCGGTCAGCGAGATCCGTCCGCTGCACACGGAGGCGGCGATGAGCGCCGCCACCCCGGTGAACGACGCCGGCGTCCGGGTCCCGGCCAAGACGGCGACGACGGTCGCGCTGGACTTCGGCCGCATCACGATCGACGAGCAGAGGGTCCTCTATCTGTTCGGCACCCCCGGACAGGAACGTTTCCGCTTCCTCTGGGACCGCCTGCTCCGCGGTACCACCGGCGCCGTCGTCCTCGTCGACACCCGGGCGCTGACCGACGCCTGGTACGCGATCGACCGCCTGACGCACCACGGCACGCCGTTCATCATCGCCGTCAACGACTTCGGCGGCCCCTTCCGTTCGGAGGAGGAGATCCGTGCCGCGCTCGCCCTCCCGGCCGGCGTGCCGCTGGTCGAGTTCGACGCCAGGGACCACTCGTCCAGCAAGTTCGTGCTGATCGCCCTGGTGGAACATCTGCGCGCACTCGGCAGCGGCCGCGGTGTCTGACCCGGCGGGCGGACGCGCTCGCACCGTCTCAGCCGCCGGACCGTGTCCCCGCCGTGCGGCCGGAGCGGTATACGCTCCGAACGTGGCTGATATCCAGATTCCCGCTGACATCAAGCCCGCCGACGGCCGTTTCGGCGCGGGCCCCTCCAAGGTGCGTACGGAGGCGCTGGACGCGCTGGCCGCCACCGGCACCTCCCTCCTCGGCACGTCCCACCGCCAGGCCCCGGTCAAGAACCTGGTCGGCGAGGTCCGTGACGGTGTGCGCGAGCTGTTCTCCCTCCCCGAGGGATACGAGGTGATCCTCGGCAACGGCGGGTCCACCGCCTTCTGGGACATCGCGACCCACGGCCTGATCGAGAACAAGTCCCAGCACCTGTCGTTCGGCGAGTTCTCCTCGAAGTTCGCCAAGGCCGCCAAGCTGGCGCCGTGGCTGGCGGACCCGACGGTCATCTCCTCCGACCCCGGCACGCACCCGGAGCCGCAGGCGGAGGAGGGCGTCGACGTCTACGCCTTCACCCACAACGAGACCTCCACCGGTGTCGCCGCCCCGATCCGGCGGGTCGCCGGCGCCGACGACGGCGCGCTGGTCCTGGTGGACGCCACCTCCGGCGCGGGCGGCCTGCCGGTCGACATCGCGCAGACGGACGTCTACTACTTCGCCCCGCAGAAGTCCTTCGCCTCCGACGGCGGCCTGTGGATCGGCGTCTTCTCCCCCGCCGCCCTCGAGCGCGCGGCCCGCGTGCACGGCTCCGGCCGGCACGTCCCGGAGTTCTTCTCGCTGCCGACGGCGATCGACAACTCGCTGAAGAACCAGACGTACAACACCCCGGCGCTGGCCACCCTCTTCCTGCTGAACGAGCAGCTGAAGTGGATCAACGGCCAGGGCGGCCTCGACTGGTCGGTCCGCCGCACCGCGACCTCCTCGCGCACCCTGTACGGCTGGGCGGAGGCGTCCAAGTACGCGACCCCGTTCGTCGTCGACCCGGCGAAGCGCTCGCAGGTCATCGGCACGATCGACTTCGCCGACGAGATCGACGCGTCCGCGGTCGCCAAGGCGCTGCGCGCGAACGGCATCGTCGACACCGAGCCGTACCGCAAGCTGGGCCGCAACCAGCTGCGTGTGGCGATGTTCCCGGCGATCGACCCGGCGGACGTCGAGGCGCTGACGGCGTGCGTCGACTACGTGATCGAGAAGCTGTGATCGAGAAGCTGTAGCAGCGGACCGAACGGCGAAGGGCCCGGCGGACACCGCCGGGCCCTTCGCCGTCCCGGCGTCGCCGCGCCCTCAGCCCGACTGCGCCATCTGATCGAGTTCAACTGCTACGACCCGGCTGCGTTCCGACTCGTCCTCGAAGTCACCTCCAGCAACTACAAGAACGACCTCCGCAACAAGGTCGTCGCATACGCCCGCGCCAAGATCCCGGTCTACGTGATCGTCGACCGCAAGCACACCCGCGTCCACGTCCTGACCACCCCCTTGGCCGACGAGTACGACAGCCACGAGGTCCACGCCCCCGGCCAGCAGGTCACCCTCCCCGAGTCGATCGGCGGGGAGGTCAAGCTCGACGTGGCCGAGCTGCTGAAGGCCGGGGCGCCCCGCCGGTCCGGCGACGTCAGCGGCTGAGCCGCTGGAAGCGCCGGACCGCGAGCGGCGCGAAGACCGCCGTGACGACGACCGGCCACACCACCGCCATGAGCAGCGAGTGTTCCTGGATCCAGCTGCCGTCGCTCGCCACCGGATTGCCGAACAGCTCGCGGGCCGCCGCGGCCGTGGAGGAGATCGGGTTCCAGGCGGCGATCGTGCCCAGCCAGTCCGGCATCGTCGACGGCGGTACGAAGACGCTCGAGATCATGGTCAGCGGGAAGGCCACCGCGTACAGGCCGCCGGCCGCCTCCGGGGTGGGGACGAGCAGGCCGAGCAGGATGCCCACCCAGATCAGGCAGAACCGCAGGAGCAGCAGCAGCGCGAACGCCGCGAGTGCCTTCAGCGGCCCGGTGTCCGTGCGCCAGCCCATCGCGAAGGCGGTCGCCGCGAGGATGGTCAGCTCGGCACAGGCGACGATCAGGTCGTTGACGCCCCGGCCGGTGACCACGGCGGAGGGCGCCATGGGCATCGACCGGAAGCGGTCGATCACGCCCTTCGTCGCGTCGGTGACCACGGCCATCGCCGTGTTCATGAAGCCGAAGGCCATCGTCATGGCGAACATGCCCGGCATGAGGAAGTCACGGACGCTGCCGCCGTCGGGCGACTTCATCGCGCCGCCGAAGACATAGCCGTAGAGCAGCACGGAGATGATCGGGAAGCCGAGCTGCCAGGCGATGAGGACCGGCTGGCGCCGGTAGTGGGTCAGGCCGCGCCGGACCACGTTCCAGCAGTCGGCCACCGCCCAGTAGGCGCGTCCGTGCCTGTCGTCGAGGCTCAGGTCCACCAGGTCCGTCGTACTCACGCCGCCTCCTCGGTCTGTGTTCCGTGTCCGGTCAGGCGCAGGAACACGTCGTCCAGGCTGGGCCTGCGCAGCCCGATGTCCTCCACGGGGATCCGTTCGTCCTGAAGGGTGCGGGCGACCTCGGTGAGGGCCGCGACCCGGTCGGTCACCGGCGCGTGGACCCGGCGTTCCGGTTCGTCCGTCGTCGGGTCGGTGTCGGCGACCCGGGCCACGGTCTTGGCGATCGCCGGGAGGTCGGCCGCCTCGCGGGCGACGACCTCGATCCGGTCGCCGCCGACCCTGTTCTTCAGCCCGTCGGGGGTGTCGTCGGCGATGGCCCGGCCCTGGTCGATGACGGTGATACGGGAGGCGAGCCGGTCGGCCTCCTCGAGGTACTGGGTGGTGAGCAGGACGGTCGTGCCGCCCGCGACGAGCCGGCGCACCGCGTCCCACACCTCGCCGCGCGACCGCGGGTCGAGTCCGGTCGTCGGTTCGTCGAGGAACAGCACATCGGGTGCGAGGATCATCGACGCGGCGAGGTCGAGCCGGCGGCGCATACCGCCGCTGTACGTGCCGACGCCCTTGTCCCCGGCGTCCACCAGGTCGAACTGCGCCAGCAGTTCGGTGGCCCGCAACGCCGCGCGCCTGCCGCCGAGGTGGAAGAGGCGGCCGAACATCTCCAGGTTCTGCCGGCCCGTCAGCACCTCGTCGACGGCCGCGTACTGGCCGGTGAGGCCGATGCGCCGGCGCACCTGCCGCGGGTCGCGCCGCACGTCGGCGCCGGCCACCCGCGCCCGGCCCCCGTCGAACCGCAAGAGCGTCGCGAGGGCCCGGACGGCGGTCGTCTTCCCGGCGCCGTTCGGTCCGAGCAGGCCGTGCACGGTGCCCTGGCGCACGGCGAGATCGAAGCCGTCGAGGGCCCGTTTGTCCCCGTACCGCTTCTCGAGTCCTTCTGCCGAAACGGCGTATTCGTCCACTGAGCCCCTCCGCGACGCGTTAACTGAGTACGGTGTACCCACATGAGAGTACACCGTACTCAGTTTCTGTCCAGGCGATTACGCTGACCCCATGACGACTGAGACGAGCGGCAGCAAAGACGTCTCGCGCAGCCTCGAACTCCTCTGGGGCACCGGCGAGCGACCCTCACGCGGCCCCAAGCCGGGCCTGACCCTCGACCGGATCGTCGGCGCCGCGATCGGGATCGCCGACGCGGAGGGCATTGCCGCCGTCTCGATGCGCCGCCTCTCCACCGAGCTGGGCACCGGCACGATGTCCCTCTACCGCTACGTCCCCGGCAAGGCCGAGCTGCTCGACCTGATGCTCGACCGCGTCATGGGCGAGCCGTTGGAGGACGACGCGCACCAGCCGGAGTCCGACACCTGGCAGGACGCCGTACGCGCGATGGGCCGCGCGCACCTCGAGCTCTTCCGGGCGCACCCCTGGCTGCTGAGGGTCAACCAGTCGCGTACGGTCCTCGGCCCCAGCGCCGTACGGGGGCTGGACGCGTCACTGTTCGCGCTGCGGGGGATGCGGCTGACGGACCCGGAGCTGATCTCGGTGATCATCGCGGTGCAGAGCTTCGTCACCGGCATCGCGCGCATAGAGATCGATGCCGCGGAGGCGGCGAGGCAGACGGGGCAGAGCGAGGAGGAGTTCTGGCGCGCTCAGGAGCCGTTCCTCTCGAAGGCCATGGTCAGCGGCGAGTACCCGACCCTGGCGCATCTGTCGGACGACGCCTTCACCTCGAACTTCGACCACTTCGCCTTCGGCATGGAACGCCTGGTCGAGGGGTTCGAGACGCTGGTCCGCGCACGGGCGAAGGACGCCTGACCCGCGGCAGGCCGGCCGGAGGAGATCCGGCCGCGCCGGGCCCGCCGCCGGACGCCTCAGCCCCGGCCCCGGCGCCGGCGCAGCGCGAGGACCAGCACCGCGCCGCCGCCGAGCACGAGCAGGCCGTACGTCGTGACGTCGCCCTTCTCGTCGTTCCCCGCGGCCTTACCGCCGTCCGCCGGCCCGCCGGGGCTCTTCGCCCCGCCGCCGGAGCCCGGTTCCTTCTCCACCGCCACCCGCTCGACGGGGCTCTGCTCCCCCTCGGTCCCGATCATCAGCGCCGTGCCGTCCGTCGTGTACGTCACCGACTCCGACTGGCCCTGGATCGGCGCGCGGACCCGGTGGTCGGCCCCGAGGCGGCCGTTCTTCCACTCGTAGCCACGCGCGCTGAAGTAGGAGCGGAGTACCAGCTCCGTGCCGTCCGGCGAGAACGCGCCGTCGGTCACCCACGGCACCTCGCCGATCCGCCGGAAGACGTTGGTGGCCTTGGCGTCGAGCGTGGCCGGGCCTTCGTAGAGGCCGCCGCCGTCCTCGTTCTTGGAGGCGATGTAGACGCGGCCGGTCTTCGGATGCACCATCAGCGCCTCGGCGTTGCGGGGGCCGTCCGCGTACTTCACGTCGAACTGGGTGGCGGTGACGGTCTGGTCGCGCAGCCGCTCCGGCTCGGGGAAGCGGTAGATCCAGACGTGATCCCAGCCGCCGTCGAGGTTGTCGCCGATGTCGCCGACGTAGATGTTGCCGTCGGGGCCCACGGAGATCGCCTCCATGTCCCTCGGCTCGCCGACGCCGCGCAGGGTGATCGTCGCCACCGTCTCGCCCGTCTCCGAGTCGACGCCGAAGATCCGCGGCTGGTCCTGGTCGTTGTGCGTCCAGTAGATCCCGGGGTGCGCCCGGCTCGCCGCGAGCCCGCTGGACTCGGTGATCCGCGGGTCCTTGATCGTGAACCCTTCGGCCCCGCCGTCGGCGGCGGCGACGGGGCAGGCGACGGCGAGCACGAGGGCGGCCGCCAGGCCGGTGACGTACGGAAGCGAACGCATGCCCCAAGCCTGCCATCCCGGCCGGGCGGCTCCTACGGGCGTACGGCGGTGACCAGCCACGCCGTGCTGCGCAGCCGGACGGCGCCGTCCTTCTCGTACGGCCGCAGGATGTCCGTGAGCCGGCGCCGGGCCCGCTCGCCGGTCGCCTCGTCGACCTGGCTCAGCAGATGGCGGCCGGGTCCCGAGCCCATGAGGAACGCGGTGGCGTCCTCGGCGTCCCGCCCCCACCTCCCGTACGCCTCGGCAGGCTCGACCGTGACGCCGGTGAACCCGGCGCCCGTCAGGACCTCGCGGACGCGGCCGGGATCGGCCAAGGAGAACATGCCGGGCCCTCCGGTGGCGCCGAAGCCACCCATCGGAAGCACGTCCCGCAGGCCGGCCAGCGCCTGGATCCACTCGTTGCCGTTCCCGCCGGCGACGAGGAACGCCGCACGGCCGCCGCTGCGCAGGCCGCCGCCGATGTTGGCGAAGGCGGCGACCGGGTCGGCGAAGAACATCACGCCGAAGCGGCTGATCGCCACGTCGAAGCCGCGGCCCGCCAGGGCGTGGACCTGGGCGTCGCCGTGCTCGAAGGTCACGTTGCCGAGGTGTTCGGCGCGTGCGGACTCCCGTGCGCGCTCCAGCATCGGCCGGGACAGGTCCACGCCGGTGGCGTGCCCGTCGGCCGCGCGGCGGGCGGCGAGCCTGGTGGTGGCACCGGCGCCGCAGCCGATGTCGAGGACCGAGTCCTCGCGGCCCACGGCGGCCGCGGTGAGGAGGGCCTCGTTGAAGCCCTCGTTGACGGCGTCCCAGCGGTCCTGGTTCCGGGCCCAGTGGGTGCCCTCGTACCCGTTCCAGGCCTGCTCCTGCTCGGTGTTCACGATGTGTTCCACGGCGCTGCCTCCCGTTAGAATGGGCGTACGCCCAAACAGTATGGGCGCTCGCCCATTCTGTCCATCGCGACACCGCAGAAGACCCGGAAGGCCCTGGATGTCACCCCGTGGAGTAGCCGTCCCCGACGCCCGCGAACGCCTCTTCGCCGCGGCGGAACGAGTCGTGGCCCAGGGCGGCCCCGGCGCCCTGACCAGCCGGGCCGTCACCGAGGAGGCGGGCTGCTCGAAGGGGCTGCTGCACGCGCACTTCGCGGGCGGGCTCGACGAGTTCGTCGCAGAGCTGGTCCTCGACCGGCTCGCCCGCACGGCCGCTCTGGCGCAGAAGCTGCCCACGCGGGCGGGCGAGGACACCGTCGCCGCGAACCTCACCGGGGTCGCCACCGCGCTGTTCACCTCCACGGGGCCGACCGTCGCCGGGCTGGCCCTCACCCGCCCCGGCGCCGCGCGGCGCTTCCGCGAGGCGATGACGGCGGGCGCCCCGGGCTTCACCACCGTCCAGGAGGCGGTGACCACGTACCTGCGGGCCGAACAGCGCCTCGGGCGGGTCGACGGCCGGCTCGACGCGGAGGCCCTCGCGCTCGCCCTCGTCGGCACGGTCCATCACCTGCTGATGACGAGTCACCCGGGCGCCCCCGACCCCCACGCGCAGATCCGGCGACTGGTCACGGCGCTGGCGGGTGGCGGGCCTCACATCGCCGAGCAGTGACGGGTTACCGGTGGGTTCAGCCATGATGTCGACCATGCGATTCCTGTTCGTCGGCGATTCCATGACCATCGGACGCGCCGGCGACTTCACCTGGCGCTACCGGATGTGGCAGCACCTCTCCGCCGTCGGTGAGCCCTTCGAGATCGTCGGCCCGCGGCGCGAGCTGTACGACACGGAGGCGAACGCCCCCGTGTCCCACCGGTACGCCGATCCCGGCTTCCCCGGCCACGCCCGCCGCCACCTGGCCGGCTGGGGCGAGGGCTGGCTGCACATGGCTCCCCTGATCCGTGAGACGGTCGCCGCGGAAGGGGCCGACGTCCTCCTGGTCTCGCTGGGCCTGATAGACCTCGGCTTCTACACGGACAGCGGCCAGACCGCCCGGAACGTGCGGGAGTTCGTCGCGCAGGCCCGTCTGGCCAACCCGCGCGTCCGGATCGTGATGCTCCCGGTCATCCCCAACATCCGCGCCCGGTCGGACCGGCCCTTCGCCGCCGAGTGCGACCGGTTCAACGACCTGCTCGCCAAGGCGGTGGCCGACCTGGACACGTCCGCGTCCCCGCTCCTGCTGGCGTCGCACCCGCCGTCGTACGACCTCGACACCGACACCTACGACGGCACCCATCCCGGTCCGAGCGGCGAGATCAAACTGGCCGGGGCGTTCGCGACGGCGATGCACCAGGCGTGGGGACTGGGCGGGGCGTACGGCATCGCCGCCTGAGCGGCCCTCCCCGGGGAAAACCCGGGTGCGGGCGCGTCCCCCGGCTGCGACCCTGCCCGTATGTCCACGTTCGAAGACCTCCTCGCCGAAGGCGAAGCCGTCCCCACCGAGGGCTGGGACTTCTCCTGGTTCGCCGGCCGCGCGACGGAGCAGCGCCCGTCCTGGGGCTACGCGAAGCTCCTCGCCGAGCGTGTGCCGAAGGCCGAGGCGGTCCTCGACATCCAGACCGGCGGCGGCGAGGTCCTCGCCTCTGTCCCGGCGGCCCCGCCGGTGCTGGTGGCGACGGAGTCCTGGCCGCCGAACCTGGAGATCGCCCGGCGCAACCTCGCCAGGCTGGGAGCGACGGTCGTCCACGCCGGCGACTCGGCCGATCTGCCGTTCCCCTCGGCCCACTTCGACCTGGTCGTCAGCCGCCACCCGGTGACCACCCGCTGGGACGAGGTCCACCGCGTCCTGCGCCCCGGCGGCACATACCTCTCGCAGGCCGTGGGCGACGGCTCGGTCCGCGAACTCACCGACTTCCTGATGGGCCCTCAGCCCGTCGACCCGTCACGCAGCCCGATCACGACCGTCACGGCCGCGGAGGCCGCCGGCCTGGACGTCGTCGATCTGCGCCAGGAAATGCTCCGGACGGAGTTCCACGACATCGCCGCGGTGGTCCACTTCCTGCGCAAGGTGATCTGGATCGTCCCGGGCTTCACCGTGGACGCGTACCGCGACCGGCTGGCAGCCCTCCATGACTTCATGGAACGCCACGGGCCGTTCGTGGCCCACTCCAACCGCCTCCTGATCGAGGCCCGCCGCCCGCGCGACTGACGCCGCACGGACCGCGATACGGTGCGCGGGGCCGCCGAACCGGGGAGATCACGCACATGACCGTCATACGCCGCCTGGCGCTGTACGTGGCGCTGCCGCTGGCACTCGCCGTCGTCGCGGGCTACGGCTGGTACCGGCTCAGCGACACGGGCAAGCGCTGGCGCTACGAGGACAAGCTGGCGACGTACTGCCAGGGGCTGATCCCGCCCGAGGAGTCGGCGGGCTTCACCGACTACGACACGGAGCGGGGACTGCCGAACGACGTGCACCGCGGCGGGTCCGACGGCTACGAGTTCTGCGTGGTCGGGAAGACGACGCTCACCATCGCCCTGATCCCGGAATCCGCCCGCGACGACGACGGCGCCCGCGGCGTGTTCGACGAGCTGCGCTCGAGCAGGACGGGAACCCTGCCGATGTCGCTCGGCGGCGGCTGGCACGGCTACACCGATCTCAACAGCACCGCCGTGGTCCTGGATTGCGGCAACAAGGACGCGTCCGTCGTCGTCCGAACGGGCCGCCGCGGCCGCGCGGTGGCGGGTCGCACCACCGCCGAACTCGCCGCGGCCACCGCGGTCAGGGCGGCCGAGCACTGGGACTGCGAGGCCCGGCCCGGCGGCCGGATGTCACCCACCCCTGCGGAGCCGGAGGAGGAATCCCGTTTCGCGGCGAAGGGAACGTGCGCGGGAATCCCGATGCGCGACATGGACATCGTCCACTGGATCAAGGAGACGCCGACGGCCGACTCCTTGATGACGGAGACCTGCGTGCTCGGCGAGACCGAGGCCCGTGCCGAGGAGTTGTTCCAGGCCCGCGCCTACTTCGGCCCCTTCGCACAGGCCTGGCACCCGGGAGGCGAGCCCGGCCGGGACGCGGGCCGGCACGGGAGCGACTTCCTCTGGGCCACGGCCGAGTGCCCCGGGACCAGCGCCCGCGCGGTCTTCACGATCTCCACCACGGACTACGTCCACGAGGACGTCGAGGACTTCGCCCGCGCGGCCCTCAAGGGCTTCGCCGAACGCTCGGCCGGGCAACGCGGCTGCACGGACCTGAAGCTCCCGGCCTGAGACCCCGACGTCACCGCTGCCGCGCCGGGTCTCAGCCGGTGTGCCCGGCCCGCCCCAGGACGGCGAGCACCGCCTGGGTGACGACGTCCGGCCTGCTGCTCTGGATGTAGTGACCCGCGGCCGGAACGACAGCGTGCTCCCCGCCCGCCACGGACGCGGCGACCGATTTCTGGAGCTCGGTCCAGCGGCGTCTCATCCCCTGCGGCATCCCCCGGCTCGCGCTGAGGACCGTCACGGGCACGTCCGGCAGCCTCGACGCGGCGCGGCGGCGCCGGATCTCGGGGGTGGCCTTGACGATCATGCGGTACTCGTCGACGGCGGTACGCACCTGCTGCCGGCTTCCGGAGGCGGCGAGCCAGGCGGTGACCAGCAGTTCCCGCACCCCCGGATCGTCGGACGCACGGGAGGCCTCGCGCACGGCACGCCGGTGGTTCGACCGGCCGGTGAGCCGGAGAGAGGTCCGGACCGCGAGCTGACGCGCGTACGTCCCCTCGGCCATCCGGCCGGCCCACGGCTGGAACTCCTCGTGCGAAGGGTCGAGCAGCACGAGCCCCGCCACCAGGTCCGGCCGGGCCCACGCCACGAGCTCGGCCAGCTGGCCGCCCCAGCTGTTGCCGACGAGGACGCAGGGGCCGCCGCCGGCCCGGGACAGCAAGGCGGTCAGGTCCTCGACGGCCGAGTCGAGCGAGAGCCGGGGAACCGGGTCGCTCAGGCCGAGTCCCGCCCGGTCGTACGCGATCACCCGGGTGCAGCGGGCGAGAGGCGCCAGCACCGGCGTCCACATCATCGACGACCCGGCGCTCGGGGCGTCCAGCACGACCGCCGGCGCGCCCTCTCCCGCCTCGATCCAGCGCGACTTCCGGCCGTGCCGGTCCAGTTCGCCGCGCAGCGCCCCTCCGGGCACCAGCGCTCCGACCGCCTCGACAACCGCGTCGTCCACGACTTCCCCTCCAGCTCTCGCAACCGGCGCTTGCGCCAACGAATCCGCGCGGGCGACGGTTCCGCCGAGAGACCTGAAGGGAGCTTCCTGGCCGGTACGTGATCCTTCGGCCGGCGCCGGGCCGGCTCCACGCCTTCGGCCTCAGCCGGTGAGCAGGTCCGGGTTGTCGGCCAGCGCCGCGAGGTGCGCGCGCGGGTCGGCGATCAGCCTGCGGGTCGAGAGGTCGAGCATGCCCGCCACACCGGAGATCTCCGCGGCGACGGTGCCGTCGTCCTTGACGATCTGCTGCTCGACGGTGAAGGTCTTGCCCTCCCCGTAGACGAACCGGCAGGTCACCCGCACCTCGTCGCCGCCGCGCAGCTCGCGCAGGAACTTGACCGTCACCTCGAGCGCGACCGGCCCGACGCCGCTGGCGAGCAGCTTCTCCTGCGGCAGACCGGCGGCGCGCAGCAGTTCCCAGCGCGCGTGCTCGGCGTACTGCAGATAGACGGCCTGGTTCAGATGGCCCTGCGTGTCGAGCTCGTAGCCCCGCACGGTCACGTCGGCGAAGAAGGTCATGCCGACGGCAACAGCGCCGCCCGGCGCGGGTATTCCCGTACGCCGGGCCGACGCGCGGGCCCCGGCCCTCGGTGGGGACGTGGGCCGGGCCGCGACCGTTCGGGACCGGTGTCAGAAGACGAACGGGCCCGGGTTCTGCGGGGACGTGGCCGTGCACTCGGCGGTGATGCCGAAGACCACGACGGTCAGGCTCTTCGCCTCGAGGCTGTCGCCCGCCGCGACCGTGCCGTCGAGCGGGCCGGTGGAGACGGCGCCGCCCGCCGGGATCGCCGGGTTGGAGTCGCCGGTGAACGTCGCCGTGTCCGTGCCGTTCTTGGCCAGGGTGAGCGTGGACCGGACGGAGTTCGCGCCGATGGGCAGCGGCGCGGTGATGGCCGCCGTGGAGAGGTCGATGGTCGCGGCCGTGCCGTCCTGAGCGGCCTTGAGGGTGGCGGTGCCGGAGCCGTACGAACCGCAGTCGAAGGACAACGTCGCCGTCTCGGGCGTCACCGCGTGGGGGGCGGGCGCCATGGCGAGGGTTGCCACGGCCAGGGTGGCGACGGCGAGCAGGGTGCTGCTTTTCAGAGAGTTCCGCATGGGGGGAGTCCGCCTTCGTGTGGGGGGTCACGGGCTGGTGGGGGCATTGCGGCATGTGAGACCCGAGAAGGGAAGGGAGACACAGCACCACCGGCCCACAACGGCCGGATCCCGCCCCTCCTCAGAGCGCGGCCCGCGTCAGCCGGTTCGCGAACGTCGACATCGTGTACGTGCCGATGCCCATGACGACCTCCAGCGCGTTCTGCGAGGTGAAGCCGTGCGCCAGGAAGACGCGCAGCTCCTCGTCGCCGACCGCGCCGGCGGTACGGAACACCTCGAGCGTGAACTGCCGCACCGCCTCGAGCCGTTCGTCGTGCAGCGCACGCTGCTCGGACAGCGCCGCGATCAGCTCCTCGTCCGCGCCGAGCGTGCGCAGCTTCCCGGTGTGCATGGCCACGCACACATGGCACTCGTTGCGCGCGGCGACCGTCATGACGACGACCTCACGGGCGACCGGGTCGAGCGTCGTCGCCTCGAAGGCGGCGCTCAGCTTGAGGAAGCCCTCCAGCAGGTGCGGCGACTCCGCCAGTCTGGCGACCGCCGGCGGCAGACGGCCGAGGCGCTTGGCGGTGGCCTCCATGGCACGGCGGGACGCGGGCGGGGCGGATTCCAGGGTGTGCTCGGTGAACATGGCAGGCTCCTACAATGGACAACATGGTTGACGAACCGCTCCCTGAGAACGTAAACCAGGTTGTCGAACAGCGCAAGGCGGTCACCGACCCGCCCGGCTACGAGCTGCCCCTGCTCCTCTTCGCCGGGTTCCGCTCGCTCATCGACAAGCTGCACGCCGAACTGGCCGGGCAGGGCCACCCCGACGTACGGCCCGCCCACGGCTTCGCCATGCAGGCCATCGGCGCGGAAGGGGCCACCGCCAGCGACCTCGGCCGCCGCCTCGGCGTCTCCAAACAGGCGGCGGGCAAGACCATCGACCGCCTGCTCTCCCTCGGCTACGCGGAACGCGCGGACGACCCTGCCGACGCCCGCCGCAAGCTGATCCGCCTCACCCCGCACGGCTTCGACGCACTCGCCCGCTCGGCGGCGATCTTCGACGAACTGCGCGCGGAATGGGCGCGGGCGATCGGTCCCGACCGCCTGCGCGACCTCGAATCCGATCTGCGCACCGTCACTCCGCCGGGCGGCATCCGCCTGGACGCGGCGGGCTGGCTGAGCGGCGCCTGACCCGTTCCGGGGTGGTGACCGGTCACGGTCAGTATCGTTGTACCGCGCGGTTGCACTCGTTCGAGCGGCAGCCGGGGAGGAGCGCCACGATGACCGCCTTGGACGAGCGCAGGATCGAAATGGCCGAGAACAGCGACGAACGCACCCTGGACGAGATGTTCCAGTGGCTCGAGTCCGCCCCCGAGGGATTCAAGGTCGAGATCGTCGAGGGGGCCGTCTTCATGTCGCCGCAAAGGGACATCCACTGGCAGATCATTCGCCGGATCGTGCGGGCGCTCGAGGACCGCTTCGGCATGGACGTCACGGTGATGTCGGACGTACGGATCGACTTTCCCGGGACGCTGAACGGCTTCGCTCCGGATGTCGCCAAGCTCAGGGACGGCGCCGAGAAGGACGAAGCGGGCCGCTGGCGCTACCAGGACGTCGAGTTCGTGGCCGAGGTCATCTCCAAGGGCACGGGGCACAACGACTACGGCCCCAAGAAGGCGGCATACGCCGCAGCGGGGGTGCCCGCCTACCTCGTCGCCGACCCGTACCAGCGCAAGTGCCACCTCTACACCGGCCCGAAGGAGGGCGACTACACGACGGAGACGACCGTCGTCTTCGGCACGGACCTCGAGCTCACCGACACCCCCGTCGGCCTCACGCTCACCACCGCCGACTTCCCTCGCGAGTGAGCCCGCGCCGGGCGTGGGCCGCCGCCCCCGGCAGGGAGCGGCGGCCGAGGCTCACCAGGCGAACGCCTCCGGGGAGGGGCCCGGCCCCGGGAAGATGTCGTCGAGGCCCGTGAGCAGTTCTTCGCTCAGCTCCAGCTCCAGCGCCCGCAGCGCCGACTCCAGTTGCTCCGCCGTGCGTGGGCCGACGATCGGGCCCGTCACGCCCGGACGGGTCAGCAGCCAGGCGAGCGCCGCCTCACCGGGCTCCAGGCCGTGCTTGTCGAGCAGGTCCTCGTACGCCTGCACCTTTTCCCGCACGGCCGTGTCGGCCAGCGCGTCCGCGCTGCGGCCGGTCGCCCGCCGGGAGCCCTCGTTCTCCTTCTTGATCACCCCGCCGAGCAGTCCGCCGTGCAGCGGCGACCAGGGGATGACGCCGAGGCCGTACTCCTGGGCGGCCGGGATCACCTCCATCTCGGCACGGCGCTCGGCCAGGTTGTACAGGCACTGCTCGCTGACCAGCCCCAGCGAACCGAGGCGGCGGGCCGTCTCGTTGGTCTGGGCGATCTTCCAGCCGGGGAAGTTCGAGGAACCCGCGTAGAGGATCTTGCCCTGCTGGATCAGTACGTCGATGGCCTGCCAGATCTCCTCGACCGGGGTGCTCCGGTCGATGTGGTGGAACTGGTAGAGGTCGATGTGGTCGGTCCCCAGGCGCTTGAGCGAAGCGTCCACCGCACGGCGGATGTTGAGTGCCGAGAGCTTGTCGTGGTTGGGCCAGGCCTCGCCGTCCGTGCCCATGTTCGCGTACACCTTGGTGGCGAGCACGACCTTGTCACGGCGGCCCTCGCCCTTGGCGAACCAGCTTCCGATGATCTCTTCCGTGCGGCCCTTGTTCTCGCCCCAGCCGTAGACGTTGGCCGTGTCGAAGAAGTTGATGCCCGCGTCGAGGGCCGAGTCCATGATGCCGTGGCTCGTGGCCTCGTCGGTCTGGGGGCCGAAGTTCATTGTGCCGAGGACGAGTCGGCTGACCTTGAGTCCGGTGCGTCCGAGCTGCGTGTACTTCATGACGTCCAAGCCAACGCCTTCGAGCGCGCTCGAAGCAAGGACCACTTCACCCAAGGCCGGGTCCCGCAAGGCGGGACACCGGGCGCGGAGTCAGCTCCGGCGGCCGGTCTCCGCGTCCGCGCAGTGCAGGAGCCCTCCGGTCCCGTCCCGGCTCGAGGCAAGGAAGAGCACCCGGTCGGCTCCCAGCGGGACCGGCCGCTCCCACACGCCCGAATCCGCCACCCACAGCAGCCGGCCGTCGCGGACGGCCCCGACCCTGTCCCCGTCGGAGACGAACAGGTGCCGGTGCCCGGCCGCGATCTTCTCCGCGTCCACCGCACGGCCGTCACGGGCGGTCAGCCGCAGTCGCCGCAGACCGCGCCGCCCTCCGACCTCGGCGACGTACAGCCGGTCCCGCCACGTCGTCGCGTACACCCGGTCGCCCACACACACGGCGGGTTGCGAGAACGAGGTGAAGCGGCGGAGACCCAGCCGGACTCCGATCAGGGGCGTCGCCCGGTCCCGGCCCGACCAGGCGAGAAGCCGTATCCGGCGTCCGAGGGCCTCGGAGAACAGCGCCCGGCCGCCGTCGACCAGGGCGGGCGGGGGACCGAGGTCCTTCACCACCCGCTTCGGGAACGAGGTCCGGCTCAGCACCTCGCCCGTGTCCGTCGCCCGCACGCAGAGCTCGCCGCGGCGCCAGGTGTGGAACAGTGCGGCGTCGGCCTCCTCACCCTGCCCGAGCAGATCGCCGTACCCGTTCTGCCACAGCTCGTCGCCGGTACGGGCGTCGAGGGCGCGGAAGCCCGCGGTGTCGAGGATCACGGTCCCGCCCCGCACCAGCAGGCCGTAGATCTTGCTGAACTCGTCCTCCCAGAGGGTCTCACCGGTCGAGGCGTCGACCCCGGTGATCTGACCGCCGTCCTCGTCGTTCCACAGCACCACCGTCGAACCGGCCGCCGCGGCCTGCCGCAGCCGGCTCCTGCGGCGCTTCCACCGCACCTCGCCCGTCTCCGCGTCCAGGGCGACGAAACCGCTGCGCTCGTAGTCCCGGTTCACCGGGACGACCACGGTCCCTCCGGCGCGGACGATGCCTTCGCCGTCCGGTTTCGTCAGCTCGTCGCTGCACCAGCGGACCCGGCCCCCGTGCACGTCCACCGCGCCGACCCGGCTGTCGGAGACCACGACATGGACGGTGTCGCCGACGACGACGGGACTGCTCAGCGTCCCGCCGGGCGCGCGCAACGTCCACCGGCTCTTCCCACCACCCGCGCTGATCGTCAACGGCGGTCTGTCGTCCGGCATGTACGGCTCCTTCGACGGCGAGCCGCCCGGCGCCGGATCCCGGCGCTGCGGGCCCGTCGCCGCGCGGGGGCGGATGCGTGCGTGTTCGGCCGGCCGGTCGCGGGACGCGTCAGCCGAAGGCGGCGGCCACGGCGACGATCACGAACATCAGCACCAGCGCCGCGGCCATGATCTGGTTTCTGGTCTTGGGATTCACCCGTCGAGGTTAACCCGCGCCGCCGAGGGGCCAGGAACCGACCACTTCGTACCGGGGCTGCTCCCCCGGCACCCCGCTGACCGGCAGATTGCTTCGTACGAGGGCGAGGTCGGCCACCTGCCACGGGGTGCCCTCGAACGCGGCCAGCGCCTCGACGTACGGACGCAGGTCACCCGCCTCACGGGCCCGGGCGATCGTCAGGTGCGCCTGATAGCGGCGGTGCTCCTCCATGCTCACGCCGGCGCGGCGGGCCGCGGCGTCCGAACGTTCGGCCAGCAGCCGCATCTCCTCCAGACCGCCGGCTGCCCCGACCCACAGCGCGCGGTGCCCGAACCGGCCCCCCTGGTGCAGCCGCAGCGGGAACGCCGACGTCCTGTGCGCCGCCCGCGCCAGCCGCTCCCGCAGCTCGGGCACGAGCTCGTCGTCGACCTCCCCGAAGAACGCGAGCGTGAAGTGCCACCCGGCGTGCCCGGTCCAGCGGAGTGTGTCGGCAGCGGGGAGCCGACGGAGGGCTGCGACCTCGGTGGCGAGTTCGTCGACGGCCGTGGGGGGTGGGAGTACGGCGGCGAAGAGTCTCATGGGGTCAGTGTGCCGCGCGGTGGCTCCGCCGCGCGGGGCGTTTTCCCCACCCCGCCCCGCCGGGCGGGCTGACTTTGCCAGCCCCGCCGGCGTTTGAGGCGCGGGGGTCCGGTGGGGGTCCCCCCACGCCGCCAGGCGT
>NZ_JBFAQK010000066.1:0-42628 GCF_040677245.1 Streptomyces kurssanovii
GGTTCTTCGTCCCTGTCCCCACGGGCGGGAGAGGCCGTCCACAAGAGAGAGTGGGGGGACCCCCACCGGACCCCCGCGCCTCAATCTCCCCCTACGGCCTGGCGGCCGTGGGTGGTGCCCCCAGCGGGGCTGGAGTTGCCCGACAACGCCGGAGCCGCCGGCAGGGCGTGAGTTGCCGGCGTGGCTGATGTCGCGGAGCGAAAGCTTCCGCCGCCAGGGCACGGGTGGAGTGTCGCGCAGCGGTATGTCCAGCCCGCCTGAGGGCACCTCCCACGGCCGCCAGGCCGTAGGGGGGAGTTCGAGGGCACCGCGCGGCAGAGCCCGGTACGCCGCCCGCAGGGCGGTACGGGGTCCGAAGGCATGCCCGCCACGCGGCGGAGCCGCACATCGGTAGAGCGGGGAAAGGGCGGGGTGGGGAAACGCGCCGCGGCTAGAGCAGCGTCCGCAAGCGCAGCAGGTCGCGGAAGCCCGCCTCCAGGCGGACCCGCCCCGACGCCCACGCCTTCGCGAAGTTCAGCGAGCCGTCCACCATCGACACCAGGTCGTCGCCCGTCATCGCGAGGCGGATCTGCGCCTTCTCCCGTGGCGGTCCCGGTGCGGTGTCCGTCACCGTGATCCGGCCGTTCGCCAGCCGGCCGGTGAACGTGACGTCCAGGTCCGTGATGTGGCAGCTGAGGGAACGGTCGAGGGCGGCGGCGGTCCGTACGTCGCCGTTCGCCGTCGCCAGGTTGTCGGAGAGTCTGTCGAGCGCGCCGCGGCACTCCTGCGTGGTGGCCATCGGCGGCGACGTTACCGCAGGGCTTCGCGGTAGCGTCTGGGCATGAGTGACTCGATGCCCGCCCCCGGTCCGCAGGAGCCCGACGGCGGCGTGCCGGTGGCGGAGGCGTACGACCCGGCGGCCCCCACGCCGCTGGGTGTGCAGCGGGTGCCCACCGGCGACGCCGGTGTCGACGCGCTGCTGGAGCGGCTGGGCGATGTCGACCACCTCGCTGCGGACGGCCACCTCGAGGTGTACGAGGATGTACACCGGGGGCTCAGGGACGCGCTGACCGCGCTCGACACCCGCCCGGGACCCCAGCCGGAACCGCACAACCACAGGAGCTGAACCGTACGTGGCAGGAGTGGCCCGCCGCCGTCTCGACGCAGAGCTGGTACGCCGGAAACTCGCGCGGTCGCGCGAGCACGCGAGCCAGCTGATCGCCGCGGGGCGGGTGACCGTCGGCCGGAACACGGCCACCAAGCCCGCCACCCAGGTGGAGACGAGTGCGGCCATCGTCGTCGCCGCCGACGACAGCGACCCCGACTACGTGTCGCGCGGCGGACACAAGCTCGCGGGCGCGCTCGCCGCCTTCGTGCCCCTCGGTCTGGAGGTCGAGGGACGCAGGGCCCTGGACGCCGGGGCGTCGACCGGCGGCTTCACCGATGTGCTGCTGCGCTCGGGCGCCCGGCACGTCGTCGCCGTCGACGTCGGCTACGGGCAGCTCGCCTGGTCCCTGCAGAGCGATGAACGCGTCACCGTCAAGGACCGTACCAACGTGCGAGAAATGACGTTGGAGACGATCGACGGAGAGCCGGTGGACCTTGTGGTGGGCGATCTGTCCTTCATTCCGCTCGGGCTCGTGCTGCCCGCTCTCGTGCGTTGCAGCGCGCCAGACGCGGATCTCGTGCTCATGGTCAAGCCGCAGTTCGAGGTCGGCAAGGAGCGCCTCGGCAGCGGGGGAGTGGTGCGCAGCCCCGAACTGCGGGCCGACGCCGTACGGGCCGTCGCGCGCCGGGCGGCGGAGCTCGGACTCGGTGTGCGGGGCGTCACCGCCAGCCCTCTACCGGGACCCTCGGGCAACGTCGAATACTTTCTGTGGCTCAGGGCCGGGGCGCCCGAGCTCGATCCGGCGGACGTCGACCGCGCAGTGGCGGAGGGACCTCGTTGACCACGACATCAGGAACGACACCGGGCACCAGCGGCAACACTTCGAGACGTACTGTTTTTCTGCTCGCTCACACGGGACGGCCCGCGGCGATCCGCAGTGCCGAGCTCGTCGTACAGGGACTGCTGCGCTGCGGCATCGGCGTACGCGTACTGGCGGCGGAGGCGGTCGACCTGCCGCTGCCCGCCTCTGTCGAGACCGTCGTCGACGCGACGCCGGAGGTCCTCGACGGCTGCGAGCTGCTGATCGTCCTCGGCGGCGACGGGACGCTGCTGCGGGGCGCCGAGTTCGCCCGGGCCTCGGGGGTGCCGATGCTCGGCGTCAACCTGGGGCGGGTCGGCTTCCTCGCGGAGGCGGAGCGCGACGACCTCGACAAGGTCGTCGACCGGGTCGTGACCCGCGCCTACGAGGTCGAGGAGCGGATGACCATCGATGTGATCGTGCGCTCCAACGGCGACGTGGTGCACCGCGACTGGGCGCTGAACGAGGCGGCCGTGCAGAAGGTGTCGCCCGAGCGGATGCTCGAGGTCGTCCTGGAGATCGACGGCCGGCCGGCCACCGGGTTCGGCTGCGACGGCATCGTGTGCGCGACGCCGACCGGTTCGACGGCGTACGCCTTCTCCGCCGGCGGGCCGGTGGTCTGGCCCGAGGTGGAAGCGCTGCTGATGGTGCCGATCAGCGCGCACGCGCTGTTCGCCAAGCCGTTGGTGACGTCGCCGACGTCGGTGCTGGCGGTCGAGGTCCAGCCGCACACCCCGCACGGTGTGCTGTGGTGCGACGGGCGCCGGACCGTCGAACTGCCGCACGCGGCGCGGGTGGAGGTCCGGCGGGGCGCCGTGCCCGTGCGCCTCGCCAGGCTGCATCACGCGTCGTTCACGGACCGGCTGGTGGCGAAGTTCGCCCTGCCGGTCTCCGGCTGGCGTGGGGCGCCGCCCGAGTAGGGCGCGTCACAGGACGGGGTTCCGCGGGCGGGACGGACCGGGCCGGAAGAGTGATCGTCACGGGTACGCCCCGGTCCGGTCCTGCCCGTCCCGGCACGGACGGTGACGGGCCGCGGCGGTCGCCCGCGCGCGTTCCCGGGGCTCCGGTATTGCCCGGGAGAGTGAATCGGACGCCGGGGCCCGTCGCACACCGGGGGCCGGACCTCGTATGGTCGTGTCCGTGTTGGAGGAGATGCGGATACGGTCACTCGGGGTCATCGACGACGCTGTTGTCGAGCTGTCGCCCGGATTCACAGCGGTGACCGGCGAGACGGGCGCCGGCAAGACCATGGTCGTCACCAGCCTGGGGCTGCTGCTCGGCGGGCGGGCCGATCCGGCTCTGGTGCGGATCGGCGCGAAGTCGGCCGTCGTGGAGGGGCGGATCAGGGTGTCCGCCGACGCCCCGGCCGCGCTGCGCGCGGAGGAGGCCGGCGCCGAGCTCGACGACGGCACGCTGCTGGTCAGCCGGACCGTTTCTGCCGAGGGGCGCTCGCGGGCGCATCTCGGCGGGCGTTCCGTGCCGGTGGGCATGCTGGCCGAGCTCGCCGACGAGCTCGTGGCCGTGCACGGCCAGACCGACCAGCAGGGCCTGCTGCGGCCCGCCAGGCAGCGCGAGGCGCTGGACAGGTACGCGGGCGACGCCGTCGCCGTCCCGCACGCCAAGTACGCGGCCGCCTACCGGCGGCTGCGCGCCGTCAGCACGGAGCTCGAGGAGCTGACCACGCGGGCACGCGAGCGGGCCCAGGAGGCGGACCTGCTGCGCTTCGGCCTGAACGAGATCGCCGCCGTGGAACCTCGCGCCGGCGAGGACGTCGAACTCGCGGCGGAGGCGGAGCGGCTCGGCCACGCGGAAGCCCTCGCGTCCGCCGCCTCGCTCGCCCACGCGGGCCTCGCGGGCAACCCGGAGGACCCGGAGGTCGTCGACGCCACGACCCTGGTCGCGGGCGCGGGACGGGCGCTGGAGGCCGTACGGTCCCACGATCCGGCGCTGGCGGCCCTGGCCGACCGGATCGGCGAGATCTCCATCCTTCTCGGTGACGTGGCCGGAGAGCTCGCCGGATACGCCGACAACCTGGACGCCGATCCGCTGCGGCTGGCCGCGGTGGAGGAGCGCCGGGCGGCACTGACGCAGCTGACCCGTAAGTACGGCGAGGACATCGCAGGCGTGCTCGCCTGGGCGGAGGAGGGCGCTGTCCGGCTCACCGAGCTGGACAGCGACGACGACCGCATCGGCGAGCTGACGGCCGAACGGGACGCGCTGCGCGCCGAGCTGTCCGGTCTCGCCCAGGCGCTGACCGACGCCCGCACGGAGGCCGCCGCGCGTTTCGCCGAGGCCGTCACGGAGGAACTCGCCTCCCTCGCGATGCCGCACGCGCGGGTGTCGTTCGCCGTCCGGCAGACGGAGTCCGCCGACGAGGCCTCGGGCGTCGAGGTCGGCGGCCGCTGTGTGGTGTACGGGCCCTCCGGCGTCGACGAGGTCGAGCTGCTCCTGGCCCCGCACCCCGGCGCCCCGCCGCGTCCCATCGCCAAGGGCGCTTCGGGCGGTGAGCTGTCCCGGGTGATGCTCGCCGTCGAGGTCGTCTTCGCCGGGACCGATCCCGTGCCGACGTACCTCTTCGACGAGGTGGACGCGGGGGTCGGCGGCAAGGCGGCGGTCGAGATCGGCCGCCGGCTCGCCAAGCTGGCGAAGTCGGCGCAGGTGGTGGTCGTGACGCACCTGCCGCAGGTGGCGGCGTTCGCGGACCGCCAACTGCTGGTCGAGAAGACCAACGACGGCACGGTCACGCGAAGCGGTGTCACGGTCCTCGAGGGCGAGGACCGGGTACGGGAGCTGTCGCGGATGCTGGCGGGCCAGGAGGACTCGGAGACCGCCCGCGCCCACGCGGAGGAGCTGCTGGCCACCGCACGCGCCGACGGTTAGAGCCCCCGCCGCCGAGCTCCTTCCGACGCTCCCGCCCCGGCGGGGGCGTTCGCCGGGGGCGGGCGCGCCGGGTCCGTGCATCAAGTCGGTCTCGTGGGCGCCGCCCAGGATCACCGGCGGCGCCCGCCGGTGACCCGGTCGAGGTCAGCCGCCTCGCCGGATCACCCATGTGAGTGATCCCGGTCCACCGGAGCCGCGTACGTACACGGGCACGACACCCGGACGGTGCCGGAACGTCCGTACGGACTGGCATCCTTGGCGGGTGACACAGCTGCGTACGGTCCAAGTACTGGGCGGCGGCAGTGCGGGCAGCAGCGCGCACGTCAGGTCGCTGGCCGCGGGGCTGGTGGCACGGGGCGTGCGGGTGACGGTGTGCGCACCCGCCCGCATCGACGACATCTACGACTTCCGGGGCGCCGGCGCGCACTTCGCGCCGGTCCCGCGCCGGAGCGACCCGCAAGCCATCGGCGCACTGCGCGCGGCGTGCGCCGGCGCGGACGTGGTGCATGCGCACGGGCTCCACGCCGCCGTGCGCGCCTCGCTCGCCCTCGGCGCACAGCGTTCGAGGATCCCGCTCGTCGTCACCTGGCACACGACGACCCAGGGAGAGGGCGCGAGGGCAGCGGTTCTGCGGCTGCTCGAACGAAGGGCCGTGCGCGCGTCTTCGGTCGTCCTCGGTACCTGCTCGGAACTGGTCGACCGGGCGCGTGCCTGCGGCGCCCGCGATGCCAGGCTCGCCCCGGTGGCGACGCCCGCCCCGCAGGCCCCGCCCGTTCCGGACGCGAAGCTGCGTGCCGAACTGGGCGTCGTCGGGCGTCCGTTACTCCTCGCCGTCGGCAGCCTCGAACGGCACCGCGGCTACGGGACGCTGCTCGACGCCGCCGGATCCTGGAGCGGCCTGGACCCCGCGCCGCTGCTGCTGATCGCGGGGGAGGGACCGGAGCGGGCGGCGCTCCAGCGCCGGATCACGGCCGAGGAGCTGCAGGTCCGGCTGCTGGGCCGGCACGACGACGTTCCCGCGCTGCTGGCCGTGGCGGACGTGGCGGTACTGCCCTCGCGCTGGGAGGCCCGTTCCGTGCTCGCGCAGGAGGCGCTGAGGCTGGGCGTGCCGCTGGTCGCCACGGCGGTCGGCGGGGTGCCGGAACTGGTCGGGGAAGCCGCCGAGTTGGTCCCTTACGGCGATCCCGTCGCCCTGTCGGCCGCCGTGACCCGGCTGCTGTCGGACCCGGCGCACCGGGCGTGGCTCTCACAGGCGGGACGGACACAGGCGGGGACGTGGCCGACGGAGGACGAGACGGTCGCGCAAGTCCTCAGCGTCTACGACGAGTTGGCGCTCACCGGCGCCTAGCCGCCCCGCCCGTCCCGGTCAGCGGGTGTGACGGCGGGCCCGCAGCGCCAGGCTGAGGGCCAGGACCGTCTCCGGGTCCTCCAGGTCGGTGCCCAGCAGTTCCCCGATCCGGGCCAGCCGGTTGTAGAGGGTCTGCCGGTTCAGATGCAGCTCCCGCGCCGTCTCCGCCTTGCGGCCCGCATGGGCCAGATACGTTTCCAGGGTGGGGAGCAGCGGAGGACGTGACGTGGTGTCATGGGCCCGCAGGGGCCCGATCGCACGGTCGACGAACGCCGCCAGGTCCGGATGCTCGCGCAGCCGCCACAGCAGCAGGTCGATGTCGAGGCGGCGGGCGTCGTACCAGGGACGGTCGTCCAGTCCCTGCGCCGCGGCGGCCGTTTCCGCCGCGTGGCGCAGCGCGGCGCCGGCCGCGGCCCAGCCGCCCGCGGCGGCGACCACGACGACCGGCGGATGCGCGCCGGCCCTCTCGAGCCCGGCGCGGGCCACCCCCGCGCGCAGCGCCTCGGCCACCCGGTCCGCGACGGCGGTCCGGTCGCCCTCCGCGCGCAGTCCGACGAGGAGCGGCACCCGGCCCTCCACCGGCCGTACGCCGAGCAGCACCGGCACCCCGAGCGACGACAGTTCCTCGGAGACCGCCCGTGCCAGCACCGACCAGTTGCCGCTGGGCGTCAGTTCGGCCGCGATCCGCATCACCACCGGCAGCAGCGGCCCCGCGCCCGCTTTGAAGCCGAGGACCCTGGCCTGCGCGGGCGCGTCCTCCGGCGTGATGCGGCCCTCCGCCAGGTCGGTCAGGAAGTCCCCCCGGCCGCGCGCCGCGAGCTCCTCCTCCTGGCGCGCCTGCATCAGCACCACGGCGAGGATGCCCGCCGCCCGCTCGGCGGCCATCCGGTGCACCGGCAGCACCGGGGAGGACACGGCCAGCAGCACCAGGCGGGCACGGACCGCGCCGGCCCCTCGTCCGCCGCCGGGCACGTCGACGAGGACCGCGTTCGCCGGGGGGCCGTCCTGCCGGCCGCCCCGCAGCCCTTGCCACACCTGAAGGGGGTCGGCGGCGCCCGGCTCGCCGCCGGGGGTGTCCGCCGCGTACAGCAGCTGCCCGTCGGGGGTCTCGAGGAACACCGGATCGCCGGTGAAGGACGCGAGGATCGCCAGCACCTGGGGTACCCCGCCGCCGCCGAGCAGCGCCTCGGTGCAGCGGCGGTGCACTTCCTCCGCCTGCTGGAGCAGCGCGTAGTGGCCGTTGACGATCTCGGTGTGGATCTCCTCGGTGACCGTGACGAACGGCACCTCGCGGTGCAGCTGCACCAGCGGGAGGCCGGCCGCCCGCGCCGCCTCCACGATCGAGGCCGGCAGCCGGGAGAAACGGGGGCCCAGCTCGACCACCAGCGCGGCGATGCCGCGCTCCGCGAGCCGGTGGACGAACGCCCGCTGCTCCACCGGACGGGTCCCGAGGCCGAGACCCGTCGTCAGAAGCAGCTCACCGCCCTTCAGCAGGGAGGCGATGTTGGGCACCTCACCGGCGTGGACCCAGCGCACGGTGCGCTCCAGCCGGTCGGCGCCGGCCAGCACCTCCGGGAGTCCACTGCGGAGGCCGGGGAGTTCCAGTGCCCGCCGCACGGTGATGCCGCCCTGCGTTTCCATGGCCGAGGACGCTACCGGGGCGACAGTTCCAAGGACAACAGCGGACTCCTAGCCACCGTAGGCCCCGGACGCGGTCAGCCGCAGCGCCGTGTCGATCAAGGGGACATGGCTGAAGGCCTGCGGGAAGTTGCCCACCTGCCGCTGCAGCCTCGGATCCCACTCCTCCGCGAGCAGTCCGAGGTCGTTGCGGAGCGACAGCAGTCTCTCGAACAGCCGCCGCGCCTCGTCCACCCGCCCGATCATCGCCAGGTCGTCCGCCATCCAGAACGAGCAGGCCAGGAAGGCGCCTTCGTCGCCGGGCAGCCCGTCGACGCCTTCGTGCGCGCCCTCGGTCGGGTAGCGCAGGATGAAGCCGTCCTCGGTGGACAGCTCACGCTGGATCGCTTCGATCGTGCCGATGACCCGCTTGTCGTCGGGCGGCAGGAAGCCCATCTGCGGGATCAGCAGCAGGGAGGCGTCCAGTTCCTTGGAGCCGTAGGACTGGGTGAAGGTGTTGCGCTCGGGGTCGTAGCCCTTCTCGCAGACGTCGCGGTGGATCTCGTCACGCAGGTCGCGCCAGCGTTCCAGCGGCCCGTCCGCGTCACCGGACTCGATCAGCTTGATCGTCCGGTCGACCGCCACCCACGCCATCACCTTGGAGTGCACGAAGTGCCTGCGCGGTCCGCGGACCTCCCAGATGCCTTCGTCCGGCTGGTCCCAGTGCTTCTCCAGGTAGCGGATCAGCTTCAGCTGGAGCAGCGAGGCGTAGTCGTTGCGTGCGAGGCCGGTCATGTGCGCGAGGTGCAGGGCCTCCGTGACCTCGCCGTACACGTCGAGCTGGAGCTGGTGCGCGGCGCCGTTGCCGACGCGCACGGGACCCGAGTTCTCGTAGCCGGGCAGCCAGTCGAGCTCCGCCTCCCCGAGCTCGCGTTCGCCCGCGATGCCGTACATGATCTGCAGGTTCTCCGGGTCGCCGGCGACGGCCCGCAGCAGCCACTCGCGCCAGGCGCGGGCCTCTTCGCGGTAGCCGGTGCGCAGCAGCGAGGAGAGGGTGATCGCCGCGTCACGCAGCCAGGTGTAGCGGTAGTCCCAGTTGCGGACGCCGCCGATCTCCTCGGGCAGCGACGTGGTGGGCGCGGCGACGATCCCGCCGGTCGGCGCGTACGTGAGGGCCTTCAGCGTGATCAGCGAGCGGACCACGGCCTCGCGGTACGGGCCGTGGTACGTGCAGTGGTCCACCCACTCGCGCCAGAAGTCGGCGGTGGCCTCCAGCGAGCCCTGCGGGTCGGGGAGGGCCGGCTGCTCCTTGTGCGACGGCTGCCAGCTGAGCGTGAAGGTGACCCGGTCACCGGGGGCGACGGTGAAGTCCGAGTACGTCGTGAGGTCCTTGCCGTACGTGTCGGTGTCCGAGTCCAGCCACACCGAGTCGGGGCCGGCGACGCCGACCGTGCGGTTGTCGACCTTGTGGACCCACGGAACGATCCGTCCGTAGCTGAAACGCATCCGCAGGGCGGAGCGCATCCGCACCCGGCCCGAGACACCTTCCACGATCCGGATCAGCTGCGGCGCGCCGTCACGCGGCGGCATGAAATCGGTCACTCGGACCGTGCCCCGAGGGGTGTCCCACTCCGATTCGAGGATCAGCGAGTCGCCACGGTACGTGCGGCGGGTCGCGTCCGGCGCCTCGCCGTGCGGCTCGAACGCGGGCCCGAGCCGCCAGAAACCGTGTTCCTCCGTGCCGAGCAGCCCGGCGAAAATGGCCTGCGAGTCGAAGCGCGGCAGGCACAGCCAGTCCACTGTGCCGTCCCGGCAGACCAGTGCCGCGGTCTGCATGTCTCCGATGAGTGCGTAATCCTCGATGCGCCCGGCCACGTGCATCTCCAGTCGAACGGCCATGTCCGCCCCGCGGGGCGCTTACTGCGGTCAAGGGTCGTTGACAAGCCGCGGCGACCCCAAAAACACCACGCGGGAGGTGTTGCCACGTGCCTGGTGGGGGGCGCCGTGTTCCGGGTGACGGTCTGGGGATGGTGTCCGTTCACAGGTCCGGCTCGGCAGCGAGTTTCCGAGCAGGATACGACGCACGTCGGCGATCTGTGTCGGGTCCCCGCAACACAGGTGCGGCGAACGGGTGAGCGGCACGTGGGCCGCGGTGAGCGGTTCCCGCGCGTTGTGGTCACGGTACCTCCGGCGCCGCCGGGACGCTTGCACGGGCGTGGCCGGGCGGCGGCCCACCCCCGTCGCTGATACCCTGGTACCCCGTGGACCGGTGGCCGGAAGGCCCCGAAACCGCAGCGACGGCGCCCCCGATCCGGGTCGGCGGCCGGCACGCACCTCACTTCGCGACCACGGGAGCCCCCTCTTGGCGATGCCGCCCAAATCCATGACGACCAAGCACATCTTCGTCACCGGGGGTGTCGCCTCCTCCCTCGGCAAGGGCCTCACGGCCTCCAGCCTGGGTGCGCTGCTCAAGGCACGGGGCCTTCGGGTCACCATGCAGAAGCTCGACCCGTACCTGAACGTCGACCCGGGCACGATGAACCCGTTCCAGCACGGTGAGGTGTTCGTCACCAACGACGGCGCCGAGACCGACCTGGACATCGGCCACTACGAGCGCTTCCTCGACGTCGACCTCGACGGCTCCGCCAACGTCACCACCGGCCAGGTCTACTCGCAGGTCATCGCCAAGGAGCGGCGCGGCGAGTACCTGGGCGACACCGTGCAGGTCATCCCGCACATCACCAACGAGATCAAGTCCCGTATCCGCCGGATGGCGACCGACGACGTCGACGTCGTCATCACCGAGGTCGGCGGCACGGTCGGCGACATCGAGTCCCTTCCGTTCCTGGAGACGGTCCGCCAGGTCCGCCACGAGGTCGGCCGCGACAACGTCTTCGTCGTGCACATCTCGCTGCTGCCCTACATCGGTCCTTCCGGCGAGCTGAAGACCAAGCCGACCCAGCACTCGGTCGCGGCGCTGCGCAACATCGGTATCCAGCCGGACGCGATCGTGCTGCGCGCCGACCGTGACGTGCCGACCGCGATCAAGCGCAAGATCTCGCTGATGTGCGACGTCGACGAGGCCGCGGTCGTCGCCGCCATCGACGCCAAGTCGATCTACGACATCCCGAAGGTCCTGCACACCGAGGGCCTGGACGCCTATGTCGTGCGCAAGCTCGACCTGCCGTTCCGCGACGTCGACTGGACGGTCTGGGAGGACCTGCTCGACCGGGTCCACAACCCCGACCACGAGGTCACCGTCGCGCTCGTCGGCAAGTACATCGACCTGCCCGACGCGTACCTGTCGGTGACCGAGGCCATGCGCGCCGGCGGCTTCGCCAACAAGGCCCGTGTCCAGGTCAAGTGGGTCACCTCCGACGACTGCAAGACCCCGGCGGGCGCCGCGAAGCAGCTCGGCGACGTCGACGCGATCGTCATCCCCGGCGGCTTCGGCGAGCGCGGTGTCAACGGCAAGGTCGGCGCCATCCAGTACGCCCGCGAGAACAAGATCCCGCTGCTCGGCCTCTGCCTCGGCCTGCAGTGCATCGTGATCGAGGCCGCGCGCAATCTGGCGGAGATCCCCGACGCCAACTCCACCGAGTTCGACGCGGCCACCGCGCACCCGGTGATCTCCACCATGGAGGAGCAGCTGGCGTACGTCGAGGGCGCCGGCGACCTCGGCGGCACCATGCGTCTCGGCCTGTACCCGGCGAAGCTCGCGGACGGCTCCATCGTGCGCGAGGTCTACGGCGACGAGCCTTACGTGGAGGAGCGCCACCGCCACCGCTACGAGGTCAACAACGCCTACCGCGCGGAGCTCGAGAAGAAGGCGGGCATCCTCTTCTCCGGCACGTCCCCCGACAACCGGCTCGTCGAGTACGTCGAGTACCCGCGCGAGGTGCACCCGTATCTCGTCGCCACCCAGGCCCACCCGGAGCTGCGGTCCCGCCCGACGCGTCCGCACCCTCTCTTCGCCGGTCTGGTGAAGGCGGCCGTGGAGCGCAAGTCCGGTCAGTGACACGCCAGACGATACGGTTGACCGGGGTACGGACCTGAGAAGGATCCGTACCCCGGTTTCCGTATGTGTGGGTGGAAGGACGCTTTCGATGGCCATCAAGGACACGCCCGAGCACTGGCAGGTCACCGCGACCACGACGCCGTTCCAGGGCAACAAGACCAGCGTCCGTACCGACGACGTCGTCATGCCCGACGGCACGGTCGTCAAGCGCGACTACCAGGTGCACCCGGGGTCGGTCGCCGTACTCGCCCTCGACGGCGAGGGCCGGGTCATCGTGCTCCGCCAGTACCGGCACCCCGTGCGGCACAAGCTGTGGGAGATCCCGGCCGGGCTGCTCGACGTGCCGGGGGAGAACCCGCTGCACGCGGCGCAGCGCGAGCTGTACGAGGAGGCGCACGTCAAGGCCGAGGACTGGCGGGTGCTCGCCGACGTCTACACGACGCCCGGCGGCTGCGACGAGGCAGTACGGATCTTCCTCGCGCGGGAGCTGTCCGAGGCGGAAGGCGACCGGTTCGAGGTCTCCGAGGAGGAGGCCGACATGGAGCTGGCCCGGGTGCCGCTCGACGAACTGGTCCAGGGTGTGCTCGCCGGGGATCTCCACAACACGTGCCTGGTGGTCGGCGTGCTGTCCGCGGTGGCGGCCCGCGGGGGCGAGGGCTTCGACGCGCTGCGCCCCGCGGAGGCGCCGTGGCCGGCGCGGCCCTTCGAGGCGTGACCACCCCCTTTGGCCGTATGTGATGTGACGATCCGCTGATCCGATCGGGCGACGACTGCGCCGTGCTCCGCACGGATCGTCGCAGAGCGTGAACTACGCTCGAATCGCCCGCGCGGAGCCCCGCCGGGCTCGGCTCGTGCACGGCGGACTGGAGCGTGGCCCGTGACGGATCAGGCGCTGGACTTGGACGGCCCCGACCGGTCGGTCCCTCCTGAGCCGGCCCACCGCCCCAAGGGTCCCGACGACCGCTCGGAGACCTCGGCGGGAGCTGGCCCCCGCGTCGTTTCCCTGACCCGCGCCCCAGCCACACCCGGCGCGGACGCCGCGCCCGTCGCCCCCGTCCCGGAAGAGGCGGACGCTCCGCCCGAGGCGGACGACCCTGCGGAGCCCGACCGGGCGCCGGTCGCCGAGGCGGTCGGGGCCGGTCCGGGGGTCGGTGGGCTCCGGGAGGGCGGCCCGGCCGGGGTCGCCGTAGGCCCGGAGGCCGGTGGGCCGCGCGACGTCGATGCCTCGACCCCAGGGGACGAACCTGCGGAGCCCGGTCCGGAAGCCGGTGGGTTCTCGGTGGCCGGAGGGCCGCACGATGCCGACGCTGTCACGCCGGCGGACGAGACGGCCGAGGCAGCCGCCTGGCCCGCGACCGGCCCGGCCGGGCTCGCCGTAACCCCGGAGGCCGAAGGGCCGCATGACGCCGATGCCTCTTCGCAGGCGGACGAGACGGCCGGGACCGGTGCGACCGGTCCGGGAGCCGGTGGGCTCCCGGAGGGCGGCCCGGTCGGGGGCGGCGTACCTCCGGAGCGCGGAGGACCGAACGGCAGCGATACCGCCCCGCAAACGGACGGGACGGCCGAGGCGGCCGGTTGGCCCGACGTGGCCGGTCCGGCGGCCGGTCGGCTTCGGGAGGCCGAGGGGCCGGGGGCGGGCGGTCCGGATCGGGCCGGTCGGAGGAGCGCCCCTGAGGGCGGGGCCGTCGGCGGGTCGAAGCAGTCCGGAGCAGCCCGGCCGGACAGCGCGCACACCGGCGGGGTGTTCTTCGGGCGGCAGCGGGAGCTCAAGGCGCTCGTCGCCGACATCGAGCGCGCCGGTCTCGACACGCTCGCCGGACGTAAGGCGCCCCGCGCACGGGTGCTCCTGATCGCCGGGCGTCCCGGCTCCGGGCGCTCCGCGCTCGCGCGACAGCTCGCCCTCAGGCTGGGCGACCGGTACCCCGACGGGATCCTCTATGTCCGGCTCACCGAGCCGGACGGCAGGCCGGTCCCCATGGAGGAGGCGGCACGCGGGCTGCTCGACCGGCTCCGGATCGCCTCGCCGCCCGGCGCGGGCGACGACGAACTGACCGAGATCGTGCGTGAGGCCCTCGCCGTACGCAGGATGCTGCTGCTCGTCGACGACGTCACGGACGCCGAGCAGGTCGACCTGCTGCTGCCGCAGAACCCGGACTGCCTGGTGGTCGCCGTGTCCCAGGGCCCGCTCACCGGCATCCCCGACGTGAGGCCCTGCACGCTCGGCGGCATGGACGCCAAGTCCGCGATCGAGCTGCTCGCCACCTTCACCGGGTCCGTGCGGATCACGGTGGACCCGCAGGCGGCCGAGGCGATCGCCGAGGAGTGCGGCGGTCAGCCCGCCGCTCTGGTGCTGGTGGGCGGCTGGCTCGCCGCCCGCCCCAATGCCTCGGTCGCCGATGCCGCCAAGCGGCTGCGCACCCTCCCCGACGACCCGGGCCGACCGACCGGGGCCAGGCCCCTGACGAGGGCCTTCCGGCTGGTGTACGAATCACTGCCGCAGTCGGCCGCGCGGACGCTGCGGCTGCTTGCCCTCGCGCCCGCCGGCCGCGCGGACGCGCACACCGCGTCCGCGCTGGCCGGATGCTCCGTCTCCGCCGCCCAGGAGACCCTCGACCGCTTCGCGGGACTCGGACTGCTGCGCCGTGCCGGGGCGTCGTTCGAGGTGCCGGGCGCGCTGGCGCCGCTGCTGCGCACGCTGATGGACAGCACCGACCGGCCCGCCGAGGTGCAGCTGGCGCGGGCCAGGATGCTCGAACGGACCGTACGGCGGCTCCAGGCCTGCCGGGCGATCACCGAGCCCGAAGGGTCCCCGGCCCGCAAGAAGCTTGCCGCCCTGCCCCGCGCCCTGCGCTTCACCTCGGCGTGGGCCGCCGGTGAGTGGCTGCGCACCAGCCGGCCGGAGCTGCTGGCCGCGGCCCGGCTCGTCGTCGACGACGGAGAGCTGGACACCCTGGCGCGCAGGCTCGTCGCCGCCCTGGTCAGGGCACTGGCGGCGCACTGGGGCACCGAGGCGGCCGCCCCCGAGCTGTACGGGCTGCACCAGCTGGTCCTCGACGTCGCCGAACGGCGCGGGCTGCATCGTGAGCAGGCCGCCGCGCTGCTCAACCTCGCCGACCTGGACGCGCAGACCGGACGCACCGCCGACGCGCTGGCCCGCTACCGGGCCGCGCTCGACGCGGGTCGCGCCGCGAACGATCCGTACGCGACGGGCCGCGCGATGGAATCCGTAGGCGGCGCGTACCAGGAACTGGGCGACTGGCAGCGGGCGGCCGACTGGTACGGCCGGGCTCTCGCGCAGCGCCAGGCACGCGGTGAGCGCGCCGACGAGGCGCGGCTGTACGGACGGCTCGGCACCGCGCACACCTACGCGGGACGGTACGGGGAGGCGCTGCGCAGCTGGCGGGCGGCGGTCGCCGGCTATCGCAAGGTCGGTGATCTGCCGTCCCAGGCGCGGGCGTTGAGCGAGGCGGCCCGCGTCCAGGAGTACGCGGGCCGGCCGGAGGACTGCCTGCGCACCTGCCAGGACGCGGTGGACCTGGCCCGCCGGGCCGGGGACACACGGCTCCAGGCGGCGCTGCAGCTCAGGCTTGCCGACACCCTCGACAGACTCGGCGACCCGGCGGCGGCCAGGCTGCACCGCACTGCCGCGGAAAGAATGCTTGGAACAGAGGATTCAGCCTACGAAATCCGTGGCAGTTCGCGCGAAGGTTAATGCTTTGCAAGGCTAGACAGCGGGAAATCCTTCATTAGACTGGCAACGCCACAGCTTCTCGTGGTGTGTCCCGGTATGCCTGCGTGCATCTGGGTACGCGCGTCATCGACCGATAAATCCCCTGAGCCAAGGACCGTGATCGACGTGAAGGTCGGCATCCCCCGCGAGGTCAAGAACAACGAGTTCCGGGTGGCCATCACCCCCGCCGGCGTGCACGAGCTCGTGCGCAACGGGCACCAGGTCTTCGTCGAGCAGAACGCCGGTGTCGGCTCCTCGATCACGGACGACGAGTACGTCGCGGCCGGAGCCCGGATCCTGCCCACCGCCGACGAGGTCTGGGCCACCGCCGACCTGCTGCTGAAGGTCAAGGAGCCCATCGCGGAGGAGTACCACCGTCTCCGCAAGGACCAGACCCTCTTCACCTACCTGCACCTTGCCGCCTCCCGCGAGTGCACCGACGCCCTGCTGGAGTCCGGCACCACGGCGATCGCCTACGAGACGGTCGAGGTGAACCGCGCCCTGCCGCTGCTCGCCCCGATGTCCGAGGTCGCGGGCCGCCTGGCCCCCCAGGTCGGCGCGTACCACCTGATGCGTTCGGCCGGCGGCCGTGGCGTGCTCCCCGGCGGCGTCCCCGGCACCCAGGCCGGCAAGGCCGTCGTCATCGGTGGCGGCGTCTCCGGCTGGAACGCCACGCAGATCGCGGTCGGCATGGGCTTCCACGTGACCCTGCTCGACCGGGACATCAACAAGCTGCGCGAGGCGGACAAGATCTTCGGCACCAAGGTGCAGACGATCGTCTCCAACGCCTTCGAGCTGGAGAAGGCGGTCGTCGAGGCCGACCTCGTCATCGGTGCCGTGCTGATCCCCGGAGCCAAGGCGCCGAAGCTGGTCACCAACGAGCTCGTCGCCAAGATGAAGCCCGGAAGTGTACTTGTCGACATTGCAATCGATCAGGGTGGCTGCTTCGAGGACTCGCGTCCGACCACCCACGCCGAGCCGACGTTCAACGTCCACGACTCGGTCTTCTACTGCGTCGCCAACATGCCGGGCGCGGTGCCGAACACCTCCACCTACGCGCTGACCAACGCCACGCTGCCCTACATCGTGTCGCTGGCGAACAACGGCTGGGTCGAGGCGCTGCGCCGTGACGCGGCGCTCGCCAAGGGTCTCAACACCCATGACGGCAAGGTGGTTTACCGTGAGGTCGCCGAGGCGCACGGCCTCGAGAGCGTCGAGCTGAGCACGCTGCTCGGCTGAGCGGTCAACCAGCGGCGTCAACATCACGAGTCCGGCCGGACCTTGCTCAGCGAGGTCCGGCCGGACTCGTCTGCGCCCGCTTTGCGGGGCTCGCTCAACTCGCCTCGAACGTAACCCTTTAACCGTTTCGCGAACCCCCGAAACGTGCGGGCGGAGGCACGCGGAAGAGCCTGTGCGCCCTTGACAGAGGGGTGTTCGATTGCCGACACATCGGGCCGGGTCCGGCGGATTGTGTTGCTGCGGACCGGTGACACGCCATAGAGTCGCAAACCGTCGGCATGGTGCCACGCTGACCTATCGATAAGTTTCCTGGTCACGGTCCAAGGAGGTAAGACGACTTGTGAATGAGTCGACATTTACTCCCGGGGGTGGTCGGCCAGGAACGGTTCCGGCGGGCCAGGGCCCGTCGTCCGGTCTCGAGGATGTCGGCTCCGTCGCTGTCCGCACCTTCGCGACGCACCAGCACACGACGCACATGACGACAGCCCACACGATGAAGATGATGGACGGCCAACACGTGAACGCCATGGCCGGCAACGAGAGTGGCCGAGAGTCCACCCACTTCGCCGCCTACGAGGAAGTCCCCGAGGGGCACTTCTACGACCCCGACGCCGAGTACGAGCCCGATCCCGAGTACGCGGCCACCCTCGCGCCCGACGCTGCCCGTCAGCGCCGCGAGCGGATCGGCCCCACCGGGCGTCCGCTGCCGTACTTCCCGATCCCGGGCCCGCTGACCGACCACGGCCCCGCCAAGATCATCGCGATGTGCAACCAGAAGGGCGGCGTCGGCAAGACGACGTCGACCATCAACCTGGGCGCCGCGCTCGCCGAATACGGACGGCGGGTGCTGCTCGTCGACTTCGACCCGCAGGGCGCGCTGTCGGTGGGCCTCGGCGTCAACCCGATGGAGCTCGACCTCACCGTCTACAACCTGCTCATGGAGCGGGGCATGTCGGCCGACGAGGTCCTCCTGAAGACCGCCGTGCCCAACATGGACCTGCTGCCGAGCAACATCGACCTCTCGGCCGCGGAAGTGCAGTTGGTGAGCGAGGTCGCGCGCGAATCGACGCTCCAGCGCGCGCTGAAGCCGCTGATGTCCGACTACGACTACATCGTGATCGACTGTCAGCCGTCGCTCGGCCTGCTCACCGTCAACGCGCTGACCGCGGCCCACAAGGTGATAGTGCCGCTCGAGTGCGAGTTCTTCGCGCTGCGTGGTGTCGCGCTGCTGACCGAGACCATCGAGAAGGTCCAGGAGCGGCTCAACCCCGACCTCGAGCTCGACGGCATCCTCGCCACGATGTACGACTCGCGGACCGTGCACAGCCGCGAGGTGCTGGCGCGGGTCGTCGAGGCGTTCGACGACCACGTCTACCACACGGTCATCGGGCGGACCGTCCGCTTCCCGGAGACCACGGTCGCCGGCGAGCCGATCACGACCTACGCGTCGAACTCCGTCGGCGCCGCCGCATACCGCCAGCTCGCCAGGGAGGTGCTCGCCCGGTGTCACGCCGAGTGAGTCTGCCCGGGGCCGACGAGCTGTTCCGTACGACCGGGGGCATGGCGCTGCAGTCGTCGTCCCCGCGCAAGCAGGGGAACCCGAACACCCCGAACAACGCTCAGAACACGTCGAACGCCAACGGTGAACCGCGGGTGCCGGCGCAGGGCGAACCGGACGAGGCCGGTGCCGAGTCGGCCTCCGTGCCGGCGTCCGGCTCGTCGTCCGAGGAGCACTCCGCGGCCGACGCGGACCCCTCCGAGGAGGGCCGCAGCCGGGTCACGGACGCCGCGGCCGCCGCCGGACGGGCGATGACGCCCAAGGCGCGCCGCCCCCAGGAGGGCGGGGCCGCGGCCCCTGCCGCCGGCGCCGCGCCGCGCAGGCGGGGACGCGGCGCGAACCGCCGGCCCAGCGGGCGCGAACGCCACGACGAGAAGATCACGGTCTACGTCTCCGCCGAGGAACTCATGGACCTCGAGCACGCGCGGCTGGTGCTGCGCGGCGAGCACGGCCTGGCCGTCGACCGCGGCCGGATCGTCCGCGAGGCGGTGGCGGTGGTCCTCGCGGACCTCGAGCAGCGGGGCGACGCGAGCATCCTCGTGAGACGCCTGCGGGGTCGCTGAGCGGGTAGCCTGCGGGCGCGCCTGTTCCTCCCGCTCCCTGGACCGCCATGCCCCCGACCGACGACCCGCCCGGCCCGTCCCGCCGCCGTGCCCTGGGACGGGGGCCGGGCGCGTCGCGCCGGGGAGCGGTTTCCCCCACCCCGCCCCTTCCCGAATCCGGGGACGCGCCCCCGGCTCCCGAACGCCCTGCGCTCCGCGACGTCGACGTGCCGGCGCCGCCGCCGGATGATTCGCCGACCCCGTCCCCGCCCGGGCGTGCGCTGCGTGACGACGAGGGCCCTGGGGACGGCCCGTCCGGCCCGGAGGGCGAAGGCGAGCGCCTGGAGCGGTCGGACGCGGCCGCTGGCGCGCCTGCCCAGGTGATCGAATCCCCGATCCGGCCCCTGCCCGGGGCCGAGGCCCGGGAGCCCGAGGGGGGCGATTCCTCGGTCCCGCCCCTTCCCGAAGCCAACGGTGAGTCTCCGGAGCCGGAGGTTCAGGCGCTGCGCGACGGCCCCGGCGGCCCGGAGGCGGTCTCTGCCGCGCCGTCCCGGCCGGGTACCGGTGCCGAGGAGCGGCACGGGGCGGATGACGGGCGGTTCACCGTGCGGCTCGTCAACTTCGAGGGGCCGTTCGACCTGCTGCTGCAGCTCATCTCGAAGCACAAGCTCGACGTGACCGAGGTCGCACTCTCCAAGGTCACCGACGAGTTCATGGCGTACATCCGGGCCATGGGGCCCGACTGGGACCTCGACCAGACCACCGAGTTCCTTGTCGTCGCGGCGACGCTGCTCGACCTCAAGGCCGCCCGGCTGCTGCCCGCCGCCGAGGTCGAGGACGAGGCGGACCTCGCGCTGCTGGAGGCCCGTGACCTGCTCTTCGCGCGGCTGCTCCAGTACCGCGCGTACAAGCAGATCGCCGACATCTTCGACCGGCGCCTCGACGACGAGGCGCGGCGGTACCCCCGTACCGTCGGGCTCGAGGCCCACCTCGCGGAGCTGCTGCCCGAGGTCGTCATCAGCGTCGGGGCGGAGGGCTTCGCCAAGCTCGCGGTGAAGGCCATGCAGCCGAAGGCGAAGCCGCAGGTGTACGTGGACCACATCCACGCGCCGCTGGTCAGCGTCAGGGAGCAGGCCGAGGTCGTGGTCGCCATGCTCAGGGAGCGGGGCAGGGCGTCGTTCCGTGAGCTCTCGGAGGACGCTCCGGACACCCTGACCGTCGTCGCCCGGTTCCTCGCCCTGCTGGAGCTCTACCGGGAGAAGGCGGTCGCGCTCGACCAGGAGGAGGCGCTGGGTGAGCTGACGGTGGTGTGGGCCGGGGGCGGCGCCGAGGCGGTGGCCGTGACGGACGAGTTCGATCAAGTCGTGGAGGAGAAGCAGTGAGCGAGCTCAAGCCCGCGCTCGAGGCCGTCCTCATGGTCGTCGACGAGCCGGCGACGGAGGAGCACCTCGCCAAGGTGCTGGAGCAGCCCAGGAGGGCCGTCGCGGACGCGCTGCGGGAGCTCGCGGACGAGTACACGATCCAGGGCCGCGGCTTCGAGCTGCGGCTCGTCGCCGGCGGCTGGCGGTTCTACAGCCGCCCGGAGCATGCCGCGGCCGTCGAGCGTTTCGTCCTCGACGGCCAGCATGCCCGGCTGACCCAGGCCGCGCTGGAGACCCTCGCGGTCGTCGCGTACCGGCAGCCGGTGAGCCGTTCCAGGGTCTCCGCGGTGCGCGGAGTGAACTGCGACGGCGTCATGCGCACCCTCCTCCAGCGGGGTCTGGTCGAGGAGGCGGGCACGGAACCTGAAACAGGTGCGATCCTGTACAGGACGACGAACTACTTTCTGGAGCGGATGGGCCTGCGCGGCCTGGACGAGCTTCCGGAGCTCGCGCCCTTCCTACCGGAGGCGGACGCGATCGAGGCCGAGACGCAGGAAGGCGTTCCGTCGTTCGATCCGGATGCACCGGATCGTGAGGACGCAGACGACAAGACGGAAATTTGATGCGAAGCAGCAGCGGCAGGAACAGCAGCGGAAACAACGGCGGGAGCCGTGGTGGCAACAGCGGCGGCCGCGGCAGCAGCGGCGGCGGGCGCGGCAACTACCGCGGCGCCGGCAACGACCGCGACGACAAGCAGAAGCGCGCCGGGAAGCCCCGCCCCGAGGAGCGTCGCTACGACGTGGGCGGCTCAACCGAGGCGCCCAAGAAGGGGCGCGGCGGCGCGGCCCGCGGCGGCGCGAAGGGGGGCCCGAGGCAGTCGCCGCAGCGCGGTGGCGGCCGTACCGCGCCGGCGCGTTCGCGCGAGTACGACGCCCGCTCCGAGGAGCGCAACCGCGAGCGTTACGCGAACAAGCCGGAGATCAAGACCCCCAAGACCTTCGGGGACCAGGAGGGGGAGCGTCTGCAGAAGGTGCTCGCCCGGGCCGGCATGGGCTCGCGCCGGGCGTGCGAGGAGCTGATCGACGCCGGCCGTGTCGAGGTCAACGGCAAGATCGTGATCGAGCAGGGTGTCCGCGTCGACCCGGAGCAGGACGAGATCAAGGTCGACGGCCTGACCGTCGCGACCCAGTCGCATCTCTTCTTCGCGCTGAACAAGCCCGCGGGTGTCGTCTCCACCATGGAGGACCCCGACGGGCGGCAGTGCCTCGGCGACTACGTCACCAACCGTGAGACCCGGCTGTTCCACGTCGGCCGGCTCGACACGGAGACCGAGGGCATCATCCTGCTCACCAACCACGGTGAGCTGGCCCACCGGCTGACCCACCCCAAGTACGGCGTGAAGAAGACCTACCTCGCCGCCATCCAGGGGCCGCTCCCGCGTGAGCTGGGCAAGCGCCTCAAGGAGGGCATCCAGCTCGAGGACGGCTACGCCCGCGCCGACCACTTCCGGGTCGTGGAGAACACCGGCAAGAACTACCTCGTCGAAGTCACGCTCCACGAGGGCCGCAAGCACATCGTGCGGCGCATGCTCTCCGAGGCGGGCTTCCCGGTCGACAAGCTCGTGCGGACCGCGTTCGGGCCGATCGCGCTGGGCGACCAGAAGTCCGGCTGGCTGCGCCGGCTGACCAACACCGAGGTCGGCATGCTGATGAAGGAAGTCGGTCTGTAACGGCACAAACGTACGAAAAAGGGCCCGTGACCTGCCAGGTCACGGGCCCTTCGCCGTCGTAAAAGCCTTGTGGCGGTCGTCGCGGGTGCTTTATAGTCAACATGACTATTAAGGAGGCGGGCGTGAGTCTCGCAGACATCCTCGGGCCCCTGCAGCAGCCGCTGTTCACCGTGCTCGGGACCCCGGTGAGCTGGACCGAGTTCCTCGGGTTCGGCAGCGGCGCCCTCTGTGTGTGGCTCGTGGCCCGCCAGCACATCGCGAACTGGCCGATCGGCATCGCCAACAACGTCTTCTTCATCCTTCTCTTCACCCAGGCGGGCCTGTACGCCGACGCCGGCCTGCAGGTCGTCTTCATCACCCTCGCCGCCTACGGCTGGTGGACCTGGACCCACGGGGGTGGACCAGGCTCTTCCGTCCTCCCGGTGCGGCGCACCACCCGCACCGAGTGGACCTGGCTGCTCGCGGCGGGGGTGGTGGGGACACTCGCCCTCACCCTCCTCCTCGACCGCGCCACCGACTCCACCGTCCCCTTCTGGGACGCGCTGACGACGGCCCTGTCGCTGATGGCGACGTACGGGCAGTGCCGGAAGCGCCTGGAGTCGTGGTGGCTGTGGATCGCCGCCGACGTGGTGTACGTGCCGCTGTACGCGTACAAGGAGCTCTATCTCACGTCGCTGCTCTACATCGGCTTCATGGCACTGTGCGTCGCCGGGCTGCGCGGCTGGTCGCGCGACGTGACCCTCCGGCGTGTGGCGGTGGCCGTATGAGGCGCTACGGACACGGCCTGGTCCTCGGCAAGTTCTATCCGCCGCACGCCGGCCACCACCATCTCGTACGGACGGCGGCCGACCGCTGCGAACGGCTCACCGTCCTCGTGTGCGCCTCGTCCGTCGAGACGATCCCGCTGGCCGACCGCGTGGCGTGGATGCGCGAAGTGCACCCCGGGGTGCGCGTCGTGGGCACCATGGACGAGACGCCGGTGGACGTGCACGACCCCGACGTGTGGGACGCGCACATGGCCGTCTTCCGCGCCGCCGTCCCCGGCCGCGTGCACGCCGTCTTCACCTCGGAGGCGTACGGCGCGGAGCTCGGCTGCCGCTTCGGCGCCGACGCCGTCTGCGTCGACCCCGACCGGAGCGTCTTCCCGGTCTCCGGTACGGCCGTGCGCAAGGACCCCGTCGGCTGCTGGGACTTCCTGGAGCCGCCGGTGCGCGCCGCCCTCGCCCGGCGCGTCGTCGTCCTCGGGGCGGAGTCCACCGGCACCACCACGATGGCCCGGGCGCTCGCCGAGCACTACCGGCGGCGCGGCGGAGTATGGGCGCAGACCCGCTGTGTGGCCGAGTACGGACGGGAGTTCAGCGAGCACAAGCTGGCCGCCCTGCGGGCACGGCGGCCGGGCGCCGGCTGGGACGAGGTCACCTTCTCCTCCGACGAGTTCCCGCTGATCGCACGGCGGCAGGCGGTGCTCGAGGAGCAGGCCGCGCGGACCGGCTCGCCCGTCGTCCTCTGCGACACCGACGCGTTCGCCACGACGATCTGGCACGAGCGGTACATGGGCGGCCCCTACCCGGTGGCCCCCGAGCCGCGCCGCCAGCACCTGTGGCTGCTGACCGACCACACGGGCGTCGACTTCGAGGACGACGGACTGCGCGACGGCGAGCACCTGCGGCCCTGGATGACCGGCCGCTTCCGCGAGGAGCTCGCCCGCAGCGGACGCCGCACCGTCGAGCTCACCGGACCGCACGAGCGGCGGCTCGCCACCGCGGTGGCCGCCGTGGACGCGCTGATCGCCGAGGGCTGGGACCTCGCCGAGCCCCTCCCGGAGAAGCGATGAGCGACACCCGTCCGGCGGGCTACGACCCGTACGCCTTCGAACCGTTCGCCGTCACCGTCGACCTCGCCGTCTTCACGGTCAGGGAGAGCCGGCTGCACGTCCTCCTGGTCGAGCGCGGCCAGGATCCCTACCGCGGCGCCTGGGCGCTGCCCGGCGGCTTCCTGCTCCCCAGGGAGTCCGCGGAAGCCGCCGCGCGACGAGAACTGGCCGAGGAGACCGGCCTGACGGAGCAGACCGCCGCCGACCTCCACCTCGAGCAACTGCGGACCTACAGCGACCCGGACCGCGATCCGAGGATGCGGGTGGTGTCCGTCGCCTACACCGCGCTCGTGCCGGACCTGCCGGAGCCGCGCGGCGGCGGCGACGCGGCGCACGCCCGCTGGACACCGCTCTCCTCGGCCGCGCCCCTCGCCTTCGACCACGACACGATCCTCGCCGACGCGCACGGCCGCATCGGCGCCAAGCTCGAGTACACCTGTCTCGCCACCGCCTTCTGCCCGCGCGAGTTCACACTCGGCGAGCTCCAGCAGGTGTACGAGACCGTCTGGGGCGTCGAACTCGACCGCCCCAACTTCCGGCGCAAGGTGCTGGCGACCCCCGGCTTCGTCGAGGCCGTCGAGGGCGAACCGCGCCGCACCGGCGGCCGCGGAAAACCGGCCGCGCTCTACCGGGCGGGAGCCGCGTCCGCCCTGCACCCACCACTCCTGCGACCCGAGGGACGGCAGCAGACATGACCACGACGAGGAGCACCAGGACCATCACCAAGCAGGCCGCCACCGGGGCGCTCACCGGGCTCGCGCTCGGCGACGCCCTCGGCTTCCCGACCGAGTTCAACGACGTGCCGGCCATTCTCGCCAAGTGCGGGCCGTGGCGGCAGATGGAACTCCCCACGCCCGCGATCGTCACCGACGACACCCAGATGACCCTCGCCCTCGCGCGCGGCATCCGCACGGCCATGTCGCGCGGCCTGCTCGTCGCCTCCGGGCTCGTCAGGCCGGTCCGCGAGGAGTTCGTCGACTGGTACCACTCGCCGGAGAACAACCGGGCCCCCGGCCGCACCTGCCTGGTCGCCTGCCAGAAGCTGGACAGCGACCTTCCGTGGCAGGCGGCCAGCCAGATCGGCTCCAAGGGCTGCGGGGCCAACATGCGCGTCGCACCCGTCGGCCTCGTACCGGGCCTGAGCGAGGAACAGCGCTCCGGCGCGGCGCAGTTGCAGGCCGCGCTCACCCACGGCCACCCGACGGCCCTCGCCGCGAGCGACCTCACGGCCCGCGCGGTGTTCCTGCTGGCGCAGGGGGCCGAGCCGACCGGACTGGTGGGCCAGCTGCGCTCGTACGCGTACGAGAACCGCAGCCGGTACCTGCACCGCTGGCTCGGCGACCTGTGGACCTACTCGCACGACGCGACGCCCGAGGCGTTCATCGCGCGCGGCTGGGACGAGTGCCTGCAGATCCTCGAACGGCTCGCGGTGGCCGTGCGCTCACCGGAACCGGAGCTCGACCCCTGCCTGGCCACCGGCGACGGCTGGATCGCGGAGGAGGCGCTCGCCACGGGCCTGCTGTGTTTCCTGATGTTCCCCGAGGAGCCCGTCACGGCGCTCCGCCGGGCCGCCTGCACCAAGGGCGACTCCGACTCGATCGCCTGCCTCGCGGGCGCGTTCGCGGGCGCCCACCTCGGCGCCGGCGCCTGGCCGCGTGAGTGGGCGGACCGGATCGAGTACCGCGGGGAGCTCGTGACGCTGGGTGCGCTCTGGGACGCCTGAGCCACGACCGGCCTCGGTCGTGCCCGGGCACGCGGCCGGTCACCTCTCAGCCCGCCGACGCCCTCCGGACCCGTACCAGGAAGTCCTCCACCCGGGCCCGGTCCGGGGCGGGCGGGAGCGGGGAGACGGTCACGGCCGTGTCCGCCTCGTCGGCGAGGCGGGTCATCCAGGACTCGACCCGGTCCCACGGCACCTCGCCCCGTTTCACCTCGAGCAGCCGTTCACGGTCCGCGCCCACGTCGATCACCAGCTCGCCCGTGCGCAGCAGATCACGGCAGCTGCCCAGCAGACGCAGCAGATGCATGGCGTGCTTCCAGCGCGGAGCGCCGTGCTGCCGCACGTCCGCCTCCAGTTTCCTGCGCTGGCCCGTCGCGTAGCGGACGAACGTCTCGTGGGCGCGGCGCGACAGGAAGGCCCCGCGCAGGGACAGCAGTTCGCGGCCGGTGTCGTCGACATGCTCGACGATGGGGGAGTGCAGGCATTCCAGCACGTTCGGGTTGGCGCGCAGCGCCAGCTCGAGGAAGCGCTCCAGCTCCCAGGAGAACTGCTCCTCGGCGGGCCCCTCGACATGCGTCGGCGGCTTCTCGAAGCCCCAGAACAGCGGAGTGGGAGCGAGGAACACCCCGCGCCGGTCGGTGTCGCTGTCATCGGTGGCCAGCCCGAAGGCGCGCGACCCCATGACACAGGAGTAGACCGTGTGGTCGCGGACAAGTGTCAGCGGCGTCATGCCCGAGAGGCTACGTGAGGGTCTAGCCCCGCCGGATCGAGTTCCCGGAGACCGTGATCTGCTCCGGCGGCAGCGGCTTCGTGGCGGGGCCCGCCTCCACGGCGGCGTCCGCGAGGCCGAACTTGCTGCCGTGGCAGAGGCAGTTGATGGTCCCGTCGGAGACGTTCGCGACCGTGCAGCCCTGATGGGTGCAGACCGCGGAGAACGCCTTGAAGTCGCCGGACTCCGGCTGCGTCACCACGATCTTCTTGTCGGCGAAGACCTTGCCGCCGCCGACCGGGATGTCCGCCGTCCTCGCGAGCTCCTCGCCGCCGGGGGCGGGGGAGTCCTGCCCGGGCTCCGTCGGCGTGGCGTCCGGCGGCCGGGTGGCCGGGTCCTCCCCGCCTCCTCCGTCCCCGCATCCCGCCACCAGCGCGGCCGCGCCCGCCGCGCCGACCGCGAGGACCGTCCGTCGGCTCGTGTCCATGACACTCTCCTCTGTTCGTCGCCCCGACCGCCCGGGGCACGAGCATCCTGGCCCCCGAACGGGCGGAGAAGAAGCAACCGGGCAGTCGTGTCCGCCCGTCGGCCCAGGCCCAGTGTGCGCCTCCACGCGCCGTCCGTCCCCGCGGAAGCCGGACCGGACGGCCCGCGGCCCGCGGAGTTCCGTCTCGCGGAGCGGTCGCCGCGGCCGCCCCGCCGCCTGCTGACTACGCTGAAACGGAGCACCCGGTCGGCAAGACCGGCGGTTGAGAACGAAGGAGCACGACGTGGCGGTACGAGCGGTCCGCGGAGCCGTCCAGCTGGAACGGGACGACGCCGGACACATGGGCGAGCAGGTCGGCGAGCTGCTCACCGCCATCCTGGAGCGCAACGGCCTGGCCGTCGACGATCTGATCAGCGTCTGGTTCACCGCCACCCCCGACCTGCACAGCGATTTCCCCGCCGCCGCGGCGCGCGGGCTCGGCATCGTCGACGTGCCGCTGATCTGCGCGCAGGAACTCGACATCGCCGGGGCCATGCCCCGCGTCGTCCGCATCCTCGCGCACGTCGAGTCCGACCTGCCCCGGTCGAAGATCGCCCATGTCTACCTCGGCGCAGCCGCCGCCCTCCGCAAGGACATCGCCCAGTGAGAACCGCGCTCGTCATCGGAACCGGACTGATCGGCACGTCCGCCGCGCTGGCCCTCGCGGGACGCGGCGTCGCCGTGCACCTCGTCGACCACGACGCCGAGCGTGCCCGCACCGCCGCCGCGCTCGGAGCCGGCACCGACGAGCAGCCGGAGGGCCGCGTCGACCTCGCCGTCGTCGCCGTGCCGCCGGCGCATGTGGCCACCACGCTGGCCGAGGCCATGCGCGGCGGTGTGGCCCGCGGCTACCTCGACGTGGCCAGCGTCAAGGGAGGACCCCGCCGGGAGCTCGAGGCGATGGGCGTCGACCTGTCCGCCTACATCGGCACGCATCCGATGTCCGGCAAGGAACGCTCCGGCCCGCTGGCCGCCACCGCCGACCTCTTCGAGGGCCGCCCCTGGGTGCTGACCCCGACGCGGGAGACGGACACCGAGGTCCTCAACCTCGCTCTCGAGCTGGTCGCCCTCTGCCGTGCCGTGCCCGTCGTCATGGACGCGGACGCCCACGACAGGGCGGTCGCCCTCGTCTCCCACACCCCGCAGCTGATCTCCTCGATGGTCGCCGCGCGCCTCGAGGACGCCGACGACACCGCCGTACGGCTGTGCGGTCAGGGCATCCGCGACGTGACCCGGATCGCGGCCTCCGACCCCCGGATGTGGGTGGAGATCCTCTCCGCTAACCCCGGGCCGGTGGCCGACGTGCTGGCCGGCGTCGCGGCCGACCTCGACGAGACGGTCCGCGCGCTGCGGTCCCTGCAGTCCTCCGACGAGTCCAAGCGCCAGGACGGCGCGGAAGGCATCGAGGACGTCCTGCGGCGCGGCAACGCCGGCCGGGTACGGGTCCCGGGCAAGCACGGCACGGCACCGGCCGCCTATGAGGTCGTCGCCGTACTGATCAGCGACCAGCCGGGCGAGCTGGCGCGCATCTTCGCCGACACCGGCCGCGCCGGTGTGAACATCGAGGACGTCCGCATCGAGCACGCGACCGGGCAGCAGGCCGGTCTCGTCCAGCTGATGGTCGAGCCCACGGCGGCGCCGCTGCTCACCGCCGCGCTGCGGGAACGGGGCTGGTCGATCCGCCAGTAGCCGGGCCGGCGGCCGGACCGCGTCCCGGACGGGGCACCGGCGGGGGCCGGGCCGGCCCGCCTGGCGGCGGCCGGCCCGGGGGTAGCGTCCGTGGGCCGTGTCAAGGGGCCGCTCCGGGGCCCCGGCGTACGGGTGCAGAAGTGGTCGTCCGCACTCGGTAACCTTGTGCTGGGCCCCTCGGCACTCCGGCCGTGCCCACTCCCACGAACCAGGAAGGTGTCCGACACCGTGGAATCCGTGATCGTCGCCATCGATGGCCCCTCCGGCACGGGCAAGTCGAGCACCTCCAAGGCCGTCGCCTCCGCGCTGGGGCTGAGCTACCTCGACACCGGCGCGCAGTACCGCGCGATCACCTGGTGGATGATCAGCAACGGCATCGACGTGTCCGACCCCGCCGCGATCGCGACCGCCTCCGGGAAGCCCGTGATCGAGTCCGGCACCGACCCCTCGGCACCGACGATCACCGTCGACGGTCTCGACGCCTCCGGTCCGATCCGCGAGCAGGACGTCACCGCCAAGGTCAGCGCGGTCAGCGCGGTGCCCGAGGTGCGCGCCCGGATCACGGAGCTGCAGCGTTCCATCGCGATGGCCGCCAAGGAGGGCATCGTCGTCGAGGGCCGTGACATCGGCACCACCGTCCTGCCCGACGCCGACCTGAAGATCTTCCTGACGGCGTCGCCGGAGGCCAGGGCGGCCCGGCGCAGTGGTGAGCTCAAGGGCTCCGACGTCGTGGCCACCCGTGAAGCCCTGATCAAGCGGGACGCGGCGGACTCCAGCCGTAAGACCTCGCCGCTCGCCAAGGCGGACGACGCGGTCGAGGTCGACACCACTGAGCTCACTCTCCAGCAGGTCATCGAGTGCGTCGTCACCCTCGTCGAGGAGAAGCGGGGCGCGGCCGACGGCACGCGGAAGCAGGCCGCCCGGTGACCGTTCCCTCACCGAAGGGCGCGGCCGTCGGGCGGGGCATCGGCATCGGGCTGATGTACGGACTGTGGAAGCCGCGCGTCCTGGGCGCGTGGCGGGTCCCGGCAGCGGGGCCGGTCATCCTCGCGGTGAACCACGCGCACAACATCGACGGGCCGATGCTGATGGGCACCGCGCCCAGGCCCGTGCACTTCCTGATCAAGAAGGAGGCGTTCGTCGGCCCCCTGGACCCGTTCCTCATCGGGATCGGACAGGTCAAGGTGGACCGTACGACCGCCGACCGCACCGCCATCACGGCCGCGCTCGGCGTGCTGGACAACGGCGGTGTCCTCGGGATCTTCCCCGAGGGCACCCGTGGCGAGGGTGACTTCGCCTCACTGCGTGCCGGCCTGGCGTACTTCGCGGTGCGCAGCGGCGCCCCGATCGTCCCGGTCGCGGTTCTGGGAAGCACGGAGCGCCGCGGACGGTTGATAAAGGGACTGCCTCCGCTGCGCAGCAAGGTGGACGTCGTCTTCGGCGACGCGTTCGAGGCCGGGGACGGCAGCGGACGCCGCACGCGCAAGGCGCTCGACGAGGCGACGGTGCGCATCCAGGAGCACCTGACCGCCCACCTGGCGGACGCGAAGCGTCTCACCGGGCGCTAGGACAGACTTGAGTAATGGACCGCGCAACTGACACGGTCCAGTGACGAACGAGGAACGGACTTCATGAACGACCAGCACGACCACGGAGCGCTCGGCGACGCCGAGTACGCGGAGTTCATGGAGCTCGCCGCGGAAGAGGGCTTCGACGTCGAGGACGTCGAAGGCGCGATCGAGGAGGCCGGGCACGGCCCGCTGCCCGTCCTCGCCGTCGTCGGCCGCCCGAATGTCGGCAAGTCGACCCTGGTCAACCGCATCATCGGCCGCCGTGAGGCGGTCGTCGAGGACAAGCCCGGCGTCACCCGCGACCGCGTCACCTACGAGGCCGAGTGGGCCGGCCGCCGCTTCAAGGTCGTCGACACCGGCGGCTGGGAGCAGGACGTCCTCGGCATCGACGCCTCCGTCGCCGCGCAGGCCGAGTACGCCATCGAGGCCGCCGACGCCGTCGTCTTCGTCGTCGATTCGACGGTCGGCGCGACCGACACCGACGAGGCGGTCGTCAAGCTGCTCCGCCGCGCCGGCAAGCCCGTCGTGCTCTGCGCCAACAAGGTCGACGGACCCAGCGGCGAGGCCGACGCGACGGCCCTGTGGTCGCTCGGCCTCGGCCAGCCGCACCCGGTCTCCTCGCTGCACGGCCGCGGGACGGGCGACATGCTCGACGCCGTCCTCGAGGCCCTGCCGGAGGCGCCGGCCCAGACCTTCGGCACCGCCGTCGGCGGTCCCCGCCGGATCGCCCTGATCGGCCGTCCGAACGTCGGCAAGTCGTCGCTGCTCAACAAGGTCGCCCGCGAGGAGCGCGTCGTCGTCAACGAGCTCGCGGGCACCACCCGCGACCCGGTCGACGAGCTCATCGAACTCGGCGGCGTGACCTGGAAGTTCGTCGACACCGCCGGTATCCGCAAGCGCGTCCACCTCCAGCAGGGCGCCGACTACTACGCCTCGCTGCGCACGGCCGCCGCCGTCGAGAAGGCGGAGGTCGCGGTCATCCTGATCGACGCGACGGAGAACATCAGCGTCCAGGACCAGCGCATCATCACCATGGCCGTCGAGGCCGGCCGCGCGATCGTCGTCGCCTACAACAAGTGGGACGACCTCGACGAGGAGCGCCGCTACTACCTCGAGCGCGAGATCGAGACCGAGATGCAGCAGGTCGCCTGGGCGCCCCGGGTGAACGTCTCCGCGCTCACCGGCCGCCACATGGAGAAGCTGGTCCCGGCGATCGAGACGGCGCTGGCGGGCTGGGAGACGCGTGTCCCGACCGGCCGGCTGAACGCGTTCCTCGGTGAGATCGTCGCCGCGCATCCGCACCCGATCCGGGGCGGCAAGCAGCCGCGCATCCTGTTCGGCACGCAGGCCGGCACCAAGCCGCCGCGGTTCGTGCTGTTCGCGTCCGGCTTCCTCGAGCACGGCTACCGCCGCTTCGTCGAGCGCCGGCTGCGCGAGGAGTTCGGCTTCGAGGGGACCCCGATCCACATCTCGGTGCGGGTGCGGGAGAAGCGCGGCCGCAAGAAGTAGCCCACGAGGCATGACGCCGCTGCCCCCGGACCGTGTACGTGGTCCGGGGGCAGCGGCGTTCGCCGACGGCCGGTCAGGATCCCTTGCGGGGAGCCGGGGGCAGCGCCGCGGGCTGGTGGACCGCGTGCCGGCCGGTCTGGTGCGAGTGCCTGCCGCCCTGCTGACCGGCGGGGCTCACATGGCCGGTGGAGTAGCCGGAGTGGCCGCTTGTGTGTCCTGAGTGGCTCGTATGGCTCCCGTAGCCGAGGAAACCGCCGCGGACGCCGTGCAGCCCCGCCCCGAACCCCTTGAAGTCCAGATCCTCCTCCCCGCTGCGGTCACCCGGCAGCGTCTTGAACGCCCTGAGGTACTCGGAGTACAGCGCGTCGTAGATCGGCGTGGCCGAACGGCCCGGCGAACCGTCGCGCGCGGGGCGCATGGAAGGGATCTGGCTCTGGAAGGGCTGGGGGGAGGGGTCGTATGAGTGCACGTACCTGCAACGACGCCGCAGTCCCACGGATGCGGGCTGCGGCGAGCTGCATTCTTCCGGGGGACGGTACGCGCCGTCGCCGGCGCGCGCGGACGTACGCCGGGGCAGGAGAGCGGCCCCGGCGTACGTCTGTGCCCGCCGGGCCGGTCGGCCGGCACGCCTGTGGTCCCTGGCGTCGGCGGACGGATCCCCGCGGCGTCCGGGCGCGGGACGGATCCGTGCGGCGTCCGGGCGGCTCAGGTGCCGGCGAGCGGCATCGCCGCGGCGACCAGACGGCCGTTGGCCGCCGCCTTCTCCAGCGCGTCCCGCAGCAGGTCCTCCCGGGGCTGCTGGCCGATCGAGCCGACCGGGGCGGCGTAGACCAGGACGGTGTTCGTCTTGTTGGCGGCCGTCCGCCAGCCCTCGGTCACCTGGAGCGGCTGGTGCGCCTGCCACCAGGCGACCGGGCTGCCACCGCCCGTACCGGGCTGGAGCACGGCGTGCAGCTGTCCCATGGCGATCAGGACCGACCAGCCGGGCAGCTGGGACGGGCGCCGGTTCACGTCCCCGACGGGCAGGAAGCCCTGCTCGATCAGGAGCGGCAGGAAGTCGTCGCCGCCGTGGCCCGTCGTGCCCGGGCGGGCGATCGGCGCGGTCGGCTCCACCACGAGGGCGGGGTGCACGTCGCCGTCGAGGAGGATGAGGCCGCTGGTGACACCGAGCACCGCCTGCTGCGGGGCCGCGCCCGGGATCTGCGGCTCCTCGCCGGTGATCGAGCGGACGGCGCCCTGGAGCTGGTCCTCGGCGACCTGCACCACCTGCGAGGGGATGCAGGTGGCGTGGGCGAAGGCGAGCACGGCCGTCTCGTCGCCCACGAACAGCACGGTGCTGGTCCGCTCCTGGTCGGAATCGCCCGGAGTGCGGCACGAGGTGCAGTCGTAGCTGCCCGGGGCGTTCAGGCCGGCGAGCAGCCGGTCGGCTTCTTCGTCGCCGATCTCGGCGCGTACGTCCTCGCTGACGTCGAGCATGCGCGGCACGGGTGGCTCCTCGGACTTGATCAGGTGTGCCGGGCGGGTCCCGGCACGAAGGTTCAACGTGCGATCAGTCGCGGGGGTCACGCGTGAAACGGCAACGAATCGAACCGTGCCGCGTCACGTCGGGCCGTACGCCCGGTCGGTCACGGCGGGCGGTGGGTGGCCGACGGGCCGGGCCCGGCCGGGGTGAGTTCGCCCGGCTCGCCGCTGAACACGAGGGAGCCGCGCCGTAGTTCGTGCACGACCACCGGGGCGCCGGGCCCCTGCGCCAGGGCCTGCGGGAGCCGCTGCTCGGCGACGACGACTGCGGCGTCGAGCCCGCGCAGCAGCCGGTAGGTTCGGGCGGCCACCGCGGGGGCCATGCCCTGCGCGGGCTCGTCGAGCAGGACGACCCCGGCGGGCGCCAGCAGGGCCCGGGAGACGGCGAGCATCCGCTGCTCGCCGCCGGACAGTGTGCCCGCGGTGCGGCCGAGCAGCGGCCGGAGCGCCGGGAAGCCGTCCAGGGCCTGGCCGAAATCACCTCCCGCGGCAGCCAGTTCGAGGTTCTCCCCGACGGTCAGGGTGCCGTGCACCGCGCCGACGTCGGGCACGAAGCACACACCGAGGCGTGCCCTCTGCCGCGCGTGCAGCCGGCTCACGTCCCGCCCGTGCAGCACCACGGACCCGGCGGCCGGGAGCACCGTGCCGGCGAGCGCGCGCAGCACGGTCGTACGGCCGGAGCCGTTGCGGCCGAGGAGCACCGTCAGCGCCCCGGCCGGTACGGGGAGCCGTACGCCGTGCAGGGCCTCCAGCGGGCCGTACCGCACCCGCACGTCGCGCAGTTCCATGGCGAGGGTCATCGCACGAGCCGCCCCGCTTCCATGACGTGCACGGTGCCGGCGAGGCCGGAGACGAAACCGGGATCGTGTTCGACGACGAGAACGGCGGTCCCGTCCGCGGCCAGCGCCCGGAGGATGCGGGCGAGCGCCTCCGTCTCCGCGGTGTCGAGGCCGGCGGTCGGCTCGTCCAGCAGCAGCGTGTGGGGCCGGGTGGCGAGCGCCCGCCCGAGCTCGGCCCGGCGCAGCACACCGGTCGGCAGGCCGGCGGCGGGGAGCCGCCGTACCGGTCCGTCCAGACCGAGCAGCCGCAGTACGGGCTCGACGGCGGACGTGTCCCGGTGCCGGCCCTGTTCGGCCCCGAGACGGACGTTCTCCTCGACGGTCAGCGACGGGAAGACGGCGAGTTGCTGGAACGTCCTCGCGATCCCCAGCCGGGTCCGTGCGTGCGCGGACCGGCGGCTGATGTCGGCCCCGTCGAGCCGCACCCGCCCGGCGTCCGGCCTGAGCGACCCGCACAGGCAGTGGAACAGGGTGCTCTTCCCCGCCCCGTTGCCCCCGACGAGCGCGGTGATCCGGCCGGGAGCCACGACGAGGTCCACCCCGTCGACGACACAGCGCCCCTGGTACGCGACACGCAGCCCCTCGGCGCTGAGCCCTCCCGCGGCCGCTCCCCGCGCCCTGCGTACACGCGGCGCGGGGTTTCCGGTCCGGGGCCGGGCGGGACCGGCCGACCCCCTGGCACCCGCGCCTGCCCGCGCCGCGGCGCCTGCCGCTCGTGCCCGCGCCGCGGCGCCTGCCGCTCGTGCCCGCGCCGCGCCGCCCGCCGCGCGAGACCGAGCAGCGGCGGGCCCCGCCGCCCACAGGCGGAGACGGCCGTGGCCCACGAGGACGGCCAGGAGGCCGATCACCACGGCCGCGACGCCGCCCCGTGTCCCCGCGTCCAGCGCGACGAGCAGCGCCGCCGCCGGCAACGGCGCGAGGAGGTTGTCCGCGCCCATGACGAACACCGCCGCGAACCAGAGCAGGCCGCGCACCGGATCGAACGCCGCAGGATCGAACGCCCGCACCCCCATCGCCAGCAGTCCGCCGCCCAGCGCGGCCAGCGCCGCGCCGGACGAGAAGGCGAAGAGCTTCAGCGCCGGTACCGCGACGCCCGCCGCCTGCGCGCCCTCCTCGTGGTCGCGCAGTGCCGCGAGGGCCCGCCCCGTGCGGCCCCGGCGCAGCGCCGCGACCGCGAGCAGCGCACAGGTCAGCACCGCGAGCTCCACCACGTAGTACGCCCGGTCCGATCCCAGGGCCGGGGGCCGCGACACGGTGAGGCCCGCCGTCGCGTACGGCTGGGCGAAGACGAACCGGCTCACCGCCACCCCGACCGCCAGCGTGACCAGCGCCAGAGCCAGCCCGTGCCGGCGGATCGCCGGCCATCCGGTGAGCAGCCCGAGCGGCGTGACCAGCACCACGGCGGCGGCGGGCGCCACGAGCTCCGGCAGCTCGGGGAAGCCGGGGAACCGCCCCGCCGCCAGGAGCGCGGTGAACAGTGCTCCGAGGCCCGCGTACGCGGCCTGCCCCAGCGAGATCTGCCCGCCGCGTCCGGTGACCACCACGAGGGACAGCAGCACCACCGCCAGGGCCGGTACCTGGACCGCTGTCTGCAGGTCCGTGCCGGCGAAACCGAGCGGCAGCAGCAGAAGGATGCCGGCGATCAGCCACACGGGCCGCGGGACCCGTACGGCCGCGGTCGCGGCCCACGCCGTCGCACCGCCGAACCCGGGCAGCACCAGGGCGGCGACCAGCAGCGCCACCACGAACAGGTTCGCCTCCACGGCCTGGACCAGGGGCTCCGCCCAGCCGGACGGGTGCAGCCGCGCCATCTGCGCCTGGGCCACCCCGATCGCCAGCGCCGCACCGATCGCGACGGGCAGGCTCCGCATCCGTGCGACGACCGCGACCGCGATCACCTCGACGACCAGCAGCGGCATCCCGTACGGGTCGAGCCGTACGTACGGAGCGAGCAGCACGCCCGTCAGCCCCGCGGTGAACGACCCGAACGCCCACCCGGCCGCCGCCACCCGGTCCGCGTCGATGCCGCCGAGCGCCGCGAGCGTCCGGTTGTCGACGACGGCGCGCAGCTCCCTGCCGAACCGGGACCACCGGGTCACCGCCGTCACCAGCGAGGCCAGCAGGACGACGGCCGACAGCTGCACCCACGGACTGTCCGGCAGCAGCACCGGGGCGTCGGCCCGCGCCCCCTCGCCCCACAGCAGCGCCGCCGCGCCCACCAGCAGCACGAAGACGCCGATCGAGGCGACCAGCGTCCGGGCCGGGTCGGGCGAGGGCACCGACAGCGGCCGGAAGACGAGCCGTTCGAGCAGCAGACCGATCCCGGGGGCGACCACGAGCAGCGTCACCATCGCCGCGAGCGGCACCGGCCAGTCCCACTCCACGGCGAACTGCCGCATCACATAGGCGCACACCATCGCGATCGCGCCGTGCGCGAGATTCAGCACGCCGGTCGCCCGGTAGGTGACGATCAGTCCGATGCCGGTCAGCGCGGCGGCGCTGCCGACGGCCAGCCCCGCGAGAGTGAGGTCGTAGGTCAGGGAGGCCACGGCTCGCACACCGGACAGGGTTCGAGTTCCGCGTCACCGGCCGGCAGGGCCTCGGATTTGCCCGCGACGAGGGGGCAGTCGGGCCGGTGCGCCAGGGTGCCGCCCGGCACCCGCAGCGGAGGCCCGTCCGAGGAGGGCCCGTCCCGCGGGGGGCCCGGCGGCGGGGCCACGTCGGCGGGGACGGTTCCTGAGCCGTCGTCGTCCGACGGGACGTCACCCGGCCCTGGCGGGCCGCCCTCTGCCGCGACACCCCCCGTCCGCACGGCTCCGGCCGCGATCAGGACCGCACCCGCCACCAGGAGCGCCGACCCCGGAACGGTGGCGGACGCGAGATACGGCAGCTGCCGCTCGGCCACCCGCTCGCCGGAGACGCCGTACCAGCCGACGACGCACAGCACAGCACCGCAGGCGGCAGCGGCGATCCCACCCCACCACAGCAGTCGGGACGTCGGCATCGAAACGCCTCCTTTCTTGCACTATGCCCCGAACCGTCGGACGCTGGAAACCGAGAAACGGGTGGTGAGCGACATGTTCAGCACAAGGAACTCTGGACCCGCGGCCTGGGCCGCCGCAGCGGTTCTCGTCCTCGGACCACTCGCCGCGGCGTGCGGGGACGACGGCGACGGCGGCTCCGGGCCGGCCACGTCGCCCCCGACGACCGCAGCCACTCCCGAGAGCCCCACGGACGGTGCGGAACCCGCCGACCCGGCGGCGGCCGAGCAGCAGATCAAGAAGAACTGGACGGCCTTCTTCGACCCCGCCGTGCCGGCGGACGAGAAGGTGAAGCTCCTCGAGAACGGCGAGGCGCTGCGCCCCGTCCTCATGGCCTTCGCCAAGGACAAGAACGCCGCGCGGGCGTCCGCGGAGGTGACCGGCGTCCAGTTCACGTCGGCCACCCGGGCCACCGTGACCTACAACCTCATGGTCGACGGCAACACGGCCCTGCCGGACGCCAAGGGAACGGCCGTGCTCGAGGGCGACACCTGGAAGGTGTCCCAGAAGGCTCTGTGCGCCCTGGTGGAGCTCAGCCCGAATGCCGGCGCTGTTCCGGGCTGCTGAGGCGCTGCTCGTCGCGGCGCTCCTCACCGTGGCGACGGCGTGCGGCAGCCGGCTGCCCGAAGGCGCCTTCGAAACGTCACGGGCGCCTGGCGAGAGCGCACGTGAGCCCGTCCGCGTCGGTGTCATCACCAGCGCCACGAGCCCTGTGGGCGGCGCCGCCTTCGACGGGCCGGGGCAGGGAGCCCGTGCCTACTTCGACGCACTCAACGCACGCGGCGGCCTCGACGGCCGCCGCGTCGAGGTCGTCACCTGCGACGACGGCGGCAGCGGCGCGGGCAACAACGAGTGCGTGCAGCGCCTGGTCGAAGAGAAGAAGGTCTTCGCCCTCGTCGCCACCACCGTCCTCGACTACGCCGCCGCGTCGCGGGTGTCCCGCGCCGACGTCCCCGACATCGGCGGCCAGCCGATCGGCCCTGCCTACGACACCTATCCGCACCTCTACGGCATCTACGGCAGCCAGGCGCCGCGCACCGGCGGCGAACCGGGCTGGGACGGCGTCCTCTACGGCGGCACCGAGGTCTACCGCTGGTTCAAGCAGGCCGTAGGCGCCCGCACCGCCGCGGTCGTCTCCTACAACCAGGCGTCGTCCGCCGCCTACGCCCGGCTGATCACCCGGGGCCTGGAGGCGGAGGGCTACCGCGTGGTGTCCGAGCAACTGGACTTCGCACTGCCCAACTTCCGGGCGGTGGCAGCCGACATCGGGCGCAGCGGCGCGGACCTGGTGTTCGACGCCCTGGACGCGCACGGCAACGCGCAGCTGTGCGAGGCGATGGACGAGGTCGGCACCCGCGTCACCGCCAAGGTCACCAACGTGCAGAACTGGAACTCCGCCGTCCCCCGCGACTACAAGGACGCCCCGGGCTGCCGCAACGCCCTGTGGGCGACCGGCTCGAGCCGCAACTACGAGGACACCGGCCACCCCGCCGTGCGTGAGTTCCGGCAGGCACTGCGGGGAAAGGAGCTGTCCCAGTGGCAGCTCGAGGGCTGGGCGGCGGCGATGTGGTTCACCGACGCGGCGAAGTCCTGCGCCGGCGACCTCACCAGGGCCTGCGTCGAGCGCTATCTGAACCGCCCCGAGCCGTACACCGCGCGCGGACTGCTGCTTCCCGTCTCGTACCGGCCCCTCGACGAGCCGCCCGCCTCGCGGCGGGCCTGCCTGTCCGTCGCGCGCTGGCAGGACGGCCGGGGCTGGGTCACCCAAGGTGGCGACATGAGCCGGAACTGCTACGACGTACCGCAGATCCCGTACCGCCCCCGGTAGGCGGTTAGAGTTTTGCGTCAGACCTCCTGACCAGGAGGGCATTCGCGCGACCAGGGGGGAACGCGGGGGCGCCATGCGCATCTCATTTCTGCTCCACAACGCCTACGGCATCGGCGGGACGATCCGTACGACGTTCAACCTCGCCTGCGCGCTCGCGGAACGGCACGACGTGGAGATCGTCTCGGTCTTCCGCCACCGCGACCGGCCGACCATGGGCGCCCCGGCCGGTGTGACCATGAAGCATCTGGTCGACCTGCGGAAGAAGAGCCCGGGCTACGACGGTGACGACCCGCTCGCCCGGCTCCCCGCGAAGGTCTTTCCCCGCGGCGACGGCCGGCACCGGCAGTACAGCCGCCTCACCGACGCCCGGATCGCCGCCCACCTGGCCTCGCTCGACGCGGACATCGTCGTCGGCACCCGGCCGGGCCTCAACGTCCACATCGCCCGGCAGACCCGCCGCGGCGTCGTGCGCGTCGGCCAGGAGCACCTGACGCTCGACAGCCACGGGTACCGCCTGCGCCGTGAGATCGGCCACCGCTACGCCCTGCTCGACGCCGTCACCACCGTCACGGAGGCCGACGCGCGTGCCTACCGGGAGCGGCTGAAGCTGCCCGGCGTACGCATCGAGGCCGTGGCCAACAGCGTGCCGGCCCCGGGCGTCGCCCCCGCCGACTGCACCGCCAAGTGGGTCGTCGCGGCCGGTCGCCTCACCAGGGTCAAACGCTACGACCTGCTGATCAAGGCCTTCTCCAAGGTCGCCGCCGCCCGCCCCGACTGGCGGCTGCGGATCTACGGCAGCGGTGACGCGACCGGCAACGAGAAGCAGGCGCTGCGCGACCTCATCGAGGAACGCGGCCTCCACAACCACGTCTTCCTCATGGGCCCCGCGAACCCGCTGGAGCCGGAGTGGGTGAAGGGCTCGGTCGCCGCCGTGACCTCCAGCCTGGAGTCGTTCGGCATGACGATCGTCGAGGCGATGCGCTGCGGCCTGCCCGTCGTCTCCACCGACTGCCCGCACGGACCCCGCGAGATCATCGACGACGGCGTGGACGGCCTGCTGGTCCCGGTCGGCGACGTGGACGCGATCGCCGACGCGCTGCTCCGGCTCATCGGCGACGACGAACTGCGCCGGAGCGCGGGCCGTGCCGCGCTGGTCTCCTCCGCGCGGTTCGATCCCGCGCCGATCGCGGAGCACCACGAGGCGCTGTTCACCGAGCTCGTCGCCCGCGGCGAGAGCGGGCGCTCTCGCGGCGCGCTGCGGGAGGCGCTGCACCGGGGGAGGAGCTCGCTGTACGACGGGGCCTACGCACTGCGTTACGTTGCCGCGGACCTGATCCGCAGGGGGAGGAAGAGCGGATGAGCACCCCGACGACGGCCGAGGAGCGTCCGGCGCCACGGGCCGACTGCCTCGCCGCGAGCGACGGCGGCATCACCTTCGACGTCTCCGGCCCGGCGGCCCTCGGCACGGTCCTCGTGCTGAGACGGCGTGGTGGCAAGGGCGCGGCGGACGAGCTGCGGCTGCCGTTGACACCCCCGGACGACGGCGCACCCGCACGGGCCGTGCTGCCCGCCACGGCGCAGCTCGCCGAGGGCCGCTGGGACGCGTACACGGAGACGGGGGAGGCGGTGCAGCCCGGCATCCGTGACCTGCGGGTCCTCGTGGACCGGGCACCGGCGTCCGGCCCGGTCGCCGTACGCGTGCCGTACCCGACCGCCGACGGCCGGCTCGCGCTGCGCTGCTGGCGGCGGGCACCGCACGCCGAGGCCGGCGAGCTCGCCTTCGCCCCCGAGCGGGGCGCCATGTCCGTGACGGGCGTGCTGTACGGGGCGGAGCTGGGCGACGGCCCGGTGGCGCAGGCCCGGCTCCGGGCGGGGGAGGGGACGCACGAGGTGCCCGTCACCGGCGAGGGGGGTGCGTTCGGTTTCACCCTGCCGTACGGGCCGCTGGCCGAGGAGGCCGGCGCCGGCGAGGAACGGCTGTGGGAGCTGTGGCTGCGGCCGGCCGCGGGAGCGGCCCCGGTGCGGATCTCCCGCATCCTGGACGACGTCTGGGACAAGAAGTCGATCTTCGTCTATCCGAAGCAGCGCCTCGCCGGGCACACCGTCGCCCCCTGCTACACCGGCGACAACGACCTCTGCGTCCGCGTCACCCCGGCCGGCTGACCACCCGCAGCGGCCGACGGGGTTTCACTATCGCGGACAGCAGCTGTCCGCAATGCCTGGCAGACTCCTCGCATGTTGGAGACCTCGGCACGACTGCTGCGCCTGCTGTCCCTGCTCCAGGCCCACCGCGAATGGTCCGGCGCCGACCTGGCCGACCGGCTCGGTGTCACGCCCCGGACCGTCCGCAGGGACGTGGACCGGCTGCGCGAACTCGGCTATCCGGTCAACGCCAGCCCCGGCACCGGCGGCGGCTACCAGCTCGGCGCGGGCGCCGAACTGCCGCCGCTGCTCCTCGACGACGAGGAGGCCGTCGCCGTTGCCGTCGGCCTGCGCACGGCGGCCGGGCAAGGCATCGAGGGCATCGGCGAGACGTCCGTACGGGCGCTGGCCAAGCTGGAGCAGGTGCTGCCGAACCGGCTGCGCCGGAGGGTGGGCGCGCTCAACGCCTTCACCGTTCCCATGCTGCGCGGGCAGCATGGCTCCACCGTCGACCCCGGTGTGCTGACCGAGCTGGCCAACGCCTGCCGGGACAGCGAGCGACTGCGTTTCGAGTACCGGAACCACGACGGCGCCACGACCCGCCGAACCGTCGAGCCGCACCGGCTGGTGTGCACGGAGCGCCGCTGGTACCTCGTCGCCTGGGACGTGGAGCGGGGCGACTGGCGTACGTTCCGGGCCGACCGGATCGTCCCCAAGCCGCCCCACGGCCCCCGCTTCGCCCCGCGGACGCCCCCGGCCGACGACCTCGCGGCCTACGTCTCCAAAGGCGTCTCGATCGGCGCGTACGCGGCCCACGCGGTCATCCTGCTGCACACCTCCGCCGAGCAGGCGGCCGGGATCATCGGCCCGTCCGCCGGGGTGCTGGAGGCGGTGGACGACCGCCGCTGTCTGCTGCGCACCGGGGCCGCGAGCCTCGATGTGATGGTGGTCCACGTGATGCTCCTGGGCGTCGACTTCGAGGTGGTCGAGCCGCCGGAACTGACCGGGCACGTCCGGACGATCCGTGACCGGCTCTCGCGTGCCCTCGGTACGGAAGAGCCGGTGGAGCCGGAGGATTCTGTGAATTCTGTAAAGGAAACGTGAATCACTCGCGATGGGTGAATTGCCTCGCCGACCGGAATTCACCGGAATCCCATGGGCCGATGGAAAGCAATTGGCCATGATCCACAGTCGCGTGCCGAATGACACATGAACGCACCCGAAGAGCCCGTTCGGGTGAACGAGTTCGAAGCGATCATGTGTCGAGAAGCTGTGACAGAAGCGTGACCCCCGGGGTATGTGGGGCTGCTGGGGTCATGGCCGTCCCGGCTTCCGTCACCGTCCGCTGCCGCCTACGGTGGTGAGCATGGCACCCATACCGACCCCTCCCGCACAGCCCGACGACAACCCCGAGTCGTACGTCGGCCTCGACGCCGCGGCGGCCGAGCAGCAGGCCCGCGAGCGGGGCTGGTCGACCGTCAGAGCGCTGCCGCCCGGTTCGATCATCACCATGGAGTACGTGGCGGGCCGGCTGAACTTCGAGGTGAAGGACGGCTCGGTGATCCGCTGCTGGAAGGGCTGACCAGGCCCGTCCCCGGGCCACGGCCCGGGGACGCCACGGGAGCGCACATCGGGGTGGAGGGGAAAAATGTTAAAAAGGAAGTTTAGATATAGGGGGGAGGCGGTAGAATA
>NZ_JBFAQK010000067.1:0-41330 GCF_040677245.1 Streptomyces kurssanovii
GCGGGGCTGATTTCGCAGAGCGAAATCCAGCCCGCCCGGCGTTTGAGGGCACCGCGCGGAGCGCGGTACGGGTCCGGGCGGAGCCCGGTTTCGGGAAGGGGCGGGGTGGGGAACAAGCCCGCCGCAGGCGCCACGCACCCGCACCCGCCGTCTCAGAACGCCGGCCGCTCCGGGTCCAGCGCTCCCCGCCCCTCGTGCGGCGAGGACGCCACCGCGAAGTGGCGTCGCGGGATCCGGCCCGCGCGGAACGCCAGTCGGCCCGCCTCCACCGCGTGCCGCATCGCCTCCGCCATCAGGACCGGCTCCTGCGCCCGCGTCACCGCCGACGCCAGCATCACCGCCGCGCACCCGAGCTCCATCGCCAGCGCGGCGTCCGACGCGGTGCCGGCGCCCGCGTCCAGGACGACGGGGACGTCCGCCTGTTCGACGATCAGCTGGAAGTTGTGCGGATTGCGGATCCCGAGCCCGGAGCCGATCGGCGAGCCGAGCGGCATGATCGCCGCGCAGCCCACGTCCTGGAGCTTCCGGGCGAGCACCGGATCGTCGTTCGTGTACGGCAGCACGGTGAAGCCGTCGTCGACGAGCGTCTCCGCCGCGTCGAGCAGCTCCACGCCGTCCGGCAGCAGCGTCCGCTCGTCCGCGACGACCTCGAGCTTGATCCAGTCGGTGCCGAGGGCCTCCCGGGCCAGGCGGGCGGTGAGCACCGCCTCGCCGGCGGTGAAGCAGCCGGCGGTGTTCGGCAGGACCTGGATGCCGAGCCGGTCCAGGACGGACAGCACAGACCCCTGGACCGTCGGGTCGAGGCGCCGCATCGCGACGGTCGTCAGTTCCGTGCCGCTCGCGACGAGCGACCTCTCGAGCACGTCGAGGCTGGGCGCCCCGCCGGTGCCCATGATCAGACGGGAGTCGAAGGTGGTCCCTCCGAGCGTGAAACGGTCGTCGGCCATGGCCGTTCAGCCTCCCTGCACTGCGGTGAGAATCTCGACGCGGTCCCCGTCGCCGAGCGGGGTGGCGGCCCATTCGCCGCGCGGGACGACCGCCTCGTTGACGGCGGCGGCGACCCCGGAGGGCGCTGCGGAGAGCGCTGCGACGACGACGTCCAGCGTGGTGCCGGCCGCGATGTCCCGGGCCTCGCCGTTGACGAGGACGCGGATCGTGTCGCCGGCGCCGGCGGCGGCGGGGTCGGCGGCAGGCGAGGCGACAGCGGCGTCGGCGCTGTCGTCGACGTTGACGGAAGGGTTCATGCGGGCTGCTCCTGAAGGACGGACGAGAAGCGGCGTGGTGAGAACGGCCGTGCCACCTCGGGCAGTTCACCGGTCGTCAGCGCGTCGGCCAGCACATCGCCGGTGACCGGCGTCAGCAGCACGCCGTTGCGGTAGTGCCCGGTCGCCAGCAGCAGTCCGGGCAGCTCGGTGAGGCCCAGCAGCGGCGCGTTGTCGGGGGAGCCGGGGCGCAGTCCCGCCCGGGTCTCCACGAGGGGCAGTTCGGTGATCCCCGGCACCAGTTCGTGCGCGTCGCGGAGCAGCTCGTACACCCCGCCCGCGGTGACCGTCGTGTCCCAGCCGAGCTCCTCGCTGGTCGCGCCCACCACCAGCTCGCCGTCCTCGCGTGGCACGAGGTAGACATGGCTGCCGCGGACCACGGCGCGCACCGTGCGCGACAGGAACGGCGCGTAGGGGCGTGGCACGGTCAGTCGCAGGACCTGGCCCTTCACCGGGCGTACGGGCGGGAGCACGTCCTTCGGTACCCCCTCCAGCCGTCCGCTCATGCTGCCGCCGGCCAGGACGACCTGTCCCGCGTACACCTCGGCGCCGTCGGCGAGGACCGCCCCGGTCGCCCGGCCGTCCGTCACGAGCAGTCGCTCCGCCCAGCCGCGGCGGAAGTCGACCCCGGCCCGCTCGCAGGCGGTGATCAGGGCCGCGGTCAGCCGGCGGGGGTCGACCTGGTGGTCGCCGTCGACCCGCAGTCCGCCGCGGACGCCGGGGGCGAGCATCGGCTCGAGACGGCGGCATTCGCGGCCGGTGAGCCACTCGGACGTGAGCCCCGACCGGTGCTGGAGGGCGTGGAGTTCACGCAGATGCGCCCGGTCGTCGGCGTCGAGGGCGACGGCGAGCGTGCCGCAGGAGCGGTAGCCCACCCGCCGGCCGGACGTCTCCTCCAGCTCGGCGACGAAGGCCGGATAGCGGTGCGCGGATTCGAGGTTGAGGCCGAGCAGCGTCTGCTCGCCGTAGTGCAGTTCGGTGACGGCGGCCAGCATCCCGGCGGCGACCTGCGCGGCCCCGCCACCCGGTTCCGGGTCGGCGACGGCGACCCGCAGGCCCCGCTGCGCGGTGCGCCAGGCCGTGACCAGGCCGATGATGCCGCCCCCGATGACGAGGACGTCTGGGCTCGGTGTACGAGACATGGGCGTCCAGCCCCTCCCTTCGCCGGCATGACCCGGATCAGGTTCGTACGGTCGGAGGCCGTCCAGCCTCCCTCTCAGCCCGGTACGTCCGGGCTCCCGCGAGTGCCTTACGGTGGCCACCCTAACCGCACGCCCCGACGCGTTGTAAGGGAGCCGCAGCAGTGGCGAAGTCGCTCGACGGTCTTGTTCTCTCCCCGGTCGCCGACCAGGCCCCGGGCCAGGTCGGCACGCGGACCCGGTTCACGTACCACGAGGAGCAGGGCCGGATCTGGGCCGAATACGAGGGCGGCGACGTGGTCCGCGGCCACCTGGTGGGCACCAGGACCGGTGACCGGCTGGACTTCCGCTACGTGCAGCTCAAGACGAACGGCGGGACCTCGTCCGGCCACTGCCTCTCCACCGTCGTCGATCTGCCGGACGGCCGGGTGCGGCTGGAGGAGAGCTGGCGGTGGGAGTCCCAGGAGGGCAGCGGGACGAGCGTCGTGGAGGAGCTCGCTTCCTGACCGCGCCCTGCTGACCCCCAGTCAGGTACGTAAGGTGTGCGGGTGGACGAACGGCAGCATCAGACGCGGGCGGACGAGGGGCAGCGGACGGCGGCGCGGCGGCGCGTGGTGATCGTCGGCGCCGGCATGGCCGGCGTGCAGACCGCGGTAGCCCTTCGCGAGCAGGGATTCACCGGCACGGTCACCCTGATCGGCGCGGAGCCGCATCAGCCGTACGACAGACCGCCGCTGTCCAAAGCGATCCTGCTCGGCAAGGCGGAGGACTCCGCCTTCGACATCGACTTCGAGGCACTCGGCGTGGAACTGCGCCTGGGCCTCGAGGTGACCCGGGTGCGGACCGGCGCGCACGAGGTCGACACCGTGTCCGGCCCTGTCCCGTACGACGTGCTGGTCCTCGCGACCGGCGCCGAGCCGGTCACCCTGCCCGGCACCGTCGGCGTTCCCGGTGTCCATCTGCTGCGTACGCTCGACGACGCCGCCCGGCTGCGGCCGCTGCTCACCGAGCAGCACGACATCGTCGTGGTCGGCGCCGGCTGGATCGGCGCCGAGTTCGCGACCGCCGCCCGCGAGGCCGGGTGCCGCGTCACCGTCGTCGAGGCCGCGGGCCGCCCGCTCGCCGGGACCATGCCCGCCGAGGTCGCGGCCCCGATGGCCGCCTGGTACGAGCAGCACGGGGCCGAACTGGTCACCGGCGCCCGGGTGGAAGCCGTCGAGCCGGGAGCCGTCGTCCTGGCCGGAGGGCGCAGGATTCCGGCCGGCGCCGTGGTCGTCGGTATCGGCGCCCGCCCCGCCACCTCCCTGCTCGCGGGCTCCGGCATCGAACTCGGCCCGGACGGCGCGGTGGTCGCCGACCGCTATCTGCGTGCCTCCGCTCCCGACGTGTACGCCGTCGGGGACTGCGCCTCCTATCCGTCCGGCCGTTACGGCGAACGGCTGCTCGTCCACCACTGGGACAACGCGCTCCAAGGTCCGCGTACGGTCGCGGCGAACATCGCCGGCGACCAGGAGCCGGAGCCGCGGGCCCTTGAGGCGTACGACCCGGTGCCGTACTTCTGGTCCGAGCAGTTCGGCCGTTTCGTCCAGTACGCGGGCCACCACGGCGCCGCCGACACGCTGCTGTGGCGCGGCAGTCCGGCGGAGGACACCTGGTCGGTGCTGTGGCTGCGCGAGGGCGTCCTGGTGGCCCTGCTGACGGTGGGCAGGCCCAGGGATCTGGCGCAGGGCCGCAAGCTGATCGTGTCCGGGACCGAGCTGGATCCGGCGCGGGCGGCCGACCCTTCCGTACCTCTGAAGGCGGCGGCACGGTAGGTCCTGGCTACCGACTGTCGGCCCTGGATGGCAGGCTTGTCCCCGTGACCGAGATTGACGCAAAGATCGATGCCCTCGTCCCCGCCTGGCTCTACCTGCCGGACATCGCGGAAATGCTCGATGTCGAGGTGACGCGCGTGCGGCAGCTGGTCAAGGACGGCCAGCTGATCGCCGTGCGCCGCGGTGAGAACAGGGCGCTCCAGGTGCCTGCCGCCTTCATCGACGGCAACAAGGTGGTCAAGGGCCTCTCCGGGACCCTGACCCTGCTGAGGGACGACGGCTTCTCCGACGAAGAGATGCTCGAGTGGCTCTTCACCCCCGACCCGACCCTGCCGGGCACGCCTGCCCAGGCGCTCAGCGAGAATCGCGGCACGGAGGTGAAGCGCCGGGCCCAGGCGCTCGCCGTCTGAACCGACGGAAACCATCATCGCCGGCGGACGCACGGCCCGGGCCGTCCGGCCCGTGCGTCCGCCGCCCAACGGGGGGATCGCCTCATGTCCACGGCTCACGCGCTGCTGTCCGACGCCCGGCTCTATCTGTGCACGGACGCCCGTAAGCGGCAGGGCGACCTGCCCGAGTTCCTCGACGCCGTGCTGGCGTCCGGCGTGGACATCGTGCAGCTCCGTGACAAGGGCATGGAGGCCGCGGAGGAGCTGGAGCACCTCCAGGTCTTCGCCGACGCCTGCCGCCGGCACGGCAAGCTCCTCGCGGTGAACGACCGCGCCGACGTGGCGCACGCCATCGGCGCGGACGTGCTGCACCTGGGCCAGGGCGACCTGCCGGTGCCGGCCGCCCGCGCGATCCTCGGGGACGGCGTGCTGATCGGCCGCTCGACGCACAGCGAGTCCGAGGCGGCCGCCGCCGCCGTCGAGCCGGGTGTGGACTACTTCTGCACCGGCCCCTGCTGGCCCACTCCCACCAAGCCCGGACGGCACGCCCCCGGTCTCGGCCTGGTGCGGTACACGGCGGGGCTGGCCGGTGACCGTCCGTGGTTCGCGATCGGCGGTATCGACGCCGCCAATCTGGACGAGGTGCTGGACGCGGGTGCGCGCAGGGTCGTCGTCGTACGGGCGATCACCGAGGCCGGCGATCCGGCCGCGGCCGCCGCCGACCTGGCGAAGCGGGTCAGGGAGCGGACCGCCTGACGGTGACGGTGATCGTCCATCTCTGTCCAAGGGATGGACAAGACACCGGCAAAACCGACATATTTCCCTGATTCGGTTCGAGGATCCCCGCTGTCTGGCTAACCTGCCGGTATGGCCCTCGGTACTGCTTCCACCAGAACGGATCGCGCACGCACGGTGCGCGACATGCTTGCGACGGGCAAGACGTCGTACTCGTTCGAGTTCTGGGCGCCCAAGACGGAAAAGGGCGAGCGGAACCTGTGGAACGCGCTGCGCAGGGTCGAGGCGGTCGCCCCGAACTTCGTCTCCGTGACCTACGGCGCCGGCGGCTCCACCCGCGCCGGCACGGTCAAGGCCACGCAGGAGATCGCCGCGGACACCACCCTCACGCCGGTCGCGCACCTCACCGCGGTCAACCACTCGATCGCCGAACTGCGCAACATGATCGGCCAGTACGCCGACGCGGGCATCCGCAACATCCTCGCCGTGCGCGGCGACCCGCCCGGCGACCCGATGGGCGAGTGGGTCGAGCACCCGGAGGGCGTGCGGTACGCGGCCGACCTGGTCCGGCTCATCAAGGAGTCCGGCGACTTCTGCGTGGGCGTCGCGGCCTTCCCCGAGATGCACCCCCGTTCGAAGGACTGGGACGAGGACACCCGTCACTTCGTGGAGAAGTGCCGAGCCGGCGCCGACTACGCGATCACGCAGATGTTCTTCGTGCCCGAGGACTATCTGCGACTTCGTGACCGGGTCTCCGCGGCAGGTTGCGAAACCCCGATCATTCCCGAGATCATGCCCGTCACCAGCGTCAAGCAGATCGAACGCTTCGCCACGCTCAGCAACGCGCACTTCCCGGCCGAGCTGAAAGAGCGCATCCTCGCGGTCAAGGACGATCCGGCCGCTGTACGCTCCATTGGCATCGAGTTCGCGACGGAGTTCTGCGCGAGGCTGCTCGCCGAGGGTGTCCCGGGGCTGCACTTCATTACGCTCAACAACTCCACCGCGACGCTCGAAATCTACGAGAATCTCGGACTGCACGAGCAGTCGTGACCGGTCGTACCCGCCCCGCCCCGGGGCCGGCGGCCGCAGGAGAGGGGCGGACATGGGCTGGACGGTCCTCTATATCGCGTTCGGCATCGTCGCGCTGTGGCTGCTCGGTGAGGTGCTGCTGCAGTACAAGGCGCGGCTGCGCTGGCGGCTGCTCGCGTTCGGCGGCTTCCTGGGCGTCGTCATAGGCGTGCTGCTGCCCTCCGTGGTGGTGATCGCCCTCGGCGCCATGGCGTTCGCGGTCGGCCAGACCTATGTGACCCTCTCCTTCCGGCGTGGCTTCTCCACCGGCTGGGCCATCGGCGGCAGCCCCGGTGTGAGCAGGCGGCGCCGGTCCGGCGCGGACCGGGAAGCGACGAGGGAGCCCACGCTCGAGGTCACCGACCTCTCGTACGACTCGGCCGAGCAGCCCTACGACATGGCCGGTCCGGCGGCGGACGCCACGGGCCCCGCTGTCTACGAGCCGCAGCCGCTGCCCGACGACACCGGCCAGTACGGCGTCTACACCGAAGCGGCGTACGCCGCCCGGCCCGACGCGGAGCAGGCGGGCACCCGAGACGAGAGCTACGCCGCGCAGGGCTCGGGCTACGGCGCCTACAACGCGTACGACGACCACGGCTACGCGCAGCCGCAGCCGGCGGAAGCGGCGACGTACGCCGGCCAGTACGACTACGGCACCGACAGCCAGCAGTACGCCACGTACTCCGACCCCTATGTGGGCGGCCAGCAGTACAGCACCTACGACACGTACGGCGGCGGCTACGGCGACCAGCAGCAGTACGCCGGTTACGGGCAGCAGGAGGGCTACAGCGAGACCCCGCCCGGCGGCGTGTGGGTGCCGCAGCAGCGTGAGGGCGACCAGCAGGAGCAGCCCCCCGCGTACTACGACAACGGGTACAACGAACAGCAGCAGTACCGCTACTGAGCTTCGGCGGCGGCGGCCGGCCGGGCTCGGCCGCGGCCGTTCAGCGGGAGCCGCGGAAGTCCGCGCCCTCGACGACGAGCCCGGCCACCAGCGCACCGGACATGCCCGAGTGGGCCAGCCCGCCCCCGGGATGTGCCCAGCCCCCGGCGAGATACAGACCCTCCAGGGGGCAGGTGTTCCTCGCCGGCAGGAACGCGCCGGACGACCCCGCGAGCGCCGGGGCCGGGACCGCGGCGGAAGCCGTGTCGCGGCGGGTGTCCTCCGGAGTGCGCACCACGCGCCACAGGATCCGCTCACGCAGCCCGGGGACAGCGGCCTCCGCCGCCGCCACCATCCTGTCGGCGGCCCCGTCCGCGATATCCGTCCACCTCTGCCCACCGGCCGGTTCGGCCGCCACCGTGGACGTCAGCGTCACCGTCTCGTGGTCGTCGTCCGGCCGCAGCAGCGGGTCGTCCGGCCGCGTCACGACCACGGTGGGCCGCGGGCCGGTCCGACCGGAGCGGATCGCGTCCCACTCCGCCGCCAGGTCCGGGGCGTGCACCGTGGTGCGGTGCACGGTGCCGGGCGGCCGGCCGCCGCGCAGCGCGAGATGGACGGTCAGCCGGCCGGTGCCCGGCCGCGACCGTGCGGGCTGTCGGTCGTCGGGACGGGCCCACGTCACGACGCGGTTCTCGAACAGCGACGGCACCGGGGCCCCGGAGACCACCATGTCCGCCTCCACCGGCCCGCCCCGGTCCAGTTCCAGGCCGACGGCGCGGCCGTCCTTCTCCAGCACGCCGGTCACGGTGGCTTCGAAGACGAACTCCACCTTCCTGGCCACGCAGCGCTCGTACACCGCGTCGGCGAGGGCGCGCAGGCCGCCCTTGACGTACCAGGAGCCGAAGGTCTGCTCCATGTACGGCAGCACCGCGGCGGACGGGGGCGCGCTGTGGGGGTCGAGGCCGTACGCCACGGCGTGGCTGTCGAGCAGTGCGGCGAGGCGCGGGTCGCGCAGCTCGCGCGTGCCGATCTCCGCGAGCGTGCGGGCGGGACGCCGCAACAGGCCCTGCCGCAACGCCGGGTAGGGGTCCTTCGACAGGAAGGCGGTGTCCGCGGGCAGCGGCTCCTCCAGCAGTGGACGGCGTGAGCGTTCCCAGGCGTCCCGGGCGCGATTGAGGAACTCGCCCCAGCGTTCGCCGGAACCGGGCCCGAGCGCCGCTTCGAGCGCGGCGAGGGTGCCGGCTCTCGACGCGTTGGGGAGGCTGACGTCCGTACCGTCGGCGAAGACGTGCCGGCTCGCCGGGTCCACCTGCGTCAGCTCGACGCACTTCTCCAGCGGTTCCTTGCCGGTCTTGACGAACAGGTCCCGCCAGACCGCCGGGAGGTGAAGCAGACCGGGCCCGGTGTCGAAGGCGAAGCCGTCGCGCTCGAAGCGGCCCACCGAGCCGCCGTGGGTCGCCAGACGCTCGTACACCGTCACCCGGTGGCCTGCCACGGCCAGCCGGGCGGCAGCCGCCATCGCGCCCATCCCGGCGCCGATCACCGCAATCCGTGCCATGACCGCGACTTTATTACCCGCGACCACCGGATTCGTGGCCGGGTGCGCGCACGGCCGGGCTGCGCTCGCTCACCCGACCACCGGTTTCGCGGCCGGTGTGCGCACGGCCCGGCTGCGCTCGCTCACCAGTCCGGCGCTCGGTGGGCGCCCACCGCGCCTGTCCGCTTCTCCTCCCGGCGCTGCGCCCTGCGCCGCAGGAACCGGCGGATCCTCGAGGCCAGGAAGAGCACCGTGACGATGCCCAGTACGAGAAGCGTGCCGGCGATGACGGCGGCGGCCACCGGATTGAAGACCGCGAAGGAGATGATCCCGGCGACCCCGAGGTCTTCCGCGACGCTCACGGCGATGTTGCTGAACGGCTCAGGCGAGGTGTTGATCGCCATCCGGGTCCCCGCCTTGACCAGATGACTGATCAGCGCGGTCGAGCCGCCCACGGCTCCCGCCGCGAGCTCCGGCAGCGAACCGCTCTCACCCGCCAGCAGCGCGGCGACCACGGCCCCCGCCACGGGCCGGATCACGGTGTGGACCGAGTCCCATATCGAGTCGACGTACGGAACCTTGTCCGCCACCGCCTCGCACAGGAAGAACACCCCGGCGGCGATCAGGACATCGGGGCGCTGGAGCGCCTGCGGCACCTGGTCGGAGACGCCGGTCGCGCCGAGCACGCCGAACATCAGGACCACCGCGTAGGCGTTGATCCCGCTGGCCCAGCCACTGGTGAAGACGAGAGGGAGTACGGACACGGACGCGATCGTAACCACCCGGCGGCGGCCGCGGGTGGGGTTGAGCGCGGAGTGCTGAGTATCCGTACCTAGCCGCCGAGATGAGTATCCGCGCGGATGGGGCCGGGCCTGCCCGGACGGAAGAGTGGGGACCACGGAAGGGGCGCGGCACCGGCACCGACGACACGGGGCGGCGGAACGGTGCGGCTCCCCTGACGGAACGGGGGTTGCAGGACGGAGGGCCCACGACCACGGGGGACAACGGGGGTCGGGCTCTCCGGACCACGGGGGTTGCAGGACGGAGGGCCCACGACCACCGGGGACAACGGGGGTCGGGCTCTCCGGACCACGGGGGTGGGGGAACGGGGAAACGCGAACGCCGGGCGGCTGGACGACCAGCCGGCCGGCGTTTCGTTGTCCGCGCTCCCGGTGCCGGGAATTTTCGCGTGGCTCCATGGGGCCTTCGTGGCGCCTGCTGTGGGCCGCGCGGGTCGGACTCAGTCCCGGCGGCCGCTCACCCGGCCGTGCAGCAGCAGCGAGAGCGCCCCGTGGACGTCGTCGAGCGACCGCTCCCGCTGGAACGCCTGCCAGTCCAGTGCCGCCACCAGCACCATGCCGACCAGCGCGGCGGCCGTGAGCGGAATGTCGACCTCCTCGCTCAGCTCGCCCGCTTCCACACCCTCGCGCAGGACCGTCTCCACGACGGCCACCGCCTGCTGTCGCACCACCAGGAGCGTGGACTGCCAGGCCCGGTTGGTGCGCCACAGCTCGGCCACGTACAGCTGGGTGAAGGCCGGATAGCGGTCGATGAACACCAGACCGGCCCTGATCATGGCGTCCAGCGCCTCGACCTTGGAGCCGCCGCGCTCGGCCGTACGGTCGGCGGCCTCCTGAAGCGAAGCCGTGAGGAGGCCGACGCCGAAGCGCAGCAGCTCCTCGAAGAGTTCGGTCTTGCTCTTGAAGTTGTAGTAGACCGTGCCCTTGGCGACCCCGGCGCGCTCGGCGATCTCGTCGACCGTGGTGGCCGAGAAGCCCTGCTCCGCGATGAGCGTCACGGCGGCCTCGTAGAGCTTCGCGCGCGTCGCCCGGCGTCTGCTGCTGCTGTCCATGACACCGATTCTCACAGGTCCGGGCGCGGTCACAGACTCAGCTCCGGGTGAAGTCGGTCCAGCGTCCAGACCTGTTTGCGCCGGGCCGAGAGGGCGGTCAGGGCCAGCGCACCGGCCGAAAAGGCCAGCAGCACCGCACACGCCTGCCACACCGGACCGAGTCCGCCGCCCGTGATGAGCCTGCGCAGCGCCTCGACGACGTAGGTCATCGGCAGGAACGGGTGGATCGCGTTGAAGAAGCCGGGACTCGTCTGGACCGGATAAGTGCCCCCCGCCGACGTCAGCTGGAGCATCAGGACCGCGAGGACCAGGATCCGGCCCGCGGCGCCGAAGCGGGCGTTGAGCCACTGGATGATCGCCGCGAAGCAGCAGGTGACCAGGGCGAGGAAGCCGACGGTGCCCGCCGCGTGGGCCGTCTTCAGCCCGAGACCCCAGTGCAGGACGGACATCAGTGCCCCGACCTGGAGCAGCCCGATCGCCGCCACCGGGAGCAGACCCGCCAGGGCGATCCGCCAGGCGGACGCCCCGGTGGACAGAGCCCGGCGGTTGAGCGGCTGAATGATCATGTAGGCGACCATCGCACCGACCCAGAGGGAGAGCGGGATGAAGTACGGGGCGAATCCGGTGCCGTAATTGGGCGCCGAGTGGAGGGACTTGCCGGCCAGCCGGACCGGGTCGGCCATGACCTCGGTGCGGCGGTCACGGTCCTTCTTGTCGTAGTCCGGGATCTTGTGGACGCCGTCGTTGAGCCCGACCGCCAGCTCCGTGGAGCCGTCGGCGAGCCGGAACAGCCCGCCGTCCAGCTCGCCCGCGCCCTTCTTGAGGTCGCCGACACCCGAATCGAGGTCGGTGGACCCCTTCTTGGCGGTGGTGAGACCGGTGTGCAGCCGGTTCGCTCCCTTGGCGACCTTGTGGGCGGCCGTGTTGAGCTCGTTGATCTTGCCGACGGCGTACTCCAGGTTCTCGTCCAGCTTCGGAGCACGACGGGCCAGGTCGTCGGCCTTCTTCTCGAGGTCGGTGAGGTGCTTCTTCAGTGTCTTGAGTTCGCCGTTGCTGTTGCCGATCAACACATTGAGGTCGTCGGCGATCTTGGCGACGTCCGCCGCGGTGTCCTTGGCGCGCTTGAGCTCGGGGCACGCCTTCGGGTCGGGGAGCAGCGCCTGTTCGCACTGCGCCCGGTGGATCTCGTTCAGCGCGTCGGCGGCCCTGTGGGCGCGGAGCGCGGCGCCGGGCGCCCGTTCGGTCAGGAGGCCGAGATTGCGCTGGACGGCCCGTGACGAGTCGGACACCAGCCGGGCGGTGTCACCGATCGACTTCCCGTTGTCCTTCAGGTACGGGCGCGCCTTGTCGGCATAGCCGTTGACCTTGTCGGCGAGCACCTGCGTGCCGTCGGCGACCTGACGGGAGCCGTTCTCCAGATCGCCGGCGCCCTTGTGGAGTTTCGTGATGCCTCCGGCGAGCTTGCCGCTGCCGTCCTTCGCGTCCTTCAGCCCGTCCGCGAGGTCCTCCGAGCCCTTCTTGGCCTTCCCCACCCCGCTCTTCAGCTTGTCGGCGCCCTTCGCCGCCTTCTCCGTCGCCTCGTGGATGTCGGAGAAGTTGATGAAGATGCGGTCGAGGAACGACCGGGAGGCGTCGGTCGACGCGGCGGTGCGCACCTCGGAGAAGACCGTCCGCGAGATCTGCCCGACGATGTAGTTGTTCGCGTCGTTCGTGCGGACCTGGAGGGCACCGGTCTCGGGGGAGTCGCCCGAACTGGACGCGATGCGCCGGCTGAAGTCCTCCGGCATGGTCAGCGACAGGTAGTACGTGCCGTCCTCGACACCCTTGCGGGCCTGGGCGTCGTCGACCTCGTGCCACTCGAAGACGTCGCTGTCGAGCAGGCCCTTGGTGATCTCGTCACCGGCGGTGATCCTCTTGCCGGACGCGGTGGCGCCCTTGTCGTCGTTGACGAGGGCGACGGGAATCCTGTCGAGCCTGCCGTACGGGTCCCAGAAGGACCACAGGTACAGGGCGCCGTAGAGCAGCGGCAGCAGCATGACCGCGACGATCGCGGCGGCAGGCAGTTTTCCCCGCCCGAAGCGCTTCAGCTCAAGCGCGGCCAGTTTCGGCGATCGCATCGGCCGCCCCCTCCTCGTCGGTGTCCACGTCGTTGTCCTTGCCGGTGCCGGTGCCGGTGCCGGTGCCGCTGCCGATTTCGGTCTTGGTGCCGACCTCGTGGCCGGTGTCCTTGCCGGTCTCTTCGGCCGGACTTCCGGCGGGGCTCTCGTCGTCGTAGGCGGCGCTGCCCTCGGCGGCGCTCTCGCCGGTGGCACCGGCGTCGTTGCCGCCGTCTTCGCCGTCTTCGCCGTCTTCGCCGTCCGAGTCGGTCCCGGTGGGCCGGGTGCGTACGACGACGGCGTCCTCCGGTGCCTCGCTGCACACCGCGACCACGGTCGTCCCGCTGTCAGCGACGGAGCGCAACAGGTCCCAGGCCGCCGCCCGTTCGGTGTCGGAGAGCTTGAGGCCCACATCGTCGACCGCGAGCAGCCGGGGGCCGCCGATCAGCGCCAGGGCCACGGAGAGTCGCAGTTCCTCGAGCCGCTCGAGGTCGCGAACGGCCGTGCGTTCCCGCTTGGGCAGCGTCGCGAGATCGAGTCCGGCGGCTGCCAGCGCCTTCTCGACACGCTCGGCCGCGGCGGCCGTCCGCTCCGCACGCGGCCGGAACAGAGCCCGGAACGAACCGTCGAACCGTCGCTGCAGCAGGGCCCGTTCGCGCAGGTGCTCCGCCACGGTGAGCGCGGGGTCGAGATCGCTGACCCCCGGCACCGGACCGAGCGCGCTGATCCGGCGCACCGCGGCCATCCTGCGCGGCAGTTGCAGGCCGGCGACCTCCGCCCGGCCGTCCGTGGGGCGCATCCGTCCGGTCAGAGCGAGCAGCAGGCAGGTGCGTCCGGAGCCCGACGGGCCCTCGATCGCGACGAGCGCGCCCGGCTCCGCGTCGATGTCCACCGAGCGGAAGGCCCAGCCGCGCGGGCCTCTCAACCCGAAGTCCTCGGTGCTCATGGCCGCGCCCCGCGGGCTGTCCACCTGCCCCACCCCGATCCCCATCCAGCGTCCCTCCGCCATTTTTTGGACTGACTAGTCAGTCCAAAAACTACCCCCGAACCCTTGATCGAGGCAAAAGGGCAGGTCAGGGCCGATTGTCAGTGGGTGCCTCCACGATGGACACATACGGCCACAGCGCCGTCACACGACGACAGGAGGCTCGTCATGGCCAGCTACTCAGCAGCCGCCGCTCACCGGCGCCGCGCCACCGGCCCTGCCCCCTCATCGACCGGCCCGGCACACGACGTGCACCCCGTCCTGCGCCGGTCCTCCGCGCCGCCCGCCGCCCTCGATCTGCTCGCCCAGGCCCGCAGCGGACTCGACGAGGCCGCGACCCTGGACCAGCCGAACGAGCGGTACGCCACGGCACATCTGGCCGCTCTGCGCACGGCCGCCGCGGTGCTCGCCGCCCGCGGCCGCCCCGAGACCGGCGCGCGGCGCAGGCAGCGCATCCGCAGCGCCTGGGAGGTGCTGCCGGAGATAGCGCCGGAGCTGTCCGAATGGAGCCTGCTCTTTGCCTCCGGCGCCGAGCGCCGGGCCCGCGCAGAGGCGGGCATACGGGGTGCGGCCAGCCATCGCGACGCCGACGACCTTCTCAGGGACGCGGCCATGTTCCTGCGCCTGGTGGAGCGCCTGCTGGTGCTTCAGCCGGCCCTGCCCCGGCCCAGGGTGTCGCAGCCGGATCAGGAAACGCCCGGGGACGGGGCGGCGACGCGGCGCGGGGACGTCGCCGGCTGAGCGGCGAGCAAGGAGGGCGGGAGGGGGCGGCCGGTGCGGGCCGGCCGGGACCGGCTGGGGGTGTCCTGAGGGCCGGTGGGATCGGGACGGGGCTGGCAGGGACCGGCTTGGGGGGCGGCCGGGGGAGCGCTGGGGGATCGGGCCGGGGCCCGCAGGGGCCGGTCACGGCGCCGGGCGGCGCCGGGCGGCGCCGGGCGGGGCGGGCACTGGCCGGCCGGGACCGGTGGGGGATCGGGACGGGGGCGGCCGGGGGACCGGTGGGGGATCCGTGCGGGGGCCGTAGGACCGGCCACGGGGCGGGGCCGGGGAGGGGTGCCGTAGAGGGAAGGCGGGAGTCGGGATGCCTCGGGATGAGACGGAACGTCGGCCCGCACGGCAGAGGCAATAGGGTGGGAGCAGGCCAACCAGCACATCGCCCGAGGAGCCAACTGCCGTGTCGGAACCGTCCCCCACCGGTGGGGAGACCCCACCGCGCCCCTCTCGCGCCTCTCTCCGTACCGCCGTGGTCTGGGAGGTCCTCAGGGACGCCTTGGACCGCCGGGTCAAGGCGACCGGGACGGACTCGCTGGACATCCTCGACACCGGCGGCGGCACCGGGAACTTCGCCGTGCCCGCCGCAGAGCTCGGCCACCGGGTCACCGTCGTCGACCCCAGCCCGAACGCTCTCTTCGCGCTCGAGCGCCGGGCGGCCGAGGCCGGGGTCGCCGAGCGGGTGCGCGGCGTCCAGGGCGACATCCACGGCCTCTTCGACGTGGTCGAGCGCGGCGGCTACGACGCCGTCCTCTGCCACGGCGTCCTCGAATACGTCGACGACCCGGCCGAGGGCGTGCGCAACGCGGTGGAGGCCCTCAGGCCCGCCGGAGCGCTCAGCCTGCTCGCCGCCGGGCTGGGCGGCGCCGTCCTCGCCCGCGCCCTCGCAGGGCACTTCAGCGAGGCCCGCCAGGCGCTGAGCGACCCCGACGGGCGCTGGGGCACGGGCGACCCGGTGCCCCGCCGCTTCACGGCCGAGCAGCTCACGGAGCTCGTCGCACAGGCCGGTGTCGAGGTCGGCGCCGTGCACGGAGTGCGGGTCTTCGCCGACCTCGTTCCCGGCGTACTCGTGGACACCGAACCGGGTGCGCTGGACGCGCTGCTGAAGCTGGAAGCCGCCGCCGCCGAACTGCCGGCCTTCCACTCCGTCGCGACCCAGCTGCACGTCCTGGGCGAGAAGCGCGGCTGATCAGCGGCGCAGCCGCAGATGGAGTACGCCACAGACCCTCCGTCGCCGGGCTTCGCACCGTATGATCGGGGGACACCATCCGGCATGACTGATCGGAGGTTGGGGAATCTACGCCTCAGCACCCCGATCGGGCATGGCGGCCCGGAGGGCGTTTTGCGAGAGGGCGGGTTTCACGGGGGCGAATCCCTGCCTATCCTGGAAGGGCCGCTTACCGGTCGCCCCCGCGACCGACGACGAGGAGGACTCCGTGCCGCTCTCGGAGCACGAGCAGCGAATGCTCGAGCAGATGGAGCGAGCGCTGTACGCCGAAGATCCCAAGTTCGCGACAGCGCTCGAGGGAAGCGGGCTGCGTACGTACACCCGGCGACGGGTCTACCAAGCAGTCGCAGGCTTCCTGGTGGGTATCGCGCTCCTCATGGCCGGAATGGTCGCCCAGCAGATCTGGATCAGTGTGGTGGGCTTCCTGGTGATGCTCGGCTGTGCGGTTCTCGCGGTCACGGGCTGGCGCAAGGCGCCGAAGCCGGGTGAACAGCAGCAGACATCCGGCGGACACGGTCGCCGGCAGTCGCACCAGCGCAGATCGGTGATGGACCGGATCGAGCAGCGGTGGCAGCGCCGCCGCGACGAGCAGGGCGGTCACTGAGCCGTCCGGTCCCCACCGGACGACGAGTGGACCCTCCGGCCCACAAGTTCGCAGTACGAGTGAGGGGCGACGCTTTCGAGCGTCGCCCCTCAGTCATGCTCCCGGCCCGTGCTCCCGGCCGGTGTTCCTGACCTCGCTTCCCGGCTCGCTTCCCGGCTCTTGGGCCGCGCTCGTACGGAAAGCCTCGTGCTCAGCGCGCCCGTGCGCAGGCGCGCTACCACCGCCCGGCGCACCACCGCCCCGGCCCCGGACCCGTGTGGACGGGCCCGGGGCCGGGGCGGGAGCAGGGCGGGAACGGACGGGCCGGGTCAGCCGCGCTGACGGGTCGGGCGGCGCAGGAACGCCGTCCACCGGTCGAGCCGTAGCCGCCGCACGTTCCACCGGTCCGTGAAGGCAGACCAGCGTTCCGACAGGGCCCAGACGACCCTGACGGAGGAGCGGGGCAGCAGCAAGGCCCGCATCCGGGTCCGGAAGCCCACCGTGCGGATCAGACCGGCCCGGATCTCCCGCGCGTCGTCCGCGAGACCCGTTCCGGCCCTCGGGACCGGCGCGTACAGGACCTGCTCCACGGAGCGGGCCACCCGGTGCACGGCCGCGGCGGGCTCGTCCTCCAGCTTGCCGAGCCTGACGATGCGCGCCGCCGCCTTGCGAGGTGTCAGCGACTCGTCAGGAAGGATGCCGACGTCCCACGCGGAGTCGGTGACCTCCTGCCAGGCGGCCAGGGTGCGGCCCGGATCGTCGACGGCCGTACGGCCGTCGACCGCCCCGCCGTCCGCGTCCAAGGACACGGCCGAGGCTCCCGGGGAGCCCGGAGCCCCACCTGGCGAACCCGCCGCGCCCTTCGCCGGCCGGCGCACGGACACGCCCAGCCGCCGGGACCTGGTCACGAGCCGCCACAGCAGCGGCACGGCCAGCAGCAACAGCCCGCCCACGACCCCGGTGGTCGCCAGCAGCACCGTGCCCAGTGTCGAGTCGTCGGCCGTCGGCGGCTGGACGTCACGAGGGTCGGCCGCCCCGCACTCGCCGAGCTGCCGCTCCTGGCGGGGACACGCGTCGTCCTCGGGCCGGTTGGACTGCTCGGGGGCCGCGGAGCTGCCCTCCTCCGGCCGCGCCGGGTCGGAGGCGCCGCCGGACGGCGTCTGCTCCTGCGTGTACTCGGGCCGGAAGCCGCGGCTCGGCGTCGGCTCGAAGCGGGTCCACCCCACACCCTCGAAGTACAGCTCGGGCCAGGCGTGGGCGTCCCTCAGGCCGACCGACACCGTGCCGTCCGACTGCGTGGTGCCCGGCTGGAAGCCCACCGCGACACGGGCAGGGATGCCGAGCGTGCGGGCCATCGCCGCCATCGAGAAGGAGAAGTGGACGCAGAAGCCCTCCTTCTGCTTCAGGAACCGGCTGATCGCGGTGACGCCCGTACCCGACCGGACGTCGGTGTTGTACGTGAAGCCGCCGGTGTCCGCGAACCACTCCTCGAGCTTCTCGGCGCGCTCGTAGTCGTTCGCCGCGCCCCGGGTCACCGTGGCCGCGGTCTGCCGGACGTCGCCGGGCAGCGCGTCCGGGACGCGGGTGTACTCCTGCAGGAGCGCCGCGGGGGGTGCCGGGGCGTCCGCCAGCTGCTCCTGGGTCGGCTTCACGATCAGGCTGTTGACCGAGTACTGGGCGCCCGCGGTCGTCTGGCCCCGGTCGCCCACCAGCGTCCGGCCCGCCGGCTCGTAGCGCCAGCGGCCGTCGATGGCGACCGCCGTCGCCGGATAAGGCATCGGCAGCCAGTCCTGCTTGTACGACCCGGCCGCCGAAAGGTTCGTCCTGACCTCGGTGACCTGGACGGAGGGGCTCAGCCCGGTCGGCTCGGGCAGCCGCTCCGGCACACCGGTGACCTTGCGCTGCGACGAGCGCCATGACGTGCCGTCGAACCGGTCCAGGGACAGGATCCGCAGATACATGTCCTGGTTGTCCGGCGCGTTGCTGCGGTAGCGCAGCACCTCGCGGTTCTGGGGCTGGTTCAGGTTGTCCTGGAGGGAGACCAGCGGATTGACGGCCGAGATCGTGCCTCCGCCGCCGCCGGGACCGCCGCCGGGACCGTTTCCGACCCCGCCGATCAGACCGCCGTCCAGGGCGGGCAGCGCCGCCGGCACGGCGAGCGCGACACCCAGCGCGAGGACGCCGATCCTGCGGCCCGCCCTGACCGGTGCCTGCGGGCGGCCCTCCGTCGGGTCGAAGCCGCCCGTGGAGCGGTTGCGGGTGCCCGCGCCGCCGCCGAAGACGCGCCCCCACTGGGACAGCCGGTCACGGCCCTCGGCGAGCAGCAGCAGCAGGTAGCCGGACGCGGCCAGCAGGAACCACAGCCAGCTCGCCTCGCCGCCGGAGAGTCCGGCGGCCACGGAATAGAGAGCCAGCAGCGGCAGGCCGGCCGGGGCGGCGCTGCGGAACGTCACCGCGAGCGCGTCCACGGCGAGGCCGATCACCAGCACGCCGCCGATCACCATCAGCCTGATGCCGTCGGTGTCCGGGGCGGGAACCGCGTACTTGCCGACGTCGTCCGCACCGGCGCGCAGCAACTCCCCGAAGTGGACGAAGGCGTCCGGTCCCGGCAGCACACCGAGGAACGCCTGGCCCCTGGCGAAGACCACGGTGAGCAGCAGCAGCGTGACCAGCGTCTGCACCGCCACGGTCAGCGGCCGGGGCAGCGGGACCCGGCGGGCGAGCGCGCCCACCCCGGTCTGTACCGCCAGCAGGAAGCCGGCCTGGAACAGCCAGTTGGGCGGATCGACCAGCGGCAGCAGGGCTCCCGCCGCCATCAGCGTGGCGGCGAAGGCACACACCGCGAGCCGTGCGCGACCGCTCATGACCAACCTCCCGGCGAACCGTACGTGCCGCCGCCGGACGCCTCGACGCGTTCCCGTGCCGCCTGCTGCCACAGATCCGTGAGCCGTGCGCCGGGCGTCACCGCGAGCGCGGTCCAGCCCGATTCACGCAGCTGCCGGACCCGCTTCTCGAGCGGTCCAGGGGCGGCACCGCCGGTCACCCACGTGCCGCTGTCCAGCACGAACGCGACCGCTGAGCCGCTGCGCTGACGCATCCGGGCCGTCAGCGCGGCCTGTTCGTCGTCCAGATCGCCGAGGAAGGCGATCAGCAGACCCTCGCTCCCGCCGCGGAGCACGTCGAACGAACGGGACAGGCCCGCGCCGTCGGAGTGGTCCACGACCGCGAGCGTGTCCATCATCAGACCCGCGGAGTCGGCGGACTCCTGCGAGGAACCGGCGAACCCGTCCGCGCCCTCACCCGGCACGGAGGTTCCGGTGTCGGTCAACAGCCGCACGGCGAAGCCGCGTTCCAGCAGGTGCATCAGCGCAGAGGCGGCGCCGGACACCGCCCACTCGAACGCCGAGTCGGGGCCCGCGCCCTGATAGGCCACACGCCGGGTGTCCAGCAGCACGGTGCACCGGGGCCGCTGGGGCTGCTCCTCGCGCCGGACCATCAGCTCGCCGTAGCGGGCGGTGGAGCGCCAGTGGACCCGGCGCAGGTCGTCCCCGTAGCGGTAGGCACGGGGAATGATGTCGTCGTCGCCGGCCAGGGCGAGCGAGCGCTGCCGGCCGTCGCCGTAGCCGGAGGCCTCGCCGGCCAGCCGTACCGCCGGCAGTGTCTCCGTGCGCGGAATGACCGTGAGGGTGTCGAACGCGCTGAACGAACGGGTGAGCTCGCACATGCCGAACGGATCCGTCAGCCGCAGCTGGAGCGGTCCCAGGGGGTAACGGCCCCGCAGGTCCGAGCGGACCCGGTAGGAGACCTCGCGGCGGCCGCCCGCCTCGACCCGGTCCAGCACGAAGCGGGGCCGTGGCCCCAGCACGTACGGCACATGGTCCTGGAGCATCAGCAGGCCCGTCGGCATCCGCGAGACGTTGTCCATCCGCAGGTGGACGCGCGCCTCGGAACCGGAGGGCACCCTGGCGGGCGACAGCCTGCGGCTCGCGGCGACCCGGTAGCGGGTGCGGTAGAGGACGGCCACACAGATCAGCGGCAGTCCGGCGAGCAGCAGTCCGACGCGCAGCAGGTCGCTCTGGCCGAGCACATAGGCGCAGACGGCCGCCGCCACGCCGGCCGCGAGGAAGGAGCGGCCGCGGGTGGTGAGCCCGCCGAGCGCCGCGCGCACCCCGCCGCCGCCCGTGGCCGCCGGGCCCGTCGAGGCGGCTCCGGCCGACATCACAGCCGCCGGGCGCCGGGCTGCTGGCCGTAGAGCGGCGGCTGGGCCGGCCGGCCGGCCGTGTACGAACCGTCGGAGGTGCCGCTCGTCGGGACCGCGGTGCGCTGGACGATGTCCAGGACGACCTGCTCGGCGGTGCGGCGGTTCAGCTGGGCCTGCGCCGTGGGCAGCAGCCGGTGCGCGAGCACCTGTACGGCCAGTGCCTGCACGTCGTCCGGCAGGGCGTACTCGCGGCCGCTGAGCGCGGCGGACGCCTTCGCGGCGCGCAGCAGGTGCAGCGTGGCACGGGGGGAGGCGCCCAGTCGCAGATCGGGGTGGCTGCGGGTCGCCGACACCAGCTCCACCGCGTAACGCCGCACGGACTCGGCGACGTGCACGGCGCGCACGGCCTCGATCAGCTTCACTATGTCGTGGGCGTGCGCCACGGGCTGCAGATCGTCGAGCGGCGACACACCGCCGTGGACGTCGAGCATCTGGAGCTCGGCCGCGGCGCTGGGGTAGCCGATGGACACGCGCGCCATGAAGCGGTCGCGCTGCGCCTCCGGCAGCGGGTAGGTGCCCTCCATCTCCACCGGGTTCTGGGTCGCCACCACCATGAAGGGGGCGGGCAGTTCGTAGCTGTGCCCGTCGATGGTGACCTGACGCTCCTCCATCGACTCCAGCAGCGCCGACTGAGTCTTCGGCGACGCGCGGTTGATCTCGTCGCCGATCACGATCTGGGCGAAGATCGCGCCCGGCTTGAACTCGAACTCGCGCCGCTGCTGATCGAAGATCGACACACCGGTGATGTCCGACGGCAGCAGGTCCGGCGTGAACTGGATACGCCGCACGGAGCAGTCGATGGATCTCGCCAGCGCCTTGGCCAGCATCGTCTTGCCCACGCCGGGAACGTCCTCGATGAGGAGATGTCCCTCCGCGAGCAACACCGTCAGCGAAAGCCGTACGACCTCTGGCTTGCCCTCGATCACGCTCTCGACCGACCTGCGGACAAGATCCGCTGTGGTGGTCAGATCCGTGAGGCTCGCTCGATCGTCATAGGTCGTCACCCGGCCCTCCTCGGCCCTTTCATAGGGCCGGCGCACTTGAGACGGCACGGCCCAACCCCGAAACATGGACGCCGCCTCCGGAAGGTCCGGAAGGGGTCACACCCGCATTCTTGTTGGCGTTGCCGCGTTGTGTCACTCGCCTGTGGATAAGTGGGCGGGATATGTCGGGGTTGAGGTGCTATATCGCGTGCTCAGCTGCTCACTCAGCGGGGTCGATCTCGCGAAGCAGGCCCGTGGTGACGTCGAAGACGAAGCCGCGTACATCGTCGGCGTACAGCAGGAACGGCGAGGTGCGCACCCGCTGCATCGACTGGCGGACGTCCTGGTCGACATCACGGAAGGCCTCGACCGCCCATGCGGGCCGCTGCCCTACCTCCTCCTCCAGTTCGATACGGAAATCCTCCGTGATCGTCTCAAGGCCGCAGCCGGTGTGGTGCACGAGGATCACGCTGCGGGTGCCGAGCGCGCGCTGGCTGATGGTGAGGGAGCGGATCACGTCGTCGGTGACCACTCCACCGGCGTTGCGGATCGTGTGGCAGTCGCCGAGCTCCAGTCCGAGCGCCGCGTGCAGGTCGAGACGGGCGTCCATGCAGGCGACCACGGCCACCTTGAGGACCGGGCGCGCGTCCATCCCCGGGTCCTGGAATTCCGCGGCGTAGCGCTGGTTCGCTTCGACGAGACGATCAGTGACGGTGCCACCGGTGCGTGCGGGGTCGGCGGCAGGCTGGTACGCAGAAGTCGACATGCAACGAAGGTAACGGTCACCGCCCGCACGGGCCCGGTGTGAGAGCGGACAAAAGAACGTCAACGACCCGTGCTGTGAGGTAACCCACAAGCCTGACACGGCAGGCCGCGCGACGCGCTGGCCGGTTGATTGACCGGCCGGACCAGTGGACTAAAGTGACGCGAAGTTCACGGAGGCCGACCACACATCCGCCGGCCCCCCGCACATTCCCCGCGTGCGCGGCGTACGCACGGCCCGGCCATGACCCGCCCGCGCCGGATCTGAGAGGGCGCATGAGCCAGACCCGACACGTCCCGGTGATGCTCCAGCGGTGCCTGGACATGCTGGCCCCCGCCCTCCAGGCGCCGGGCGGAGTCGTCGTCGACTGCACCCTCGGCCTCGGCGGCCACAGCGAGGCACTGCTCGAGCAGTTCCCGCAGACCCGTCTCGTCGCGCTCGACCGCGACACGGAGGCCCTGCGTCTGTCCGGCGAGCGGCTGGCCCGGTTCGGTGAGCGGGCGACCCTGGTGCACGCGGTCTACGACGAGCTCCCCGACGTGCTCGCCCGCCTCGGGATTCCCCGCGTCCAGGGCGTGCTGTTCGACCTCGGCGTCTCCTCCATGCAGCTCGACGAGGCCGACCGCGGCTTCGCCTACGCCCAGGACGCCCCGCTCGACATGCGGATGGACCAGACGACGGGCATGAGCGCCGCCGAGGTCCTCAACACCTATCCCCCCGGCGACCTGGTGCGGATCCTGCGCGCCTACGGCGAGGAGAAGCAGGCCAAGCGGATCGTGTCCGCCATCGTGCGGGAGCGGGAGAAGGAACCGTTCACCAACAGCGCCCGGCTCGTCGAGCTCATCCGCGACGCGCTGCCACAGGCCGCCAAGCGCACCGGCGGCAACCCGGCCAAGCGCACGTTCCAGGCCCTGCGGATCGAGGTGAACGGAGAACTGGCGGTGCTCGAGCGGGCCGTTCCCGCCGCGGTGTCCGCGCTCGCCGTCGGTGGACGGATCGCCGTGCTGTCGTACCACTCCCTCGAGGACCGGCTGGTCAAGCAGGTCTTCGCGGCCGGTGCCGCGAACACCGCCCCGCCCGGCCTGCCCGTGGTGCCCGAGCAGTACCAGCCGCGGCTGAAGCTGCTGACCCGGGGGGCGGAGCTGCCCACCGACGAAGAGGTCGCCGAGAACCGCCGGGCGGCCCCGGCACGTCTGAGGGGGGCGGAGCGCATCCGGGAGGACGTGGCGTGAGCACAGCGCGCGGGCGACCGCGCACGGCCGGCGGAGAAGCGAACCGGAGGACACCTTGAGCACAGCGGCCAAGCAGCTGAAGGGAAGGGCCGTACGGCTCACGCGGCTGATGCCGTCGGGGCCGAGCACCGCGGCCCGTACCCCCTTCGTCCTGCTGGTCGTGCTCCTGCTGTCCGGTGGGCTGATCACACTCCTGCTCCTGAACTCCTCGCTCAGCCAGGGCTCCTTCGAGCTGAGCGAACTGAAGAAGAAGACCACCGAACTCACCGACGAGCAGCAGGCGCTCCAGCGGGACGTGGACCGTCACTCGGCCCCCAACGCCCTCGAGCGGCGCGCCCGCGAGCTCGGCATGGTCCCTGGCGGCGGTCCCGCTTTCCTCGGCCCGGACGGCAAGGTGCTCGGCGTACCGCGCAAGGCCACCGCGGAGCCCCTGCCGCCCCCGCCCCCGGCGCAGCCCTCCGCCGAGCCCTCCGGCACGGCGGCCGGCGGGCCCTCCGCAGCGCCGTCGCCGTCCGTCCGGACACCACCCCCTTCCGCGCCGGCGGGCTCCACCGGCACGCAGGGGCTCTCCGGACCGCCCGCCGCTCCCGAGGCTCCCGGCTCCGCCCCGTCCGTCCGTACGTCCCCGCAGCCGAACCCGACGATCCCCGGCAGGTGACGCAGTGCCCCCCAAGGAACCACCGCGGCGCCGGGTGCCAGGTCCCGCCCGGCGGCCCTCCGCGCAAGCCCCCCAGCGCTCCGGGCAGCGGCCCGGTCAGCGGCCCTCCGCCGGCAGGCCGCGCCCCGGCCGGCGTCCGGCGCCCCGGCGCGTACGGCTCGGCAATCCGCGCCCCCGGCTGAGGCTGGTCAGCCTGGGCCTGACACTGGTGATGCTCGCCTTCGTGGTCCGGCTGCTCCAGGTGCAGGCCGTCGACGCGAGCGCCTACGCCGCCAAGGCCGAGAAGAACCGCTACCTCAGCCGCACACTCGCGGCCGAGCGGGGCGAGATCACCGACCGGGCCGGAGTCGCGCTCGCCACCAGCGTGGACGCCTACGACATCACCGCCGACCCGAAGATGTTCACGCCCGAGGACAGCAAGGCCCCCGACGCGCCGGAACAGGCCGCCCAGCTGCTCGCCCCCATCCTCGGCAAGGAGCCGGGCGAGCTCGCCGCGAAGCTCAAGAAGCCCGGCTCCCGCTACGCCGTGCTGGCCCGCCGCCAGACACCGCAGGTGTGGAACCAGATCAAGGACCTCAAGAGCGTCTACGCGCAGAAGGCCTCCGCGGACAAGAGCAAGGGCGGCCCCGGGGCGAACGTGCTGGCGGGCGTCTTCCAGGAGCCCAGCAGCAAACGCGTCTACCCCAACGGCGACCTCGCCGCCGGGATACTGGGATTCGTCAACGCCTCGAACCGGGGCGGCGGGGGCATCGAGTCCATGCTCGACGAGACGCTCGCCGGCAAGGACGGCACCGTCACCTACACCCAGTCCGGCGGCCGCCGCGTGCCCACCGCCACCTCGCGCGAGGTCCCCGCGGTCCCCGGGTCCGACGTGGAACTGACCATCGACCGCGACATCCAGTGGGCCGCGCAGAAGGCCATCGAGGACCAGGTCGGCAAGTCGAAGGCCGACCGCGGCTACGTGATCGTGCAGAACACCCGTACCGGCGAGATCCTCGCCATGGCCAACGCCCCCGGGTACGACCCCAACGACCTCGGCCAGGCCACCTCCGCCTCCCTCGGCAACGCCGCCCTGCAGGACGCGTTCGAACCGGGCTCCACCGCCAAGGTGGTGTCCATGGCCGCCGTGCTCGAGGAGAAGAAGGCCACCCCCGCGACGCACGTCGTCGTCCCCAACCGGCTCCACCGCGGCGACCGGCTCTTCAAGGACGACATCGACCACCCCACCTGGTACCTGACGCTCAACGGCGTCCTCGCCAAGTCCAGCAACATCGGCACGATCCTCGCCACCGGGCAGCTCGGCACGTCGCAGCCGGAGGCCAACAAGGTGCTCCACTCCTACCTGCGCAAGTTCGGCCTCGGCAGCCCCACCGGGCTCGGCTACCCGGGCGAGACCCCGGGCATCCTCGCCCCGCCGAAGGACTGGTCCACCTCGCAGCAGTACACGATCCCGTTCGGGCAGGGGCTGTCCGTCAACGCCGTACAGGCGGCCTCCGTGTACTCCACCGTCGCCAACGGCGGCGTACGCGTCGAACCCACGCTGGTGCGCGGCACCAGGGGCCCCGACGGCCGCTTCACCCCCGCCGAGGAACCGGAGAGGACCAGGGTCGTCAGCGAGAAGACCGCCGACACCCTGGCGACCATGCTCGAGTCCGTCGTCGACGACGAGGAGGGCACCGGAACCAAGGCCCGCATCCCCGGCTACCGCGTCGCCGGCAAGACCGGAACGGCGAACCGGGTCGACCCCGAACTCGGCGTCTACAAGGGCTACACCGCCTCGTTCGCCGGTTTCGCACCGGCCGACGACCCGCAGGTCACCGTCTACTGCGCCATCCAGAACCCCACCAAGGGGAGCTACTTCGGCGGTCAGATCTGCGGTCCCATCTACCAAAAGGTCATGGAGTTCGCGCTGAAGACCCTGCAGGTCGCCCCGACCGGCAAGGGCCCGGCCCGGCTGCCCGTGACCTTCGAACCCGGCGAGTGACCGGAGGTACCCAGTGACGACGATCACCCCCGATCCCGGGAACCGGCCAGGGGAGCGCCCCTCATTTTCGCCCGGGCCCGGTGCGCCCGGTACGCTCACCGCCGTGCCACAAGCTGATCAGTACCGAACCGCCCCGCAGGACGCCCCCGCGAAACAGACGGGAGCGCCCCGTCCGGAACGGCCCCGCCCGACGAAGCTCGCGGAGCTCGCGGCCCGACTGGGGGTGCAGACACCGGGCGCCGCGGAGATCACCGGCATCACCCATGACTCCCGGGCGGTACGCCCGGGCGACCTCTACGCCGCCCTGCCCGGCGCCCGCTTCCACGGCGCCGACTTCGCCGCCCAGGCCGCGGACCTGGGCGCGGCCGCGATCCTCACCGACGAGAGCGGCGCCGAACGCGCCGACGCGACCGGCCTCCCGGTCCTCGTCACGGACAATCCGCGCGGCCGGATGGGCGAACTCGCCACCGAGATCTACGGGCACCCCGGCGACGATCTGCTGCAGATCGGCATCACCGGCACCTCGGGCAAGACCACGACCGCCTACCTCGTCGAGGGCGGCCTCAAGGCGGCCGGGCGTTCCACGGGCCTGATCGGCACGGTCGAGATGCGGATCGGCGACGAGCGCATCAAGTCGGAGCGCACCACCCCGGAGGCCACCGACCTTCAGGCGCTGTTCGCGGTCATGCGCGAGCGCGGCGCCGACGCGGTCGCCATGGAGGTCTCCAGCCACGCCCTGGTGCTCGGCCGGGTCGACGGCTGTGTCTTCGACATCGCGGTCTTCAACAACCTCAGCCCCGAGCACATGGAATTCCACTCCGACATGGAGGACTACTTCCAGGCGAAGGCGCAGCTGTTCACGCCGAAGCGCAGCCGGAAGGCAGTCGTCAACCTTGATGACGAGTACGGCCGCAGGCTCGTCGACGAGGCCACCGTGCCCGTCACCACCTTCTCCGCGGAGGGCCACCCGGACGCCGACTGGCGGGCCGAGGACGTCGAAGTCGGCACCCACGGCTCGACGTTCACCGCGGTGGGCCCGGCGGGCGAGCGGGTACGCGCCCAGGCGCCGCTGCCCGGCCCCTTCAACGTCGCCAACACGCTGGCCGCCGTCGTCACGCTCGCCGTCGCCGGACTCGACCCGCAGACCGCGGCCGACGGCATCGCCGCGGTACCCGGTGTGCCCGGCCGGCTCGAGCGCGTCGACGCCGGCCAGCCGTACCTCGCGGTCGTGGACTACGCCCACAAGACCGACGCCGTGGAGTCGGTGCTGCGCTCCCTGCGCAAGGTCACCAAGGGCAAGGTGCACATCGTGCTCGGCTGCGGCGGCGACCGTGACAGGACCAAGCGCGGCCCCATGGGCGCGGCCGCCGCGAGGCTGGCCGACACCGCCGTGCTGACCTCCGACAATCCGCGCGGTGAGGACCCCCTCGCGATCCTCGCCACGATGCTGGCGGGCGCCGCGGAGGTGCCGGTCCACGAGCGCGGCGACGTGATGGTCTACGAGGACCGGGCAGAGGCGATCGCCGCGGCGGTCGCCCGTGCCGAGGCCGGCGACACCGTGCTCGTCGCGGGCAAGGGCCACGAGCAGGGCCAGGACATCGCCGGTGTGGTCCGCGCGTTCGACGACCGCCAGGTACTGCGCGCCGCCATCGAACGCGCCGTCGGCAGCGCAGCCGCCAAGAAGAATCAGGGATGACCCATTGATCGCCCTCTCCCTCGCCGAGATCGCCGAAATCGTCGGCGGGCAGTCGCACGACATACCGGATCCGGCCACACCGGTCACCGGCCCCGTCGTCATCGACTCCCGGGCGGTCGAGCCCGGCAGCCTCTTCGCCGCCTTCCAGGGCGAGAAAGTCGACGGGCACGACTACGCGGAGCGGGCGGTGGCGGCAGGCGCGGCAGCCGTGCTGGCCACCCGCCCCCTCGGGGTGCCCGCGATCGTCGTCGACGACGTGCAGAGCGCCTTGGGGCGCCTGGCACGTCACGTCGTCAAGCGCCTCGGTACCAAGGTCGTCGCGCTGACCGGCTCGGCCGGAAAGACCAGCACCAAGGACCTGATCGCGCAGGTGCTCCAGCGCAAGGGACCCACCGTCTGGACGCCCGGATCCCTCAACAACGAGATCGGACTGCCGCTCACCGCGCTCCGCGCCACCGAGGAGACCGAGCACCTGGTGCTCGAAATGGGAGCGCGCGGAATCGGCCACATCCGCTACCTCACCGAGCTGACCCCGCCCCGGATCGGTCTCGTGCTGAACGTCGGCACCGCCCACATCGGGGAGTTCGGCGGCCGCGAGCAGATCGCGCAGGCCAAGGGCGAGATGGTCGAGTCGCTTCCCCCGGCGGGAGAGGACGGCGGAGTCGCGGTCCTCAACGCCGACGATCCGCTGGTCCGCGCCATGGCCTCCCGTACAAAAGCCCGCGTGCTGCTGTTCGGTGAGGCCGACGACGCCGCCGTACGCGCCGAGAATGTCCGTCTCACCGAACTCGGACAACCCACTTTCACGCTCCACACACCCACCGGGTGCAGCGATGTGACCATGCGGCTGTACGGTGAGCACCACGTGTCGAACGCGCTCGCCGCGGCCGCCGTCGCCCATGAGCTGGACATGTCCGCCAGTGAGATCGCCCTCGCGCTCTCGGAGGCGGGCACCCTCTCCCGCTGGCGTATGGAGGTCACCGAGCGTCCGGACGGCGTGACGGTCGTCAACGACGCCTACAACGCGAATCCCGAGTCCATGCGCGCCGCGCTCCGAGCGCTGGCCGCCATGGGCAAGGGACGTCGTACGTGGGCGGTGCTCGGGCAGATGGCCGAGCTCGGTGACGAGGCACTCGTCGAGCACGACGCGGTCGGGCGGCTTGCCGTCCGGCTCAATGTCGGCAAGCTCGTCGCGGTCGGGGGCAGGGAAGCGTCCTGGTTGCAGCTGGGCGCATACAACGAGGGTTCGTGGGGTGAGGAGTCGGTGCACGTGTCCGACGCGCAGGCGGCGGTCGACCTGTTGCGCAGAGAGCTGCGCCCGGGAGACGTCGTGCTGGTGAAGGCTTCCAGGTCGGTCGGTCTGGAGCGGATCGCACAAGCGCTGCTCGAGGGTCCCGAGGGTGAGGGTGCCGTCCGATGAGGCAGATCCTCTTCGCGGGAGCCATCGGTCTCTTCCTGACCCTGATCGGTACTCCGCTGCTGATCAAGCTCCTGGCCCGCAAGGGATACGGGCAGTTCATCCGCGACGACGGCCCGCGCGGCCACGCCGGGAAGAAGGGCACGCCCACCATGGGCGGCATCTCCTTCATCCTGGCCACGCTCATCGCCTATGCGCTCGCCAAGGTGATCACCGGTGAGGACCCGACGTTCTCGGGTGTCCTGGTGCTCTTCCTGATGGCCGGCATGGGCCTGGTCGGCTTCCTCGACGACTACATCAAGATCGTCAAGCAGCGTTCGCTGGGTCTGCGGGCCAAGGCGAAGATGGCCGGCCAGCTGATCGTCGGCATCGCCTTCGCCGTGCTGTCACTGCAGTTCGCCGACCAGCGCGGCAACACCCCGGCCTCGACCAAGCTGTCGTTCATCACCGACTTCGGCTGGTCCATCGGCCCGGTGCTGTTCGTCGTCTGGGCGCTGTTCATGATCCTCGCGATGTCGAACGGCGTGAACCTGACCGACGGTCTCGACGGCCTCGCCACCGGCGCCTCGGTGATGGTCTTCGGCGCGTACACGTTCATCGGGCTGTGGCAGTTCCAGGAGTCCTGCGCCAACGCGGTGACCCTGACGAACCCCAACGCGTGTTTCGAAGTGCGGGATCCGCTCGACCTCGCGGTCGTCGCCTCCGCGTTGATGGGCTCCTGCTTCGGCTTCCTGTGGTGGAACACCTCTCCCGCCAAGATCTTCATGGGCGACACCGGCTCGCTCGCACTCGGCGGCGCACTCGCGGGCCTGGCGATCTGCTCCCGTACCGAATTCCTGCTCGCCCTCCTCGGCGGCCTGTTCGTCCTCATCACGATGTCCGTGGTGATCCAGGTCGGTTCGTTCAAGATGACGGGCAAGCGGGTCTTCCGGATGGCGCCGCTCCAGCACCACTTCGAACTGAAGGGGTGGTCCGAAGTCCTTGTGGTGGTCCGGTTCTGGATCATCCAGGGCATGTGCGTCATCGTGGGCCTCGGTCTCTTCTACGCGGGATGGGCAGCCGACAAGTGAGCGACTGGCAGGGCATGAACGTCACCGTCGCCGGCCTCGGCGTGAGCGGCGTCAGCGCCGCCCGCGCCCTGGCCGGGCTCGGCGCGCGGGTCACCGTCGTGGACGGCGGAGCCGGCGAGACGCACGAGGCGCGAGCGGCCGAACTGGCCGCAGCGGGCGTCGTCGTGCGGCTCGGTGACGCCCAAACCCTGCCGGACGGCACCGACCTGGTCGTCACCTCGCCCGGCTGGAAGCCGTCCAGTCCGCTGTTCGCCGCCGCGGCGGCCGCCGGTGTCGACGTCGTCGGCGACGTGGAGATCGCATGGCGGCTGCGCGGCCCTGACGCGGCGCCCTGGCTGGCGATCACCGGCACCAACGGCAAGACGACCACGACCCGGATGCTCGCCTCGATCCTGACGGCGGCCGGCCTGCGGACCGCCGCGATCGGCAACATCGGCACACCGATCATCGACGTCGTCCTCGGCGACGAGCGGTACGACGTGCTCGCCGTCGAGCTCTCCAGCTACCAGCTCCACTGGGCGCCCTCGCTGCGCGCGCACTCCGCCGCGGTGCTCAACCTCGCCCCGGACCACCTCGACTGGCACGGCTCCATGGAGGCGTACGCCGCCGACAAGGGCCGCATCTACGAGGGCAACACGGTCGCCTGCGTCTACAACGCCGCAGACCCCGCGACAGAGCAACTGGTGCGTGCCGCGGACGTCGAAGAGGGCTGCCGGGCCATCGGCTTCACCCTCGGGACGCCGGGACCGTCCCAACTGGGCGTCGTGGAAGGCATCCTGGTGGACCGCGCGTTCGTCGCCGACCGCCACAAGCAGGCGCAGGAGCTGGCCGAGGTCGCGGACGTGAACCCGCCGGCGCCGCACAACATCGCCAACGCCCTCGCGGCGGCGGCGCTGGCCCGCGCGTTCGGCGTCGAGCCGGCGGCCGTACGGGACGGGCTGCGCGCCTTCCGGCCCGACGCGCACCGCATCGAACACGTCGCGGAGGTCGAGGGGGTCGCGTACGTCGACGACTCCAAGGCGACCAACACCCATGCGGCGGAGGCCTCTTTGGCCGCCTACGAACCGATCGTGTGGATCGCCGGGGGACTTGCCAAGGGCGCCACCTTCGACGAACTGGTCACCGCGTCGGCGAAGCGGTTGCGGGGCGTCGTCCTGATCGGCGCCGACCGCGCGCTGATCCGCGAAGCCCTGGCGCGACACGCGCCCGAGGTCCCGGTCGTCGACCTCGAGCGGACCGACACTGGGGCGATGTCCGCGGCGGTACGGGAGGCGGCCTCGCTCGCCCGGCCCGGAGACACGGTTCTGCTGGCACCGGCCTGCGCCTCGATGGACATGTTCACCAACTACAACGAGCGGGGCGAGGCCTTCGCGGAAGCGGTCCGGGCCCTCGCCGACGAGCACGCCTGACAGCCGCGGGATCCGGCTGCCGCCGGGCACGACTGGAGGGGACAGCGACCATGCCGGCCACCGAGGGGCCCCTGGGCCCGGGAGACGCCCTCTCCGTCCCCGCCGCAGCCGGGACCGCCCCGCCGCGACGGCCGGCCCGCACCACCCCGCAGGGGCCCGCTCCCGCCACGGTGGCCCCGCCTGCCACCGACGCCGCTGTGCGGACCACCGGGGAGTCCGCACCTGCCACGGTGGCCCCGCACGCGGCCGACGTCGTGGTGCGGGCGGCCGGGGAGGGGCCTGCTGCCGCCACGGCGGCACCGCACGCGGCCAGCGCCGTGGCGCGGGCGACTGCGGACGTTTCTTCCCTGCCGCCGCACCATGCGCCTGCGGCCCCTGATACCGCCGACGCCCGGCGGCCGGCTCCGGTTCGCCCGTCGGATGCGCTTGCCGTCCCCTCGGCCCCTGATACCGCCGACGCCCGGGGGCCGGCTCCGGTGCCCCGCGCGGATGCGCCTGCCGTCCCCTCGGCCTCTGACGCCACCGTCGCCCGGCGGTCAGCTCCGGTTCGCGCGCCTGCCGTCCCCTCGGCTTCCGACACCGCCTACGGGGACGTTCCTGCCCGGGGCGTGGCCACGGCGGCCCGCCGGCGTGCGCCAGGCCGGGCAGCCGCCGCCGGGAGCGCGGTACGCGCCGCGGGAGCCTGGATCGCCGGGCTCGTGCCCGCAGGGCCGGTGCCCGCCCTCGCGGGGGCGGCCGGCGCCGTGTCTGTAGGCCGCGTGCCCGCCCTCGCCGGCGGAGCCGGCATCGCGCTGCGGAGCCGCACCGGCGGGGACGTCCGGCGGGCGCCCCGTGTACGGGGCGGCGGGGCACGTGCCCCGCGTACCCCCCGCGTCGGCGGACCCCGCGGGCCACGGCGGCTGTACGAGCAGGCCCGCAGGGCCTGGGACCGGCCGCTCACGGCCTACTACCTGATCCTCGGCAGCAGCCTGCTGATCACCGTTCTCGGGCTGGTGATGGTCTACTCCGCGTCGATGATCCAGGCGCTGGAGTACTCGCTGCCCGCCTCGTACTTCTTCCAGAAGCAGTTCGTCGCCGCGGTCATCGGCACCGTGCTGCTGCTGGTCGCCTCCCGGATGCCGGTCAAACTGCACCGGGCGCTGTCCTACCCCCTCCTGGTGATCACCGTCTTCCTGATGGTGCTGGTGCAGGTGCCCGGGATAGGGCACGCGGTCAACGGCAACCAGAACTGGATCTACCTCGGCGGCCCCTTCCAGCTGCAGCCCAGTGAGTTCGGCAAGCTGGCGCTGATCCTGTGGGGCGCGGACCTGCTCGCCCGTAAACAGGACCGGCGGCTGCTGACCCAGTGGAAGCACCTGCTGGTGCCGCTGGTCCCGGTCGCCTTCCTGCTCCTCGGCCTGATCATGCTCGGCGGGGACATGGGCACGGCGATCATCCTCACCGCGATCCTCTTCGGTCTGCTGTGGCTCGCGGGGGCCCCGACCCGTCTCTTCGCGGGAGTGCTCGGTATCGCCGGTTTCGTCGGTCTGCTGCTGATCAGGACCAACGAGAACCGGATGTCCCGGCTGTCCTGCATCGGTGCGATCGACCTCGGACCGGAAGGCGAGTGCTGGCAGGCCGTCCACGGCATCTATGCTCTTGCGTCTGGCGGATGGTTCGGTTCCGGCCTCGGTGCAAGTGTGGAAAAATGGGGCCAACTACCCGAACCGCACACCGACTTCATCTTCGCCATCGCCGGGGAGGAACTGGGCCTGGCGGGGACGCTGTCGGTGCTCGCCCTGTTCGCGGCTCTAGGCTATGCGGGTATCCGCGTCGCCGGACGCACGGAGGACCCCTTCGTGAGGTACGCGGCGGGAGGCGTCACCACGTGGATCACGGCCCAGGCCGTGGTCAACATCGGTGCGGTGCTCGGTCTGCTGCCGATCGCCGGCGTCCCGCTGCCGCTCTTCTCCTACGGAGGGTCCGCGCTGCTGCCGACGATGTTCGCCGTCGGGCTGCTGATCGCCTTCGCGCGAGAGGATCCCGCGGCAAAGGCGGCCCTGGCCGTGCGGAGGCCCGGGGTGAGATGGAAGACGATGAGACGGCGCGTCAAGAAGCGTCCGTCCGGAGAGCGGTGAATTTCGGTGCATGTCGTACTCGCCGGTGGGGGGACCGCCGGCCACATCGAGCCCGCGCTCGCCCTCGCGGACGCCCTGCGCAGGCAGGACCCGAGCGTGGGCATCACAGCCCTCGGCACGGAACGCGGTCTCGAGACCAGGCTTGTGCCTGAGCGCGGCTACGAGCTGGCGCTCATCCCCGCCGTTCCACTGCCGCGCAAACCCACCCCTGAGCTGATCACCGTCCCGGGGCGGCTCCGGGGCACCATCAAGGCGGCGGAGCAGATCCTCGAGCGGACGAAGGCCGACTGCGTCGTCGGCTTCGGCGGTTACGTCGCGCTGCCCGGCTACCTCGCGGCCAAGCGCCTCGGCGTGCCGATCGTCATCCACGAGGCCAACGCCCGCCCCGGCCTGGCCAACAAGATCGGCTCGCGTTACGCCGCCGGCGTGGCCGTCGCCACGCCCGACAGCAAGCTCCGCAACTCCCGGTACATCGGCATCCCGCTGCGCCACACCATCGCGACGCTCGACCGCGCGAGGGTCCGCCCCGAAGCGCGTGCCGCCTTCGGCCTCGACCCCAACCTGCCGACGCTGCTGGTCTCCGGCGGCTCGCAGGGCGCCCGCCGCCTCAACGAGGTGATCCAGCAGATCGCTCCGGTGCTCCAGCGTTCCGGGATCCAGATCCTGCACGCGGTCGGCCCGAAGAACGAACTGCCGCGCGTGGACAACATGCCGGGAATGCCGCCCTATGTGCCGGTACCGTACGTGGACCGGATGGATCTCGCGTACGCCGCGGCCGACATGATGCTGTGCCGCGCGGGCGCGATGACCGTCGCCGAACTCTCCGCCGTGGGCCTGCCCGCCGCTTACGTACCGCTGCCGATCGGCAACGGCGAACAGCGGCTCAACGCCCAGCCGGTGGTCAAGGCGGGCGGCGGACTGCTGGTGGACGACGCCGAACTGACCCCCGAGTGGGTCCAGGGCAACGTCCTTCCGGTGCTCGCCGATCCGCACCGGCTGTACGAGATGTCGCGTGCGGCCGCCGAGTTCGGCCGCAGGGACGCCGACGATCTGCTCGTCGGCATGGTGTACGAGGCGATTGCTGCACGCCGGCAGGCGTGAGAAGGCAGGGAGCGTGGCCGGACCGACCACCGCGGAACGCGGTGCGCGCAAGCCCCCGGACGGACCGGAAGGACCGGACGGCAAGGCCCGCCCGCGCCGCGAGGACACTCCCGCCGGACGTTTCCGGCGGCCCGGCCCCCGCTCCCTGCTGATCGCCCTCGCCGCGATCGCCCTGATCGCCGGTACGGTCTGGCTGCTCTACGGCTCCTCCTGGCTGCGCGCCGAGCATGTGGCGACCAGAGGCACCGACGTCCTCACGCCCGGCGAGGTCCGGGCCGCGGCGGCGGTACCGATGGGCGCGCCGCTCATCTCCGTCGACACCGACGCCATCGAAGCCAGGCTGCGGCAGGAACTGCCGCGTATCGACTCCGTGGCGGTCGAACGGTCGTGGCCGGACGGTATCGAACTGGTCGTGACCGAACGAAAGCCGGTCCTGCTGCTCGAAAAGGGAACAAAGTTCGTCGAAGTGGACGCGAACGGAGTGCGGTTCGCCACGGTCGGCAAGGCGCCCGCGGGTGTTCCCCTGCTACGGATGGAAGTTGACGGCTCGCCAAGCCTGAACCGATTCGGGCCGGACCGGCTCGTGGCGGAAGCGGTCAGGGTCAGAAGTGAACTTCCCGCGAAAGTCGCAGCCGATCTGCAGAGCATGAAAGTAGTCTCATACGACTACATCTCCCTGGAGTTGAGCGGCAATCGCACCGTGGTGTGGGGCAGCTCGGGGGAGGGCGGGGTGAAGGCGCGGGCGCTCGAAGCACTCATGAAAGCAGCCCCCGAGGCCGGGCACTTCGATGTGAGCGCGCCCAGCGCCCCTGCCTCATCGGGGAGTTGACGCGCATCTGTGCTGGCCAGCACCCTGGTTGGTCATTGCTGTGCGTGATCACATAGGGTGAAAAGAAAAACGGGAGGTTCGGCGTGTTCGTTGAACGGGCGCCACTTGTCGACTTAGTGTCCTGTTCGGAAGAGTCCAGGGAACAGACACACTGGTAACCCTAAACTTCAGCGTTAGGGTTCGGGTCGGCAGCCGGCTGGTCGGGCCGTCCCAATTCGACATCAGTCGTCGCAGCGCGGCCCCGCGAGGCGGCGACACGTAACTCGAGGCGAGAGGCCTTCGACGTGGCAGCACCGCAGAACTACCTCGCAGTCATCAAGGTCATCGGTGTCGGCGGCGGTGGTGTCAATGCCATCAACCGAATGATCGAGGTCGGTCTCAAGGGCGTCGAGTTCATCGCTATCAACACGGACGCTCAGGCGCTGTTGATGAGCGACGCCGACGTCAAACTCGACGTCGGCCGCGAACTCACGCGAGGCCTCGGCGCCGGAGCGAATCCGGCAGTCGGTCGCAAGGCGGCAGAGGATCACCGCGAGGAGATCGAGGAGGTCCTCAAGGGGGCCGACATGGTCTTCGTCACCGCCGGCGAAGGCGGCGGCACCGGCACCGGCGGCGCTCCCGTCGTCGCCAACATCGCCCGCTCGCTGGGTGCCCTCACGATCGGTGTGGTCACCCGCCCGTTCACCTTCGAGGGCCGGCGGCGCGCGAACCAGGCGGAGGACGGCATCGCCGAACTCCGCGAAGAGGTCGACACCCTCATCGTCATCCCGAACGACCGGCTGCTGTCCATCTCGGACCGCCAGGTCAGTGTTCTGGACGCCTTCAAGTCGGCGGACCAGGTACTGCTGTCCGGTGTCCAGGGCATCACCGACCTCATCACCACCCCGGGTCTGATCAACCTCGACTTCGCCGACGTCAAGTCCGTGATGTCCGAGGCCGGCTCCGCCCTCATGGGCATCGGCTCCGCACGCGGCGACGACCGTGCGGTGGCCGCGGCGGAGATGGCGATCTCCTCGCCGCTCCTCGAGGCGTCCATCGACGGCGCACGCGGCGTGCTGCTCTCGATCTCCGGCGGCTCCGACCTCGGCCTGTTCGAGATCAACGAGGCGGCCCAGCTCGTCAGCGAGGCGGCCCACCCCGAGGCCAACATCATCTTCGGCGCCGTCATCGACGACGCGCTCGGCGACGAGGTCCGGGTCACGGTCATCGCGGCCGGCTTCGACGGCGGTCAGCCGCCGACCCGCCGGGAGAACGTGATCGGCTCCGCCTCCAACAAGCGCGACGAGCCGGCCCCGGCCCCGACCCGCGGTAGCGACGGCCCGCGCTCCACCGGGCTCGGCACCGTGCCCGTGCGCGAGGAGCCCACGCCCGTCGAGCCGGCTCCGGTTGCGAGCGACCTGGGATCGCAGGCCGGCCCGGCGCAGGTTCCGACGGCCCGTCCGTACCCGGACAGCCAGGCGGAAGAGCTGGATGTTCCGGACTTCCTGAAGTGACGGTGCAGCACGACGCGATACACGAGAGCGGCGCGCACTTCGCCTTCACCGACCGGTGGGGCGGGGTGAGCGCCGTTCCGTACGAGGAGCTCAACCTGGGCGGCGCCGTCGGCGACGACCCCGGAGCCGTGCTGGCCAACCGGGAGATCGCGGCCAGGTCCCTGGGGCTCTCCCCGGAGTCGGTGGTCTGGATGAACCAGGTGCACGGCAACGACGTCGCCCAGGTGGACGGGCCGTGGCCGACCCCGGACGTGCCGGCGGTCGACGCGCTGGTCACCGCACGGCGCGGCCTCGCCCTCGCCGTGCTCACCGCCGACTGCACACCGGTTCTGCTCGCGGACCCGGTCGCCGGGGTGGTGGGGGCGGCGCACGCGGGACGTCCCGGGATGATCGCGGGCGTCGTGCCCGCCGCCGTCGAGGCGATGCGGAAGCTCGGCGCGGAACCGGAGCGCATCATCGCCCGTACCGGACCGGCCGTCTGCGGTCGCTGCTACGAAGTACCCGAGCAGATGCGGTCGCAAGTGGCCGCCGTCGAGCCGGCCGCCTGGTCGGAGACGAGCTGGGGGACCCCGGCCGTCGACGTCACGGCCGGGGTGCACGCACAGCTCGAGGCGCTCGGGGTGCGCGACCGCCGGCAGTCCGGGGTCTGCACACTGGAATCGAGCGACCACTATTCCTACCGGCGTGACCGCACGACCGGACGGCTCGCCGGATACGTCTGGCTGGAGGACCGGAAGACCCCATGACCGACCGCAGAACCGAACTCGCCAAGAATCTGGCGGCGGTGGAGGAACGTATCGCCTCCGCCTGCGCGGCAGTGGGCCGTGAACGGGACGAGGTGACCCTCATCGTGGTCACCAAGACATACCCGGCGAGCGATGTGCGACTGCTCCATGAACTCGGTGTGCGTCATGTGGCGGAGAACCGTGACCAGGACGCGGCCCCGAAGGCCGCCGCTTGCGCGGATCTGAACCTTCGCTGGCACTTCGTCGGTCAGTTGCAGACCAACAAGGTCCGTTCTGTCGCGAGTTATGCCGATGTGGTGCAGTCCGTCGACCGCCCGAAGCTCGTTTCCGCCCTCTCCGCCGCCGCGGTGCGGGCGGAACGCGAACTCGGCTGCCTGATCCAGGTCGCGCTGGACGCCGAGTCGGGCCGGCAGGGGGAGCGCGGCGGCGTCGCGCCGGACGGGATCGAGGAGTTGGCGGCGGCGGTCGCCGGCTCGCCAGGACTGCGGCTCGACGGACTGATGACCGTCGCGCCGCTGGCCGGACCGTACGCGGGACGGCAACAGGCGGCGTTCGAGCGGCTGATGGAATTCTCATCAAGCCTGCGCGCGGCCCATCCGGCTGCGAACATGGTGTCAGCAGGGATGAGTGCGGACCTCGAGCAGGCCGTCGCGGCCGGAGCGACACATGTGCGCGTCGGTACGGCGGTACTCGGAGTCCGACCCCGGCTCGGGTAACGTCGCGAAGCAAGTCGGACCACAGTAGAAAATATGGTCATTCCCGCCCAAAGCGGGGCAGACCGAGTGGATCGCGGGCACTTGGTGACGAATGCCGATCCACCACAGAGCGGAGGACTCAGAGAATGGCCGGCGCGATGCGCAAGATGGCGGTCTACCTCGGCCTCGTGGAGGACGATGGGTACGACGGCCGGGGTTTCGACCCCGATGACGACTTCGAACCCGAGCCGGAGCCCGAGCGGGAGCACCGGCGGCACCAGCCTCCCCGCCAGATCGAGCGTGAGGAGCCGGTGCGGGTGGCGGCGCCGCCCGCACCGCGCGAGCCGGTTTCCCTCCCGGTCGACAGTGGACGCCCGGCGCGGATCGCCCCCGTGGCATCCATCACACCTGAACGCCCGAGCATGGAGAAGAGTGCACCGGTGATCATGCCCAAGGTCGTGTCCGAGCGGGAGCCCTACCGCATCACCACGCTGCATCCGCGGACCTACAACGAGGCCCGTACCATCGGGGAACACTTCCGCGAGGGCACCCCCGTGATCATGAACCTCACGGAGATGGACGACACGGATGCGAAGCGACTTGTCGACTTTGCCGCGGGACTCGTCTTCGGTCTGCATGGCAGCATTGAGCGAGTGACGCAGAAGGTGTTCCTGTTGTCGCCTGCTAACGTCGATGTCACGGCGGAAGACAAGGCCCGCATCGCAGAGGGCGGGTTCTTCAACCAGAGCTGAGAAAAGACACCGGGAACGACCCGGCCGAACGGCCGGCGAAGACGAGAGTCAGGGGAGAGGGAAGCGCGGGATGGGCGTCGCACTGGATGTGGTCTACATCGCGCTGATGTGCTTCCTTGTCGTGCTGATCTTCCGGCTCGTCATGGACTACGTCTTCCAGTTCGCCCGTTCATGGCAACCCGGCAAGGCGATGGTGGTCGTTCTGGAGGCCACCTACACTGTCACCGATCCACCGCTCAAGCTTCTGCGGCGATTCATCCCGCCGTTGCGTCTCGGGGGCGTGGCACTCGACCTGTCCTTCTTCGTTCTGATGATCATCGTCTACATCCTGATCTCCATCGTGCGCGGCTTGGGGAACTCGATGTGAGCGATACGGTCCTGCCGACTGCCGACGACTACGTAGAGGTGAAGAAGAGATGCCGCTGACTCCCGAGGACGTGCGGAACAAGCAGTTCACGACCGTCCGCCTCCGAGAAGGCTACGACGAGGACGAGGTCGATGCCTTCCTCGACGAGGTCGAGTCCGAGCTGACCCGTCTGCTCCGCGAGAACGAGGACCTGCGCGCGAAGCTGGCCGCGGCGACGCGTGCCGCCGCGCAGAACCAGCAGCAACAGGGCATGCGTAAACCGCCTGAGCCGCAGGACGGCCGCGGCCAGGGCGGTCCCGGTGCCCCCGTGCCCGCCGCCATATCAGGACCGCCGGTCCAGCAGCAGCCCCCGCAGATGGGTCCGCCCCAGCTGCCGGGCGGAGCACCGCAGTTGCCGGCCGGTCCCAGCCACGGTGGCCCCCAGGGTCCTGGAGGCCCGATGGGCCCCGGCCCGATGCAGGGCGGACCCATGGGAGGCCCGATGGGCGGCCCCATGGGCGGACACGGCGGCCCGCAGGGCCCCGGTCCGATGGGTCAGGGACCCGGCGGAGACAGCGCCGCGCGCGTGCTCTCGCTGGCCCAGCAGACCGCTGACCAGGCGATCGCGGAGGCCCGTTCCGAGGCCAACAAGATCGTCGGCGAGGCTCGTTCGCGCGCCGAGGGCCTGGAGCGGGACGCCCGCGCCAAGGCCGACGCCCTCGAGCGGGACGCCCAGGAGAAGCACCGCGTCGCCATGGGCTCCCTCGAGTCCGCGCGCGCCACGCTGGAGCGCAAGGTCGAGGACCTGCGGGGCTTCGAGCGCGAGTACCGGACCCGGCTGAAGTCCTACCTGGAGAGCCAGCTGCGTCAGCTGGAGACCCAGGCGGACGACTCCCTGGCCCCGCCGCGCCAGCCCGCGGCCGCGTCGCTGCCGCCATCCCCGGCGCCTTCCATGGCACCGGCCGGCGCGAGCGCCCCGTCCTACGGCAACCAGACGATGGGCGGCCACGGGCCGTCGCCGTCCGGCCCGTCGTACGGCGGCCAGCAGCAGATGTCGCCGGCGATGACCCAGCCGATGGCACCGGTGCGGCCGCAGGCGCCGCAGCCGATGCAGCAGGCGCCGTCGCCGATGCGCGGTTTCCTGATCGACGAGGACGACAACTGACGGGCTCGCGCGCGCAGCGCGCGTAGCCGTCGGCAGACTGCGGGGCCGGGCCCGGGGTGCGAAAGCACTCCGGGCCCGGCCTTTTGCGTGGGCGGGTGCGGGTTCGTTGGGCGGGTGACGCCTGCGGCGGGCTGTTCCCCTCCCCGCCCCTTCCCGAAACCGGGCTCCGCCCGGACCCGCCACCGCGCTGCGCGCGGTGTTTCGGGGGCTCCGCCCCCGCACCCCCGCGCCTCAATCGCCGGCGAGGCTGACGTTGCCAGGCAACTTCAGC
>NZ_JBFAQK010000068.1:0-41049 GCF_040677245.1 Streptomyces kurssanovii
GCTGAAGTTGCCAGGCAACTTCAGCCCGCCCGGCGCTTGAGGGCACCGCGCGAAGCGCGGTACGCCGCCCGCAGGGCGGCACGGGGCCCGGGGCCTGCCCCGGTTTCGGGAAGGGGCGGGTTAGGGGAAACGCCCCGCGCAGCGGCCCCCACCGTCATCCCCGCGTCAGTCCCAGCAGCTCCCGCGCCGGCCCCACCGGCCGCTGCGCGTGCGGCCAGACCGCGCGGAGGTCGCGTTCGAGGGCCACCCCTTCCACCGGCACCCGCGTCAGGCGCCGCGAGGACAGTTCTTCCGTCACCGCAAGCTCGCTGAGGACCGCGGGACCCGCTCCGCTGACGGCCGCCGCCTTCACCGCGGTGGTGGAGGCCAGTTCCATCAGCGGCGCGGAGAGCCCGCCGTGGCGGGAGAGCGCCGAGTCGAGCACCTGCCGTGTGCCGGAGCCCCGTTCCCGCAGGACGAGCCGTGTCCTGGCCAGTTCCTCGGGGGTCAGCGGGGCCCGGCGCCGCCGTGCCCAGGCGTGCCCGGGGGCCACGACCACGAACAGCCGGTCGTGGCCGATGACGGTGCCGTCGAGGCCTTCCGGTACGGCGAGGCCCTCGACGAAGCCGAGGTCGGCCTCCCCGGAGAGCAGCCGTTCCGCGACGGCCGACGAGTTGCCCGCGATCAGCGAGACCGCCGTGTCGGGGCGCTGTGCGCGCAGCGCGATGAGCCAGCCGGGCAGCAGGTACTCGGCGATCGTCATGCTTGCCGCGACCCGCAGCCGCGAGTCCCGGCGGCCCCGCAGCGCCTGGGCGCCGGCGTCGAACGCCTCCGCCGCCTCCACGATCCGCCGGGCCCAGTCGGTGACGAGCGCGCCCGCTTCGGTCAGCCGGGATCCGCGCGGGGAGCGGTCGACGAGGGCGACGCCCAGCTGGCGTTCCATGGAGCGGATGCGGCTGCTCGCGGCGGGCTGGGTGATGCCGACTTCGCGGGCCGCGCGCCCGAGGCTTCCGTGGCGGGCGACGGCGAGCAGCAGTTCCAGCGCCCCCAGGTCGGGCACTCGGTGTGCCAGCGGCACATGTTGCTCTTCGCTCATAAGACCAGCTTATGAGGCGATAGGGAGAAGGTCCCTGGTGGGGGCGGCGGGCGTCGGCGAACGTGGCGTCATGGTCACCGCTGTACAGTCGCTCCCCCGCCCGCCGGAGCCGGTCCGGATCACCGTCGCGCCCCGGACGCCGGCCCTGCGGCATCTCGGTCCCAACTGGTACGCGGCCGTCATGGGAACGGCCGTCGTCGCGAGCGCCGGCGCCGCGCTGCCTCTGGACGTCCCGGGTCGGGGGCCGGTGCTCACCGGCGTCTGGGCGCTGTCGGTGGTGCTGCTCGCCACGGTCGTGGCCGGCCGTACGGGGCACTGGGTCCGCCACCGGGACCAGGCGCGCGCCCATCTCCTGGACCCCGCCGTGGCCCCGTTCTACGGCTGTCTTTCGATGGCCCTGCTCGCCGTCGGCACGGGCACGCTCACGGTCGGCCGGGGCGTGGTGGGCGAGGGGCCGGCGGTGGCCGTCGCGTTCGCGCTGTTCGGGGCGGGGACGACCGTCGGACTCGTGGGTGCCGTCGCGGTGCCGTATCTGATGGTGGTGCGGCACAGGGTCGAGGCCGGCGGCGCCTCACCCGTGTGGCTGTTGCCCGTCGTCGCGCCGATGGTGTCCGCGGCGTCGGGGCCGCTCCTGGTGCCGTATCTGCCGCCGGGTCAGTGGCGTGAGGCGGCACTGTTCGGCTGCTACGCGATGTTCGGGCTGAGTCTGCTGGCGACACTGCTGATCCTGACGATGGTCTTCTCCCGGCTCGTGCACCACGGCCCGCTGCCGCTCGCGACGACCCCGGCGCTGTTTCTGGTGCTCGGCCCGCTGGGCCAGTCGACCACCGCCGTGAACAAGCTGGCCGACGCGGCGCCAGGGGTGCTCGACGCGCCGTACGCGTCGGGCATGGGCGTGCTCGCCGTCGTGTACGGCGTGCCCGTCATGGGCTTCGCTCTGCTGTGGCTGACCCTCGCGGCGGCGATGGTGGTGCGGGCCGCCCGGCGCGGTATGCCGTTCACGCTGGGCTGGTGGGCCTTCACCTTCCCGGTGGGCACGTGTGTGACCGGCGCCCAGAGCCTCGCGGACCGCACGGGCCTTGTGGCGTACCAGTGGACCGCGACGGCGCTCTACGGCTTCCTGGTGGTGGCCTGGGCGGTCGCCGGAACGCTCACCCTGCGCGGTCTGCTGCGCGGTGAGCTGCTGCGAGCGCCGCGCTGAGCTCCGCGGGCGCACTGCGGAGGGAGGGGCCGTACCAGGTCAGGTACCTTCCGTCGACGAGCGCGGCGGGCAGGCCGGGAAAGGCCTCCGGGCCGTCGTCGGCGGTGAAGCGGTACGGCTCGTCGGGCAGGACGACGGCCTGCGCGCCGCTTGCCGTCAGCTCCTGGAGCGGGATGCGCGGGTAGCGCTCGGGGTGCTGTGCGTACACGTTCACGACGCCGAGCCTGGCGAGCAGGTCCCCGGCGAAGGTGTCGCGGCCGAGCACCATCCACGGACGGCGCCAGACCGGCACGACGGCGCGCAGTTCCGGCAGCGGTTCCACCGCCGCCCATGCCCGGCGCGCCTCGTCCAGCCAGCGCGGCCGGGCGAGGGAGCAGCCGGTGACCAGGACCCTTTCGAGCTCCGAGAAGGCCTGGTCGAGGTCGCGTACCTCGGTCACCAGCACCTCGACGCCCGCCTCACGCAGGGCGGTCAGGTCGGGTTCCCGGTTCTCCTCCTCGTTGGCGATCACGAGATCGGGCCGCAGCCGCAGTACGGCCGGCACGTCCGGGTTCTTGGTGCCGCCGACGCGTGCCGCGTCGAGTCCGGGCGGGTGGGTGCACCAGTCGGTGACTCCCACGAGGAGCCCCGGCGCGGTGGCCGCGACGGCTTCGGTCAGCGAGGGCACCAGGGAGACGACACGCACCGGTCCGCCTCAGCCCCGCGGGTCGGTGGTCGTGGCGATGTGGTCGGAGACGGAGACGACGAGGATGCGGGTGTCCGGGGTGGTGGCGCGCCAGCGGTGGCGTACACCGCCGGAGAGGAACAGCGCGTCGCCGGGGCCGAGCCGGTAGGCCCGGCCCTCGGCCTCGACCTCCACCGCCCCGTCCGCGACGTACAGCAGCTCGTCGTTACGGTGCTCGAACTCCCGGCCCGTCTCCTTCTCGCCGCTGAATTCCAGCGCGTGGAGCTGGTGCTGCCCGCGCACCAGGGCGCGGACGCCGTCGGACGGCCCGGAGGTCCTGGCGTCGTCGCCCGCGCGCACGACGTCCACCGTGCGAGCGGAGTCGGAGGCCGCGAGCAGCCGTTCCGCGGAGGTGTCGAGGGCGTCGGAGACCCGCTGGAGCGAGCGCATGCTCGGGTGGGCCCGCTCGTTCTCGATCTGGCTGAGGAAGGGCACGGAGAGGCCGCTGCGGGCGGCGACGGCGGCCAGCGTGAGGCCGAGGGCCCGTCGGCGTTTGCGCACGGCGGCACCCACCCGGAGAGGCTCTTCCCTCTCCTTCATGTCCTTCGCGTCCTTCGCGTCCATGGGCCGGGCTCCCCTCCCCTGGGTCCTGTCTCACCATACGCACCATCCGTCCACCCGTACTCGACAAGCGCACGAGCGAAGGCCGGGGAGCGGGCCGGAGCGGGGTGAAAGAGACACCGGAAAGGGGTGGGTCCCGCCGGTTCGGCGGGACCCACCCCTTCGGTGGAGCTTCCGGGCGGAGGCGTCCGGACGGCTACCGCGGTGCGATCTCGTCCGCGATACCCGGGTTCTTCTCCATCCAGGCCTTGACGGCTTCCTCCTCGTGTCCCGTGCCGTGCTTCTGGATCTCGTTCTCCAGGCCGGCGAGCTGCTTCTCGCTGAGCTCGAAGTCCTTGAACCACTTCGTGAGCTGCGGGTACTGCTTCGGGAAGTCCTTGGAGGCGACGGTGTGGATCTCGTCGCCCTCGCCGAAGGACTTCTTCGGGTCCGCGAGCTTGGTGAGGCCGTACTCGCTGTAGGCCCAGTGCGGGGTCCACAGCATGACCGCGATCGGCTCCTTCTTGGCGTACGCGCGCTTCAGCTCGGCGAGCATGCCCGGGGTGGAGCTGTCGACGACCTCGAACTCGTCCTCCAGACCGTAGTCCGGCAGGACCTTGTTCTTGAGGATGTTCATGGTCTCCGTGCCCGGCTCGATGCCGACGATCCGGCCCTTGAAGTCGCCGCCGCGCCCCTTGAGGTCGTCGAGGGAGTCGACCCCGTCGACGTACGAGGGCACGGCGAGCTCCAGCGAGGTCGGTCCGTACCAGGAGCCGAGGTCGGTGAGCCGGTCGCCGTACTTGTCCCAGTACTTCTTCTGTGTGGTCGGCAGCCAGCCGTCGAACTGCACATCGATCTGGCCGCGGGAGAGAGCCGTGTACATCGGGCCGACCTCGAACTGCTTGAGGTTCATCGTGTAGCCGCGCTCCTCGAGGACCGCCTTCCACAGGTAGGTGGCGGCGATGTCCTCCTCCCACGGGAACCAGGCGACGTTCAGGGCGCGGTCACGCTCGTCCTTGCCGCCCTTCGCCGCCTTGCCGGCCTTGCCGGCGGGGGCCCAGGTGTCGGCCAGATCCGGGTTGTCCTCGAGCCAGGTGCGGACGGCTTCCTGCTCCTTGCCCTTGCCCGTCTCCTGGATCTGCGCCTCGAGACCGGTGAGCTGCTCCTCGGTCATCTTGAAGTTCTTCAGCCACCTGCCGACCTCGGGGTACTCCGCAGCGAAGCCCTTGCGCGCGAGGGTGTGCACGCCGTCGCCCTTGCCCCAGGAGCCCTTGGGGTCCTTGAGCTTCTTCAGGTCGTAGGTGCTGTACGCCCAGTGCGGCGACCACAGGGTGGTGACGATGGGCTCCTTCTTGTCGTAGGCGCGCTTCAGCTCGGCCAGCATGCCGGGCGTGGAGCCGTCGACGACCTTGTACTCGCCCTCGAGGCCGTAGTCCTTCAGGACCTTGTCCTTGAGGATGCCCATCATCCCGGCGCTCGGCTCGATGCCGACGATCCGGCCCTTGAACTCCGCCGACCGGCCCTTGAGGTCCTCGAGGGAGTCGACGCCCTTCATGTACGAGGGCACGGACAGCTCCAGCGAGGTGGGGCCGTACCAGGAGCCCAGGTCCTCGAGCTTGTCGCCGTACTTGTCCATGTAGGAGGCGTGGGTGACCGGCAGCCAGGCGTCGGTCTGGAAGTCGATCTGACCGCCGGCGAGACCGGTGTAGAGCGAACCGGCCTCCAGCTGCTTGGTCTCGACCTCGAAGCCGCGCCGCTCCAGCAGCTCCTTCCAGAGGAAGGTGGAGGCGATGCCCTCGTCCCACGGGATGTAGCCGATGGAGACCTTCTTGCCGTCGCCGATCCGAGACGCGCCGGCGGCGGTGTCCGACTTCGCGGCGCCGAACATGCCCATGCCGCCGGCGACCAGGGCGAGGACGACGATGCCGACGACCGCGACGGCGGGCTGCGGGCGGTGGTCCCAGATCTTCAGCCCACCGGCCATGGCGCGCGCCTTGGCGAGCGCGCGGCGGCCGAGCGGCGAGACCTGGCTGCCCAGCGCACCGGTCATCCGGTCGAGGTACATGGCCAGGATGACGATGGACACGCCGGCCTCGAAGCCGAGGCCGATGTCGACGTTGCCGATGGCCCGGTAGACGGCGCCGCCGAGGCCGCCGCCGCCGACCATGCCCGCGATGACGACCATGGACAGGCCCAGCATGATGACCTGGTTGATGCCGGCCATGATCGTCGGCAGGGCGAGCGGGAGCTGCACCCGCAGCAGGGTGTTGCGCGGGGTGGTGCCGAAGGCCTCCGCGGCCTCGACGAGCTCCTCGTCGACCTGGCGGATACCGAGCTCGGTCATCCGCACGCCGGGCGGCAGGGCGAAGATGATCGTGGCGATGATGCCGGGGACCACGCCGACGCCGAAGAAGATGATGCCGGGGATCAGGTAGACCATCGCGGGCATGGTCTGCATGAAGTCGAGCACCGGCCGGACGACCGTGCTGACCGTCTTCGACCGCGAGGCCCAGATGCCGAGCGGGACGGCGATCACCAGCGTCACAAGAGTGGCGACGAGCACCAGCGACAGGGTCGACATGGCGTCTTCCCACAGTTCGATGGAGTCGATCAGCGCGAAGCCCGCGAAGGCGAGGACACCGGCGAGCAGCCCGCGCAGCCACCAGGCGACGACCGCGAGGATGCCGGCGAAGAGCAGCGGCGCGGGAGCCGAGAGGGCCGCGTCGATGCCGTCGTACATCCCGGTGACGAGCGAGCTGATCGCGTCGAACAGCCAGGACAGATGGCGCTGGAGCCGGTCGACACCGCTGTCGACCCAGTCGCCGAGGTGGATCCTAGGCACTGGCCACCGCCTTGTCCGCCGGGGCGGCGGACTTCGCGGGGGCGGGTGCGGGCTGCGCCGGCACGGCGGGCGGCGTGGTCGGCGTCATCGGTTCGCCGAGGACGGCGAGGAGACGGGCCCTCGGCACGACGCCGATGAGCTCGCCCTCGTCGTCGGTGACGGCGACGGCCGTACCGCTGGTCGAGCAGGGCGTGAACAGCTCGATGATCGGCGTGGACGCGGGGACCGTGGCGGGCGCGGCGGCCAGCACGTCCTTGGCATTGCGCATGACCTTGCCGCTGTCCGTCCTGGTGCCGTACGCCGTCTCCGGGTCCGCCATGATCGCGCCCGCGGTGAGCACACGGGATCGGTCGACGTCCTGGGTGAAGGAGGCCACGTAGTCGTTGGCGGGCGTGACGAGGATGTCCTCCGCGGTGCCGAGCTGGACGATCCTGCCGTCACGCATCACCGCGATCGAGTCACCGAGCCGCATGGCCTCGTTGAGGTCGTGGGTGATGAAGACGATGGTCTTCTTCAGCCGCTTCTGGAGCTCCAGGAGCTGGTCCTGCATGTCGCGGCGGATCAGCGGGTCCAGGGCGCTGAAGGACTCGTCCATCAGCAGCAGGTCGGCGTCGGTGGCGAGTGCGCGGGCGAGGCCGACGCGCTGCTGCATGCCGCCGGAGAGCTCGTCGGGCCAGGAGTTCTCCCAGCCGCCGAGGCCGGCCAGCTCGAGGGCCTCCGCGGCACGCTTGTCGCGTTCGGCGCGGGGAACGCCCTGCACCTCGAGGCCGTAGCCGGCGTTCTCGAGGACGCTGCGGTGCGGGAAGAGGGCGAAGTGCTGGAACACCATGCTGATCTTGGTGGAGCGCACGGCCCGCAGATCGCGGGGGCTCAGGGCCGTCAGGTCCTCGCCGTCGAAGAGGACGCGTCCGGCGGTCGGCTCGAGGAGCCCGTTGAGCATGCGCAGCAGCGTGGACTTGCCGGACCCGGACAGACCCATGACGACGAATATCTGGCCCGGCTCGACGGTGAAGGAGGCGTCGATGACCGCTGCGGTCGTTCCGTCGGCGCGCAGCTCGTCGCGGTCCGCGCCGCCTTCGAGCCTGGTCACCGCTTCATCGGGTCGTCTGCCGAACACCTTGTACAAGTGCTCGGCCTGCAGCCTGGACACATACACCTCACGGGTCGAACCGGGAACGGCCCGCCACCCCCGCCGGCAGGCCGTGGAACGCGACGGGGTCTGCCCGCTTGCCCGGTGCAATTGTTGAAATCACAACCGGGTTCGCTCCGGCTCCGCGCCTCCCCCGGCGTTCAGAAGTCAAACGAAAGTGTGACCCGGTTCACTTTCCGGCAACCTCCGAAGGCCCCGGCTCTGGCAGCGGGCCGCCTGTCGGTGGGGTGCGGCATCATCGTCCCTGTGACCCGACGCCTGATGCTCCTCGACACCGCTTCCCTCTACTTCCGGGCCTACCACGGAGTCCCCGACTCGGTCCGGGCACCCGACGGCACACCGGTCAACGCGGTGCGCGGGCTGATCGACTTCATCGCACGACTGGTCCAGGACCACCACCCGGACGATCTGGTCGCCTGCTGGGACAACGACTGGCGGCCCCAGTGGCGCGTCGACCTGATCCCCTCGTACAAGGCGCACCGTGTCGCGGCCGAGCACGACCAGGGCCCCGACGAGGAAGTGGTCCCCGACACCCTGACCCCCCAGGTCCCGGTGATCGAGGCCGTACTGGCAGCTGTCGGCATCGCCCGCGTCGGCGCCGACGGCTACGAGGCGGACGACATCATCGGCACGCTCACCGCGCGGGCCACCGGCCCGGTCGACATCGTCACCGGCGACCGCGACCTGTTCCAGCTGGTCGACGACGCGCGCGAACGCCGGGTGCTGTATCCGCTCAAGGGGGTCGGCACGCTCCAGACGACGGACGAGGCCTGGCTGCGCGAGCGGTACGGCGTCGACGGGCCCGGCTATGTGGACCTTGCTCTGCTCAGGGGCGACCCGAGCGACGGACTGCCCGGCGTCCCGGGCATCGGCGAGAAGACCGCGGCCAAGCTCCTCGACACGTACGGCGACCTGGACGGGATCATGGCGGCGGTCGGCGACCGCGGCTCCAAGCTCACTCCGACGCAGCGCCGGCGGCTGGACGAGGCCAGGGGCTACGTCACCGTCGCCCCGAAGGTCGTCAAGGTCGCCTCCGACGTGACGCTGCCGGAGTTCGACGCCGCACTGCCGAGCGCGCCCCGCGACCCGGTGGCCCTCGACCGGCTGACGGAGCGGTGGGGGCTCGGCGGCGCGGTCGTCCGGCTGCTGAACGCCCTGAAGCGCTGAGCCACCGGGCGAGGTGTTAACTTAGGTAAGCCTAAGCACCGATCGTCCAGGGAGTAACGCCGTGGCAGACCGAGCGGAACGTCCGGCCCGCACGTCACCGAAGGTCCATGAGGCGCAGGTGGTGCGCACCGAGCAGATCACCCCACACATGGTGCGGGTGGTGCTCGGGGGCGAAGGGCTGGCGGCGTTCGAGCTCGGCGGGTACACCGACCACTACGTGAAGCTGGTCTTCCCTGCCGACGGCGTCACGTACCCGGAGCCGTTCGACCTCGACCGGATCCGCGCGGAGTTCCCGCGCGACCAGTGGCCCGCCAACCGCACGTACACCGTGCGGGCCTGGGACGCCGCCCACCGCGAGCTGACGATCGACTTCGTCGTCCACGGCGACGAGGGCCTGGCCGGCCCGTGGGCCGCCCGCGCCCGCGCCGGCGACACGATGCGCCTCCTCGGCCCCGGCGGGGGCTACGCCCCGGCCCCGGACGCGGACTGGCACCTGCTGGCAGGCGACGAGAGCGCGCTGCCGGCGATCGCGGCGTCGCTGGAGCGGATGCCGGCCGGCGCCGTCGTCCACGCCTTCGTCGAGGTCGACGGCCCCGCGGACGAACAGAAGACCGCCACCCCGGACGGGGTCGGCATCACCTGGCTCCACCGAGGCGCCCGCCCGGTCGGCGAGGCACTCGTCGAAGCGGTGACGGCACTGGACTTCCCGGAGGGCAAGGTCTGCGCGTTCGTCCACGGCGAGGCGGCATGCGTGAAGGAACTGCGCCGGCTGCTCCGGGTCGAGCGGGGCGTACCGAAGGAGCACCTGTCCATCTCGGGTTACTGGCGCCTGGGCCAGACGGACGAGGCGTGGCGCGCGGTGAAGCGCGAGTGGAACGAGCAGGTGGAACGCGAGCAGGAACGGGGCGCCTGAGGTTCGGGCGGGGGCGGTGGCCGCGGTGCGGGGGCGGTGGCCGCTGCGCGGGGGCGGTGGCCGCTGCGCGGGGCTGTTCCCCTACCCGCCCCTTCCCGAAACCGGGCTCCGCCCGGACCCGTACCGCGCTCCGCGCGGTGTTTCGGGGGCTCCTCCCCCTACGCCTGGCGGCGTGGGGGGACCCCCACCGGACCCCCGCGCCTCAAACGCCGGCGAGGCTGACAAAGTCAGCCCGCCCGGGGGCACCTCCCACGGCCGCCAGGCCGTAGGGGGAGCTTGAGGGCACCGCGCGAAGCGCGGTACGCCGCCCGCAGGGCGGTACGGGGTCCGGGGCCTGCCCCGGTTCGGGAAGGGGCGGGGAGGGGAACAAGCCCGCCGCAGGCGGGACGCGAGCGTCAGCCCTCCCCGTACGCCCGCGACGACCCGTCCGTCTGCGCCAGGCGCCGCAGCGCCATCAGCATCGCGTCACCGATCACCGTGCCGACCACCACCCCCTCCACCAGGTCGTCCAGACCGATGTGCCGTCCCACGTGGGCGAGGTCCGCGCGGGCCACGGTCTCCGCCGCGGACGCGTAGTCGTCGAGCACTTCGGCGAACGCGCCGTGCCCCACCCGTTCCAGCGCCGCCAGCGCCTCCGTCAGCGCCTCCGCCGCGGGGTGGGCCGAATCCACGCGCCAGCCGCGGCGCGCGATCAGTTCGCGGACCTTCTCGCGGGCGGCCGGGGACTCGTCGCCGTTCGCGTACCTGGGCACGAGCCCGTCCGTGGCCGCGCCGAGCACCTTGTGGACCGACCTGTCCGGGTCGTCGACGGCCCCGAGCACGTCCCTGATCGAGGCGACGGAGAGACCGCCCACCTCCAGCAGTGCGCGGATCAGCCGGAGCCTTCGTTCGTGCGCGTCGGAGTAGCTCGCCTGGTTCGGACTGGTCAACTCCCCTGCCGACAACAGCCCTTCGCGTACGTAGTACTTGATCGTCGGTACCGGCACCCCGGTCCTGCGACTCAACTCACCGATGCGCACTGCGCGTTCACCCTTCGCCTCTTGCCATCCTCTGCCCCCATCATAGATAGTTCCACTATCTGATAGCGGTAAGCGCCACTATCCATAATTTCCCCGGGGGTACATCCATGTCTTCTTCCGCGTCCTCACCACCCTGGCTAGCCTGGCACCGGCCGCTCATGATGTTCGCCGCCTCGATGGCGGTGCTGACCGTGACGACGGCCGTGGGGCTGGCGGTGGACGACCGGCTCGTCGCAGGATCACCGGTCTGGTTCAAGCCCTTCAAGTTCTCGGCCTCCTTCCTCGCCTACGCGCTGTCCCTCGCCTGGATGCTGTCGTTGCTGCCGCGCTTCCGGCGCGCGGGCTGGTGGGCCGGCACCGTCGTCGCCGTCGCAAGCGCGATCGAGATGGTCCTGATCACGGGTCAGGCGATGCGCGGTAGGCGCAGCCACTTCAACAACGAAACGCCTTTCGACAAGGCGCTGTTCGACACCATGGCCGTGACCGTCGTCGTGCTCTGGGCCGCTGCCCTGGTCATCGCCGTACTGCTCTTCCGTACCGGGCCCGCCGACCGCGCATCGGCCTGGGCCGTCCGTTGCGGCTCCGTGCTCTCTCTGGCCGGTGCCCTGATCGGATTCCGGATGGCGCGGCCGACGCCCGGGCAGCGCGTGGAGGCGGAGACGGGGAATCCGGAGGTCGTCGGCGCGCACGGTGTCGGAGTGCCGGACGGCGGCCCTTCGATGCCGCTGACCGGCTGGGAGATGACGGGCGGGGACCTGAGGGTGCCTCACTTCGTGGGCCTGCACGCGCTCCAGGTCCTCCCCTTCGTCCTGCTCGCCCTGGTCGTACTCGCCCCGCGTTTCGCCCGGCTGCGTGACGAACGCGTCCGGTTGCGGCTGGTCCTCGTGGCATCAGGGACGTACACCGGGGTCTTCGCCCTGGTGACGTGGCAGGCGCTGCGCGGGCAGGCCCTGGTACGCCCGGACGGGCCGACGCTCGCAGCCGCCGCCGTCCTCCTACTCGCCGCGGCCGCCGGTACCTGGGCGGCGCTGCGCGGGACCACACCGCCCGTCGACCGGACGGGCGGGGCCGGCGGGACCACCCGATCCGACACATCGGACACACACAAGGAGCTCGCGGCATGACCGGTTTCCTCTTCGAACTGTCCTTCTATCTCGTCGCCCCCGTCTGGCTGCTGATGATTTTCGCGCCGCACCGTCGGCTCACGGCCCGCGTCGCGGCCTCACCGCTGACCGTCCTCCCCGTGCTCCTCGTCCATCTCGCCATGGCGATCCCGGTGTTCCCCGAGTTGTGGGCCGCGGTCAGCAGCCCCGACATCGACGTGTTCCGTGACCTCACCGCCCGTGCGAACGGCGCGGGCGCCGTCTGGGCGCAGGTCCTCGCATGGGATCTGCTGCTCGGTCAGTGGATGTACCGCGAGGCACGGCGGCTCGGCGTCCACCCCTTGGTGATGGGGCCGCTGCTGGTGCTGACCATCCTGCTCTCGCCGATCGGTCTGATGGTCTTCCTCGTCGTGCGGGCCGCCCGCCCGGCACATCGCAGCCCGGCCGGCGGGGAGGCACTCGTGCGATCGTGACACCATGCCGCGGACCGCACCGATCCGCCGGGCGTCCGGCTACGAATGCCCGGTGGAATGTCCCTTCGACGCGTCCGCACCGTGGAGGATCGCCGCGTGAAAGCAGCCGTACACATCGGTGGGCCCGCCTCTGCGGGCCCGGATCTTCAGGAACTGCTCGGCCTGGTGGCCAGAGGCGACCAGAACGCCTTCTCCCAGGTGTACGACGCGGTCGGCGGCAGCGTCCTCGGCCTGGTCCGCACGGTTCTGCGGGACCCGGCCCAATCGGAGGAGGTGGCGCAGGAAGTGCTGCTCGAGATCTGGCGCTCGGCCGCCCGCTACCAGCCGTCCCGGGGCTCCGCGATGACATGGATCCTCACGCTCGCCCACCGGCGGGCCGTCGACCGGGTGCGGTCGGCGCAGGCCGCGACCGACCGCGAGCGGCGGGCGGCGCTGCTGGAGCGTACGCCCGCGTACGACGAGGTCACCGAGCAGGTGGACGCCCGGCTCGAGCGTGAGCAGGTACGGCGCTGTCTGCGCGCCCTGACGGAGCTTCAGCACGAGTCGGTGACGCTCGCCTACTACCGCGGGCTGACGTACCGGGAGGTCGCCGAGCTGCTGTCCGTTCCGCTGGGCACGGTCAAGACCCGCCTGCGGGACGGACTCATCCGGTTGCGCGACTGCCTGGGGGTGTGCGCGTGAACACCGGTGATCTGCACCTGCTCACGGGCGCCTATGTGCTGCACGCGCTGCCGCCCGAGGAGCACGCCGACTTCGAGCGGCATCTTCCGGGCTGCCCGTCGTGCTCCGAGGAGGTGCGCGAACTGGCCGCCACCACGGGCAAGCTGGCCTCGGCGGTCGCCGTCGTGCCCCCGCCGGTGCTCAAGCAGCGGGTGATGGCCCGGGTCGCGGCGGAGCGCCAGGCGCCGCCGGTCGTACCGCGTCAGAGCAGGCGCGGCGGCACGCGGCGCGGGCGAGCGCTCTCCCGCTTCGCGCTGGCCGCGAGCGTCGCGGCGGCGGCCACGTTCGGCTCGGTGGCTCTCTGGCAGTACCAGGAGGCGCAGGACGCCCGCGACGCGGCGCGGCGTACCGAACGCCGGGCGGCGGACCTGGCCTCGGTGCTCGCCGCCCCGGACGCCAAGGCGGTCTCCGGCGGGTTCGCGAAGGGTGCGACCGGCACGGTGGTCGTCTCACGGACCCTGGACAAGGCGGCGTTCCTCGCCTCCGGGCTGCCGAACCCGCCCGAGGGCAAGGTGTACCAACTCTGGTTCGCCGACGGCGGTTCCATGAGGTCCGCCGGCCTCATGGACGTGTCGGGCGCCACGGGGGCGGCGGTGATGGAGGGGCCGTTGGACGGCGCCTCCGGCATCGGCGTCACCGTCGAACCCGCAGGCGGCTCCGCGCAGCCGACCTCCGACCCGCTGGCCCTGCTGACGCTGCCCGCCTGACCGGCCGGCGGCCGACGGCTCCGAGGCCCACGGTCCTGTGCACCGGCGACCGGACTGCGGGCTGCGGGCTGCGGGCTGCGGGCTGCGGGCTGCGGGCTGCGGGCTGCGGCAGACGCTCTCCCGACCCGGGCGGCCGCCGCGGGACCGGCCCCTCCACGGGGGTCCGGCGGGCCGGCGCCCGTCGGCAGACGCTCTCCGGCCCGGCCCCACCGGGACCGGACGCAGGCCGGACCGGCCTGCGTCCCCGGCCGCCCCCGGCCGCCCCGTGAGCCGGCCCTACCCGGGCGTCCCCTCCGCGGGCTTCGTCAGCTGGAGCTGCTGCACGTCAAGGAGTCCGGACCGGAAGCCCGCCTCCGCGTGGGCCAGGCAGAAGTGCCACAGGCGGCGGAACGTCTCGTCGAAGCCGAGGGCGTCGGCGTCGGCCGCGCGGGCGGTGAACCGTTCGCGCCAGAGCCGCAGCGTCTCCGCGTAGTGCGCGCCGAACGCCTCCCGCGCGGTGACGCTCAGTCCGGTGCACCGGCCGGTGAACTCCTCCAGCGCCTGGGTCGACGGCAGCGGCCCCGCGGGGCAGATGTACTTCTGCGCCCAGCTCACCGCGGCACGGGAGGCGGGCATCCGCTCCTGCGGCATCGTCACGGCCTGGAGAGCGACCCGTCCGCCCGGCGCGAGCAGCCGGTCCAGCGTCATCAGGTACTCCGGCCAGAACCCTGCGCCCACGGCCTCGACCGTCTCCACGCCGACGATGGCGTCGTACCGGCCGAGCACCCTGCGGTAGTCCCGCAGCAGGACGGTCACCCGGTCGCCCGCCCCGGCGGCGCGCACACGCCGCGCCGCGAGCGCCTGCTGTTCGGCGGAGTGCGTCACCGTCAGGACACGCGCGCCGCGAGCGGCGGCCCGTATCGCGAGCTCGCCCCTGCCGCTTCCCATCTCCAGCAGCTGCGTGCCGGGTCCGACGTGTGCCAGGTCGAGCAGCCGGTCGATCTTGCGATGCTGGGCGGCGGGCAGCAGCCGGTGCTCGGCGGGGAAACCCCGGAAGAGCGCGCAGGAGTAGGTCAGCGTCTCGTCGAGGAAGAGGGAGAGCAGTTCGTGGGCGGCGTCGGCCCGCGCGGCCTTGGGGGTCCGGTCGTGCCGGGCGGGCTCACCGGCACGCCGGGCGCCGCGCGTCCGCTCCGGCGCCTCGGGGGCCAGCGCGTCGGCGTGCTCGGCGAGCACGGTCAGTACACCGACGAGGTCGGTGGCGTCCCACTCGCCCGCCGTGTAGGACTCCTTGAAGCCGGTGAGCCCGTTCGCGCCGGTGCGGCGGAAGAAGGAGTGCGGGTCGCGAACCTCCATCAACGGTCCGCCGCGACCGACGGATTGCTCGGTTCCCGCGATCCGTATCCGCAACGGCAGCCGGCCGATCGTGTGCCGGATGCGCCTTTCCGCCGCCGCCGCGCGCAGCCAGGAGGACTTGGGGAGGCGGGCGACGTCCGGCCGGCGGCGCGGGTCGACGGACGCCGTTCGCGGGGTCGCGGAAATGACGGGCACGCTCACTGGACACCCTCCTGAGGGAGATGGCGGTGACGGGTCGAACGGGCGGTCCGCGCGGACGGGTCCGTAGCCGTGCCACCGTAGGCGGGCCCGGACGGGAAGGCGTGGACCCGTCCGGCCACCCCGCCGCCCGTCATGGCCGTGCGCCTGCGATGCACTGTCGTCCCCACTCCCCACCGGGCCGGCCTCGCGCCGTCCTCACCCCCTATTCGCGGCCGGGTCCGCCGTGGATTGGTGTCCGGCAGACCTTTTGCAGAACGGCTGTGGACTGTCGGCTGATGCCCAAGTGGCCTTGCCCACCGCATAGCCTGACGGGATGACGGACGAGCACCTTGCGACCCGCACGAGTCGCGCCGTAGGCGCCGTCGTGGGCTCCGCGGTCGGCGACGCCCTGGGCGCGCCCTTCGAGTTCGGTGAACCGGGCGTGTACCGGGCCCACTTCCCCGACGGGTCCGGCGAGATGCGCGGTGGCGGCGGCTGGGATCCGGGCGAGGCCACGGACGACACGCAGATGGCCGTGCTGGTCGGCGAATCGCTCCTGGAACACGGCGGACTGGAACCGGCGGACCTGTTCGGCAGGTTCCAGCGCTGGGCGGCGGGCGAGCCCAAGGACATCGGGCTCCAGACGGAACAGGTCCTGACCGGTGGCGACCCGTGGGACACGGCCGCGGGACTGCACTTCGCCATGACAGGGCGGGCGGCGGGGAACGGCTCGCTGATGCGCGCGGCCACCTCCGCGGTGTACTTCGCCGGAGCGGGCCGCTGGGCGACGATGGACGCTGCCCGCCGTATCGCGGCCCTCACCCACGGCGACCGGGCGGCCTGGGAGGGCACGGCCGTCCTCCACGAGCTGATCCGCGTCGCGCTGGACGGCGCGGACCCGTCGGCCGCCGTCCCTGAGACCCTCCGGCATGTCCACCCCGACCACCGTGCGCGTTGGTCGACGGTCCTGTCCCCCGACTGGCATCCCGACGACGCCACCGAGTTCAACGGCGCCGTGTGGCCCGCTCTCGGCTCCGCGCTGTGGGCGCTACGCACCACCAGCTCGTTCGAGGAGTCCCTGGGGGCCGCGATCGACCTGGGTGGTGACACCGACACCGTCGCGGCGGTGACGGGGGCACTGGCGGGCGCGGTCCATGGCATCGGGGCGGTACCGGAACGGTGGACGGCACCGCTGCATGTGCCGCTGCCGGGCTTCGGCGACCGGGTACTACGGTGCCCGGAGCTCACCGGCCTGGCCCTCGCCCTGGCCGGGACCCCGTCCGTGGACAGCCGGTAGGACCCGGCGGATGATGGACGAAAAGGGAAATTCAGTGACGGAAGGTGTGGATCACCATGTCCGAACACCCGGACTGCGCCCTCGTCCGCCAGGGTTACACCGCCTTCGTCTCCGGTGACATGGAAACCCTCGGCAACCTGATGACGGCCGACGCCGTGTACCACGTCCCCGGCCACAACCCGCTCTCCGGGCACCACAAGGGCCGTGAGGCCATCCTCGACCTCTTCCGGCGTATGGGCAGGGAGACGGACGGAACCATGCAGATCCAGCTCGAGGCGGTACTCGCCGACGGGCGCGGACACGTCATGTCCTTCCACACCGTCCGGGCCGACCGCGGTGACCGGGGGATCGAGATCCGCGACGGACTCTTCTTCACCATCGTGGGCGGCAAGGTCACCGACATCGACGAATGCACGGAGGATCTCGACGAGGTGGACGCCTTCTGGAGCTGACGGCCCGGACTGCGCCCTCCAGAGCAGACGGCCGAGGCAGCGGCCGTCCAGCGGTCCGGCCGTTCACGTGCGCGGCCGCCCGACCCGGCACGTGGACGGCCGGGTGAGCGGCACCCGTCGAACCCTAGCGGCCCCTCGCACTTGAGGGGTCAGCCCCTCGGACCGCAGGAGTCAGCCGGACCCCACGAGTCGGCCCACCGAGACGAGTCAGCCCACCGAGCTGTACGCCACCACACCCCGCAGCAGCGCGTCGACCGCCTTGCGGGCGTTCTTCGACACGGTGCTGTTCTCCCGGGGCGCGGCCGCCGCGATCTGGCCGAGCACGTCGATGACCTGCTTGCACCAGCGCACGAAGTCGCCCGCCGGCATCCCGACCTCGCCGAGCACCTCGTCGAGCCCCTTGTCGGAGGCCCACTGGTGGGCGGCCCAGGCGAAGCCGAGGTCCGGCTCCCGCTGTCCGACGCCCTCCGCCTGGTTGATCCTGAACTCCTCCTCCAGGGCGTCCAGCCTGCCCCAGATGCGGACCATCTCGGCGAGCGCCACCTTCGCCTTCCCGGCCGGGACCTTGGGTGCGACCGCGTCGTCCGACTGCCGCGCCTCGTACACCAACGCCGAGACGCAGGCCGCCAGTTCGGCCGGGTTCAGTCCCTCCCAGACGCCTTCACGCAGGCATTCGCTGGCCAGCAGGTCCAGCTCGCCGTAGAGCCGTGCCAGGCGCTTGCCGTCCTCCGTGACCTCGTCGCCGCGGAGATAGTCCATCTCCGTCAGGAGGGCCACGATCCGGTCGAAGGTCCGCGCGATGGTGTTCGTACGGCCCTCGATCCGGCGCTCCAACTGCTTGGTGTCGCGCTGGAGGCGGAAGTACCGCTCGGCCCAGCGGGCGTGGTCCTCTCGTTCGTCGCAGCCGTGGCAGGGGTGCGCACGCAGTGCGGCGCGCAGCCGGGAGATCTCACGGTCGTCCGCCGCGGCGGACCGCCGCTTGCCGTGCCGCTCGGGCACGATGTGCCCGGCCTTGGTGCGCAGCGCGGAGGCGAGGTCCCGACGCGACTGCGGGGAACGGGGGTTGAAGGACTTCGGGATGCGCATCCGCTCCAGCGCCTCGACCGGCACCGGGAAGTCGATCGACGCCAGCCGCTTGACCTGCCGCTCCGAGGTGAGGACCAGCGGCCGCGGCCCGTCGTGGTGCTCGAGGCCGCGGTGGCCGTTGGTGCGGCCGGCCGGCAGCCCCGGGTCGAGGACCAGTGCCAGCCCGGCGAACTTGCCCGTCGGGACATGGATGACGTCGCCCGGCTTGAGCTTCTCCAGGGAGGTCGCGGCGGCGGCCCTGCGCTGCGCGGCGCCCTGCTTGGCCAGTTCGGTCTCGCGGTCCTTCAGCTCGCGGCGCAGCCGTGCGTACTCGGTGAAGTCGCCCAGGTGGCAGGTCATGCCCTCCCGGTAGCCCTCGAGGCCTTCCTCGTTGCGCTGTACCTGTCGGGAGATGCCGACGACGGACTTGTCCGCCTGGAACTGCGCGAACGACGTCTCCAGCAGTTCCCGCGAGCGGTGCCGCCCGAACTGCTGGGTGAGATTGACGGCCATGTTGTACGACGGCTTGAAGCTGGAACGCAGCGGGTACGTCCGGGTCCCGGCGAGCCCCGCCAGCGCCTCCGGGTCCATCGCCCGCTGCCACAGGACCACCGCGTGGCCCTCGACATCGATGCCACGGCGCCCGGCACGGCCGGTCAGCTGGGTGTACTCACCGGGGGTGATGTCGGCGTGCTGCTCGCCGTTCCACTTGACGAGCTTCTCCAACACCACGGAGCGGGCGGGCATGTTGATGCCCAGCGCCAGTGTCTCCGTGGCGAACACGGCCTTCACCAGGCCCCGTACGAACAGTTCCTCGACGACTTCCTTGAAGGTCGGCAGCATGCCGGCGTGGTGTGCGGCGATGCCCCGCTCCAGCCCCTCCAGCCACTCGTAGTAGCCGAGGACGTGAAGATCCTCGCCGGGGATGGAGGCCGTCCGGTCCTCGACGATCTCGCGCACTTCTCTGCGCGCGTCCTCGTCGTTGAGCCGCAGACCGGCGTACAGGCACTGCTGCACGGCGGCCTCGCAGCCCGCCCGGCTGAAGATGAACGTGATGGCGGGAAGCAGTCCCTCGGAGTCGAGCCGGTCGATGACCTCGGGCCGGGCCGGGGTCCAGATGCGGCTGCGCTGGCGCCGCTCGCGCTCCCGGTCGGCCTCGCGCACCATCTTCCCGCGGCGCCGGTCGCGCGGGTTGTAGGTGCGGCTGTTCTCCATCCTGGCCAGCCGCACGAGGTCGGGGTTGACCTCGCGGCGGGCGACCCCGCGGCCGCCGTGGTCGGTCTCCTCCTCGAAGAGGTCGTACATCCGCCGTCCCGCGAGGACGTGCTGCCACAGGGGCACGGGCCGGTGCTCGGAGACGATGACCTCGGTGTCGCCGCGCACGGTGTCGAGCCAGTCGCCGAACTCCTCCGCGTTCGACACGGTCGCCGAGAGTGACACCAGGGTCACCGACTCGGGGAGGTGGATGATCACTTCCTCCCAGACGGCGCCGCGGAAACGGTCGGAGAGGTAGTGCACCTCGTCCATGACGACGTAACCGAGGCCCAGCAGCGACTGGGAGCCCGCGTACAGCATGTTGCGCAGCACCTCGGTGGTCATCACGACCACCGGTGCACCGGAGTTGACGCTGTTGTCGCCGGTCAGCAGCCCGACCTTGTCGGCGCCGTAGCGCTTGACCAGGTCGGTGTACTTCTGGTTGGAGAGCGCCTTGATGGGCGTGGTGTAGAAGCACTTGCGGCCCTGCTCGAGGGCGAGGTGGACGGCGAACTCGCCGACGATCGTCTTGCCCGAGCCGGTGGGCGCGGCGACGAGCACGCCCTTGCCCGCTTCCAGGGCCTGGCATGCCTCGATCTGGAAGGGATCGAGGTCGAAGTCGTACATCGCTCGGAAGGGGGCCAGCGCAGTGGCCTCCTCGGCGGCGCGGACGCGGGCGGCGGCATAGCGCTCTGCGGGAGAGAGGTCCTCGGTCATCTTGTTCACGAGACTACCCGCCCCCTCTGACACTGAGCGGATCTTTAATCGGACGAGAGCACCTACCGCTTGGAGTACCCGCGAGGGTGTGCGCCGATGCATACGCGGGCGGGGCCCGCCGGATCGGCGGGCCCCGCTCACGGGCCTGATGGCGGCTCGCGCCTCAGGTGATGTCGTCGTAGCCGTTCACGCGGTTCGTGCGGCCGCCGTCGGCCTCGCCGGTGGCCTGCTCGGGCAGCGCGCGGGCCGTGGCGGAGACGGGCTCCACCTCGCCGAGCGCGGCCGGCGTGAGATCGAGGTCGGAGGCCTCGTCGTCGTCGAGTTCCGCGTCGGGGTCGTTACGGCGGCGGCGCCGGTCGTTGAGCATCGAGAACCCGACCGCGCAGAAGTAGAGCAGGATGATCGGTCCGGACAGGGCGACCATGCCCAGCGGGTCGGTCGAGGGGGTGGCGATCGCGCCGAAGACGAAGATGCCCATGACAGCGCCGCGCCACCAGCCGAGCATCCGCCGGCCGGTCACCATCCCGGTCAGGTTCAGCATGATCAGGAGCAGGGGCAGCTCGAACGAGAAGCCGAAGATCAGCACCATCCGGACCGTGAAGTCGAGGATCTTGTCGACGCTCAGCAGGTTCTCGGCGGGAGCGGGCGTGATCGAGAGCAGGACCTTCATGCTCACCGGCATGACGAGGTAGGCGAAGTACGCTCCACCGGCGAACAGCGGCGCAGCCGCCGCGGCGAAGTAGTAGCTGTACTTCTTCTCGTTCTTGTGCAGGCCGGGCGCGACGAAGGCCCACATCTGGTAGAGCCAGACCGGGCAGGACACGATGATGCCGGCCATCAGCACGACCTTGACGGTCGTGGTGAACGGCGACAGGAGGTCGGTGTAGACGACCCTGGCGCAGACGCCGCCCTTCTGGGGGCCGTCCCCGACGCACTCGGGCACCGGTGAGGTGAGGAACTCCATCAGCTCCTGGCTGTACGCCACCGCGGCGACCGAGGCGATGACGATCGCCAGCATGGCCTTCGCGAGCCGGTTGCGGAGCTCACGAAGATGGTCCGCGAGCGGCATGCGCCCCTCGGGGTCCTTCTCCTTCTGTTTCGAGCGGGCAGGCTTGAGCAACCCACGTCCTCATCTCGTGCGGCAGGCCACGGTCACGTGACCTTGGGTCAGCGCTGGGGGGTGTCGGTGGGCTCGCTCACGGGGCGGGCGCTGGTGACGTCGCCGGGCGCCGCCTGGATGGTGCGGTGCGGAGTCTGGCTGTCGCCGCCCTGGGCCGGGTCCTTGGGCTCCGCGGGGGCCGCCGCGGGCTGCCCCTCGGACTTCATCGCCTTGGCCTCGCTCTTCAGGATCCGCGCCGACTTGCCGAGCGAACGCGCCATGTCCGGAAGCTTCTTGGCGCCGAACAGCAGCAGGATGAGGAGCGCGATGATGATGATCTCGGTGGGCCCGATCTGTCGGAACATAACTGTGTCTACCTTCTCACCGAGGCGGCTTGGGGCTCTGGCTGCTGACCGCGGTAGGACAGGCGTCCGAACCGCGACCGGCAGCGATCGTAACTCGCACGGGTAAACGCATGGCAATCCCCGTGCGTACTCCCGTCAGCGGTCGGCGCCTCATCACCGGTGCCGCCACCAGCAGCGTACCGCCAGGGCCTGCGCCGCAGCAGGGGGCGTCCGCGGTCTCCGGCGCGGCTCGAGCGTCACATCGGCTCAGCGGAGAGTCTCGCCCGAGCGGGCCAGGGACGTGGCGGCCCGCTCCAGGTCCTCCGCGGCCCTGTTGATCCGGTCCGTGGCGCGGGCGACCGCGCTGCCCAGACGCCGGGCCTCGATGAAGACCCGGACGCCGAGGACGCCGAGGACGGCGATCCCGAGGAAGCCGAGTGCGATGGCGAGCATGGGCCAGAACATGCGCAGAGCCTAGACCGTTCCTGGAGCGGTTTCCGAGCGGGACGTCACACGGTGGAGTGCAGGCGCAGGGTCCGCACCCCGCCGCCGGTGAGCAGTTCCACGATGCGTTCACCGGCCGGCTTGCGGACAGCGGAGCCGCATTCGGGGCAGGTGAAGGAGTAGAACGTGGTGCGGCGGCTGCCGCCTATCGCCAGGCGCAGGGCGCCGGCGGACAGCTCGAACCGGGCGCGGCAGTCGGGGCACGCGGCTCTGAAGAGCACCGGCCCGACGCGGGCGGGGACAGGCGTCATCGCCGGAACACCGGGCGTCACGGTCATCAGGCGCCGGCTCCCTGTTCTTGACGGTCCTGGCGCTCCTGGTGCTCCTGGCGACCTTCGCGGTGCTCCTCGGCCTCGTAGGCGGCGAGCGCCTCGCGCGCCGCCGTGCGGGCGCTGTCCGCGAGGTCCTGCGGCGACACGATCTTGCCGTCCCTGCCCAGCCGCAGCGCCAGCCGGCGCAGCGAGGCGGGCGACGGCGTACGCAGCGTGATGCGCATACCGCCGTCGGGCAGTTCCTCCGCCAGGTCGTGCGGGTAGTACTCGGCGACCCAGCGTCCGCCGGGCGCCACCTCGACGACGACCTCGGGATCGTCGGCGGAGGGCTGCACCAGGCCCTCGGAGAGGTCGCGCAGCTCGATCTCGGGAGGCGCGGCCGGGGCGTCGAGCAGCCGGATCTCCGCGACCCGGTCGAGCCGGAAGGTGCGGCGCGCCTCCGAGAGGCGGCACCAGGCCTCCATGTACGTGTGGCCGACGGCGAAGAGCCGGATCGGGTCCACCTCGCGCTCGGTGAGCTCGTCGCGCGCGGGCGAGTAGTACTTCAGCCAGAGCCGCCGGCGCTCGGAGATCGCCCGGTCCACCTCGGCGAAGACGCCGCCCTCCGATTCGAAGGTCACCGAGAGCCGGGAGGAGGCACCCGCCGCCTCACCGGCCGCGCCTTCGATCTTGGCCGTGGCCCGTACCAGCGCCTCACGGTCGCCCTCCCGCAGTCCGGGGAGGGTGGCCACGGCTCGGGCCGCGACGAGCAGCGCGGTCGCCTCGTCGGCGGCGAGACGCAGCGGCTCGGCGGTGGACTCGCCGGACGCGTCCGGGTTGCGCCACCAGATCCGCTCGCCGTCCGTGTCGATGTCGAGCAGGTCACCGCCGCGGAAACTCGTCCCGCACATGGGCAGCACGTCGAGGTCGGAGATCAGCTCGTCCTCGGTGATGCCGAAGGCGCGGGCGACGTCCGCGATGCGGGCGCCGGGGCGCTCGCGCAGATACGTCACCAGTGACAGCATCCGCCGGGTCTGGTCGATGGCATTGATCGCCATGTCGTGCGCCCCCTCAGCCCTTGGCCACGGCGCGTAGCCGGTCGACCACGTCCGCCCGCAGGTCCGCGGGCTCCAGCACGACGACGTCCGGGCCGAACTCGACGAGCCAGGCGTCCAGACCGTGTCCGTACGGGATCTCCAACTCGTCCCATCCGTCGCCGAGTTCCCGTACCTCGGTCGCCCTCGAACGCAGCGGGTAGCCGCAGTCGGTGCGCAGCCTGATGCGTGCCGAACGGGTCGCCGTCTCCCCGGCCCAGCTCTCGACGGTCTCGCGGACGGTGACGACGTCGGGCACGGGCGCGGTGAAGGCTCCCGAACGGGACGTACGCACCTTGCCGGTGATGCGCGAGAGGCGGAAGACCCGCTCGGCGCCGCGGCTGCGGTCGAAGCCGGCCAGGTACCAGTGGCCCCGCCAGCACTCGAGCGTCCACGGTTCCACATGGCGCTGCTCGGGACGGGCCGAATTCGCCTTGCGGTAGTCGAAGAGGACCGGCCGGCGGTCGCGGCAGGCCAGCATCAGCGGTTCGAAGGCCGCCTCATGGACGGGGATGCGCGGTTCGAGGGCGCTGTGGTGGAGCTCGAAGGTGTCCTCGGCCTCCGGCATGCCGGCCGCCCGCAGCTTCTGCAGGGCGCCGCTGGCTGCCCCGGCGAGACGCGCCTGCTGCCACACCTTCGCGGCCAGGCCCAGGGCGGCGGCCTCCTCGGCGTCCAGGGTGATGGGCGGCAGCCGGTTGCTGTCCCGGCGCGCGAGGTAGCCGATGTCCCCGTCGAGGGACTCCACCGTCTCGATCACCAGACCGAGTTCCCGCAGATCGTCCTTGTCCCGCTCGAACATCCGGTTGAACGAGTCGTCCGAACCTGCTTCGAGGTAGGCCTCGATGGACCCGCGCAGCTCACGCTTGCTCAGGGGACGCCGGGTCCCCAGCAGACACAGCGCCAGATTCATCAGCCGCTCGGCCTTGGCAATCGCCATCGACGCCCTTCACCTCTTTTATGAAATCCCTTACGCCCGTCGACCGTACCGCCCCGGGGTGTCCGGACAAAAGCGAGGGCCCGTGCCGGCAGGCACGGGCCCTCACGACGTCGCTCCGCGAGGCCTCAGACGGCGACGAGGTCGCAGACGAAGATCAGCGTCTCGCCCGGGGCGATGCGGCCGCCGCCGGCGCCGCGGTCACCGTAGGCAAGGTGCGCCGGGATGGTCAGCTGACGGCGCCCGCCGACCTTCATGCCCTGCACGCCCTGGTCCCAGCCGGAGATCACCTGGCCGACGCCCAGCTGGAACTGCAGCGGGGTGCCGCGGTTCCAGGAGGCGTCGAACTCCTCACCGGTGGAGAAGGCCACGCCCACGTAGTGCACGGAGACGGTGTCGCCCGCCTTCGCCACCGGGCCGTCGCCCTCCCAGATGTCCTTGATCTCCAGGTCGGCCGGCGGCTCGCCGCCCGGGAAGTCGATCTCGGGCTTCTCGATGCTCACGGTCTTGCTCCTTGCGTTTCTCTGTGTGATCAACCGGGACAGTCTCGCAGAACGTCCCGGTCGTCCTACTGAACGGCCAGGATGTCGACCGTGAAGACGAGGGTGGACTTGGCCGGGATGCCCTGCTGCTCCTGGTCGCCGTAGCCCATGTCCGGCGGGACGACGAGCAGCACGCGGCTGCCGACCTTCTTGCCCTCGAGGCCCTTCTGCCAGCCGGGGATGACCTGGGCGAGCGGGAAGCTCACCGGCGCGTTGCCCCTGGCGTAGCTGCTGTCGAACTCCTTGCCGTCCTTCCACAGGACGCCCTGGTACTTCACGGACAGGGTGTCCGTGGCCTTGACCGCGGGACCGGTGCCCTCGATCACGTAGTTCGACACGAGCTTGGACGGCGCGTCCTTCTTGGGCACCGTCAGCGACGGCTTCTCGCCGTCGGTGTTCGTACCGACCTTGGGCAGGTCGATGTTGTCCTGGGCGACCTCGCTGCCCTTGGCGGACGTCGGGAGGGTGGTGCCCTTGACGATGTCCATGACGAAGACCAGCGTGGAGTTGGCCGGGATGCTGCCCTGCTCCTGCGCGCCGTAACCGAGCTCCGGCGGGATGGCCACCTCGAGACGGCTGCCGACCTTCTGGCCGTCGAGCGCCTTCTGCCAGCCCTCGATGACACCGCCGCCGCCGAGCGTCACCGTGAACGGCTCGCCGCGGTCGAAGCTGTTGTCGAACGGCTCCTCGCCGTCCCACACCTGGCCCAGGTAGTCGACCTGGGCGACGTCGCCCTTCTTGAGGGTCTGGCCCTTGCCCTCGCTGACGACGTTGACCTTCAGGTCCTTGGGAGGCTCACCCTCGCCCTTGGCAAGGGTCGGCTTCTCGCCGAACTTCGCACCCTCGGTGATCGTGGGCAGCCCGTTCGTCATCGAGGTGGAAGCGGAATCGGAGCCCTTGTCGTCACCGCATGCCGCTGTCGTCAACAGCAGCAGGGGTACGACGAGCAGGCCGGCAAGTCGGCGCACGTGTTCCTCAGATCTCTAACGGCTTGGTAGATGCGGACACTCTAGGGCGTGCCGAGGGCCCCGCACGAGAAACGTACGGGGCCCGGGTGACGTTCCGACACACGTGCGACGGACTCGGATCACATGCCGGCGATGAGCTTCTCCACCCTGTCGTCGACCGACCGGAAGGGGTCCTTGCACAGCACCGTGCGCTGCGCCTGGTCGTTGAGCTTGAGGTGCACCCAGTCGACGGTGAAGTCCCGCCGCTGCTCCTGCGCCCGGCGGATGAAATCGCCGCGCAGCCGCGCCCTGGTGGTCTGCGGGGGCACCGACTTGCCCTCGAAGATCTTCAGGTCGTTGCAGATCCGGGCGGCCTGGCCCTTCTTCTCGAGGAGGTAGTACAGACCGCGCCTGCGGTGGATGTCGTGGTAGGCGAGGTCTATCTGCGCGACCCTCGGGTGGGACATGGACATGTTGTGCTTGGCGCGGTACCGCTCCAGCAGCTTGTACTTCATGACCCAGTCGATCTCGGTGCCGATCCGGTCGAGGTCCTCCTCCTCGATCGCGTCCAGCGTGCGGCCCCAGAGCTCCAGGACCTGCTCGACCGTGCCGGTACGGATGCCGCGACGGTCGACGAAGTCGACGGCCTTCTCGTAGTACTCGCGCTGGACCTCGAGCGCGGAGGCCTCCCGGCCGCTGGCCAGGCGCACCTTGCGCTGGCCCGTTATGTCGTGGCTGACCTCGCGGATGGCCCGGATCGGGTTCTCCAGCGTGAGGTCGCGCATGACCGTGCCCGCCTCGATCATGCGCAGGACCAGGTCCGTCGCGCCGACCTTCAGCAGCATCGTCGTCTCCGACATGTTGGAGTCGCCGACGATGACATGGAGCCGGCGGTACCGCTCGGCGTCCGCGTGCGGTTCGTCACGGGTGTTGATGATGGGGCGCGAGCGGGTGGTGGCGGAACTGACGCCCTCCCAGATGTGCTCCGCACGCTGGCTGACGCAGAAGACCGCTCCCCGGGGCGTCTGCAGCACCTTTCCCGCGCCGCAGAGCAACTGCCTCGTGACGAGGAACGGAATCAGGATGTCGGCCAGCCGCGAGAACTCGCCATGGCGCGCGACGAGATAGTTCTCGTGGCAGCCGTAGGAGTTTCCCGCCGAGTCGGTGTTGTTCTTGAAGAGATAGACGTCGCCCGCGATTCCCTCCTCGTGCAGGCGGCGTTCGGCGTCGACGAGAAGGCCTTCGAGAATGCGCTCGCCGGCCTTGTCGTGCGTGACCAGCTCGGTCACGTTGTCGCATTCAGGTGTTGCGTATTCCGGATGCGAACCCACGTCGAGGTACAGGCGGGCTCCGTTCCGCAGAAAGACATTGCTGCTGCGGCCCCATGACACGACACGGCGGAAGAGGTAGCGCGCCACTTCGTCAGGTGACAGTCGGCGCTGTCCCCTGAACGTGCACGTGACGCCGTACTCGTTCTCCAGCCCGAAAATGCGGCGGTCCATGTCTGAACATTACGCCTCACGGCCTGAGCTGAAACCGGGTTGGGCGGCACCGTTTCGATCATTTTCCGATGAGTGGGTGCCGGAGCCCGTGATGCCGTCGGTGCGGCCGGGAACCGCGAGTACCCGCTGAGTGGACGTCAGAACCAGCAGCGCGGCGATCCCTCCGGCCCCGGCGACCGCGAAACTCCACGCGGTACCGCCGATCTCGACGGCCGGACCGGCCACCGCCGTGCCGGCCGCCGCGCCCACGCCGAAGGTGGTCACGAGCCAGGAGAACGCCTCGGTGACCGTGCCGCGCGGCGCGTGCCGGTCGACGACGATGAACGCGCAGGCGATCGCCGGCGCGAGGAACACACCCGCGACGGCCGACAGGGCCGTCATGGCTGCCACACCGGGCGTGAGGATCAGCGGGAGGTACCCGGCGGCCAGCAGCGCCACGATGATCAGCAGCCGCCGCTCAGGGGCGCCTGCCCACTGCCGCGCCCCGTACACCGAGCCGCCGACGAGGGCGCCGAGGCCCAGCGCGGCCATCAGCCAGCCGTACACCGACTCACGCCCGTGGTCGTCGGCGTAGGCCACGCCCGCGACCGTGATGGAACCGAGGGCCAGGCCGACGAAGAAGAACGCGCCGAGGAGAGCGAGCAGCCCCGGCGAGCGCAGCGCCCCCAGCCAGTGGGCCTCCCGTGGCGCGGAGCGCCAGGCGCGGGACGGTTTCGACATCACGACCGACAGGGCGCCGACGACACCGATGACGTTGATGACGAACAGCGCGGCGCCGGGCGACCACAGCGAGACGAGCAGCGTCACGAGCAGCGGTCCGACGGTGAACATGACCTCCTGGGCGACCGCGTCCATGGCGTACGCCCGGTGCACGCGGTCCTCCCTGCCCAGCACACTCGGCCACAGGGCCCGCAGCCCGCCCTCGAGCGGCGGGGTGAACAGGCCCGCGACGCTCACGGCGGCGTACGCGAGGGCCAGTGAACCGGTGCCTGCCGCCGCGAGGAGGAACATGCCGAGGGCGGAGACGACGGCGGCGGGCAGTTGTACCCGCGGCTGTCCGTACAGGTCGACGGCCCGGCCCAGCAGCGGCTGTCCCACGGCGGTGGCCAGGCCGTAGACGGCGGCGAGCGCGCCGGCGAGCGTGTAGCTGCCGCCTTCCGCGCGGGTGAACAGCACGATGGCGATGTGCGCCGTCGCGTTGGGCAGCCGGCCGACCAGGGTGCCGGTGAGAAGGCGTGCCGCGTGCGGGGCCTTGAGGATGTCTGCGTACCCGGCGGCCATGCCGTCCCCTCTCCCCCGGCTTCCGTCGAGGTTTTACGTATAACGTGATGGTCCATACGTACCATGTCGACAGTCCGCGGGTCCACAGCGCCGCCGCCCCGGACGTCGTGACATCTCCGACGGGCGGCCGAGGACGGCGGACAGATGGCACACCGGTCCCAGCAGGACCGTCCCCCGGCCGGAGCGGACTCGGCCCGCCCCACCAGCAGGGACGTCGCCCGCGCCGCCGGGGTCTCGCAGGCCACCGTCTCGCTCGTGCTCGGCGACAAGTGGCGCGGCCGCGTCTCCGAACGCACGGCGGCGGTGGTCCGCGAAGCCGCCCAGGACCTCGGCTACCGGCCGAATCTCGCCGCCCGCAACCTCCGCCTCGGCCGCACCAGGACCGCGCTCCTCGTCGTCCCGGCGCTGACCAACGAGTTCTTCGCCCGCGTCTACACGGGCGCCGCGGCCGTCGCGGCCCGCCACGGGTTCGGTGTCGTGCTCTACCCCTCCCCCGAGGGTGTCGGGCCCGCCAAGGACCCCTTCGCCTCCGCGCGCGCGGCCCTGGACGGCGTCATCGCCTCCTCGATGGCCGCCCAGGCGCTCACGGCGATCCGCGGGAGCGACCTGCCGCTGGTCATGCTCGACAGCGACCCCGCCGACGCCGGCGCCGCCGCCCACGTCAACCTCGACATCGCCGGCGGCATGCGGCAGGTGACCGACCACCTGACCGCTCTCGGCCACCGGCGGATCGTCCACCTCTCCTCGGCGGTCGCCTCCTGGACCTTCGACGTTCGCGCCCGTGCGCTCCACGAGGCGGCCGCCCGGGCCGCCGGCACGGAGGTGCGCACCGTCCCCGCTCCGCTCGACGTCGACAGCGCCAGGGAGGCCGCCGTACGGGCCCTCACTGCCCCGGGACCACGCCCCACGGCCGTCGTCTGCGACGACGACATCCTGGCCGCGGGCGCCTGCAAGGCCGCGCGCCGGCTCGGCCTGCGGGTGCCCGAGGACGTCAGCGTCACCGGCTTCGACGATCTCGCCCTGGCGACCGCCGTGGAGCCCGAGCTCACCACCGTCCGTCTGCCCGCCGAGCAGGTGGGCGAGCGGGGCATGGACGCGCTGCTCGCCGTACTCGACGGCCGGCGCCCCGAGGAGCGCAGTCTCCCCGTCGAGCTCGTCGTACGGGGCTCCTCCGCTCCCCCGCCGGTCTGAGGCTCATGCGAGCCCGTGGGGGCGTACGGCGTGATCACAGGTCTCCGGGCCTCCGGCGGGCCGAGCACGGGGCCGCACGAGGCCCTGTGGCCGTCCTGGGCGCGCAGGGCGGATCGATCCGGGCGTGGCGGGTGCCGGCACGACGCCTCGCGCACCGTCGCCGGCCTACCCTTCGCCCCGGACATGACTACGCCCCGGACCGCACGGGCGGTCCGGGGCGAGCCGTCGTCGGCGGGTTACTCCCCGGCCCCGGTCGTCCCCTCAGTGGTCCCCTCGGTCGTTCCCTCGGTCGTCGCCTCGTCCGTCTCGTCGTCGGAGGGTGCGTCCGTCGGGGTGGAAGCGGCACCGTCGGCCTCCAGCAGCCGCGCCAGCTGCCTGCCCACGATCCGCTTGAACTTCCGCTGCTGTGGGCGCGTACGGTCCAGGACCGCGACCTCGAGGCGGTCCGCCGGGATCTCCCGGTCGCTGCCGTTCGACTGGCTCGAAAGAGCCTGCACGGCCAGCTTCAACGCCTCCGCCAGCGACATGCCGTCACGGTGCCGCTGATCCAGGAACGTGCTGATCTGCTCCGCGTTGCCGCCCACCGCGACCGAGCCGTGCTCGTCCACGATCGAACCGTCGTGCGGCAGCCGGTAGATCTGGTCGCCCTCGGGCGAGGCGCCCACCTCGGCGACCACCAGCTCCACCTCGTAGGGCTTCTCACCGGCGCTCGAGAAGATCGTGCCCAGGGTCTGCGCGTACACGTTCGCGAGGCCGCGGGCCGTCACGTCGTCGCGGTCGTAGGTGTAGCCGCGCAGGTCCGCGTAGCGCACGCCGCCGATACGCAGGTTCTCGTACTCGTTGTACTTGCCGGCCGCGGCGAAACCGATGCGGTCGTAGATCTCGCTGAACTTGTGCAGGGCACGGGACGGGTTCTCGCCGACGAAGACGATGCCGTCGGCGTACTGCAGCACGACGAGGCTGCGGCCACGGGCGATGCCCTTGCGGGCGTACTCCGCCCGGTCGGCCATGGCCTGCTGAGGTGAGACATAGAACGGCGTCGACACCGGCTATCCGTCCCTTTCTGTCGAAAGCGGGTACATCGCGGCCGTCACAGGAGAGCGGCGCGTGGGCCGTCGGGCTGGGTGAGACGGCCCTCGAGGATCGAACGCGCGATCTCGGAGGTCTCGGCCTCGGTGAGCCGGCGGAAGCCTTCGTCCGTGATGACGGTGACGATCGGGTAGATGCGCCGGGCCACGTCCGGGCCGCCGGTCGCGGAATCGTCGTCCGCCGCGTCGTACAGCGCCTGGATCACCAGCGTGGTGGCCTGCTGCTCGGTCAGGTCCTCGCGGTAGAGCTTCTTCATCGCCCCACGGGCGAAGATCGAGCCGGAACCGGTGGCCGCGAAACCGTGCTCCTCGGAGCGGCCGCCCGTGACGTCGTACGAGAAGATGCGCCCCTTCTCGCGGTCGATGTCGTAGCCCGCGAAGAGCGGGACGACGGCGAGGCCCTGCATGGCCATGCCGAGGTTGCTGCGGATCATCGTGGAGAGGCGGTTGGCCTTGCCCTCGAGGGAGAGCTGGGCGCCCTCGACCTTCTCGAAGTGCTCCAGCTCGAGCTGGAACAGCTTGACCATCTCCACCGCGAGACCGGCGGTGCCCGCGATGCCCACCGCCGAGTACTCGTCGGCGGGGAAGACCTTCTCGATGTCGCGCTGGGCGATCATGTTCCCCATCGTGGCCCGCCGGTCACCGGCGAGGACCACGCCGCCGGGGAACGTCGTGGCGACGATCGTCGTCCCGTGCGGTGCCTGGACGGCCCCCTGCACGGGCGGCAGCGTGCGCCTGCCGGGCAGCAGGTCGGGCGAGTGGTCGCCCAGGAAGTCCATGAACGACGACGAACCCGGCGTCAGGAAGGCTGCCGGCAGACGCCCGGTGCTACGAGGGTTGGCTTCCACGCGTTTCCTTCCGGATAGGCGGCGGCCCGCCGCATCACGCGCGGGCCGATCTTTCGAACTGTGCACGGACATTACCCGCGCTGTCGCCAGTCATCCGCCCTGGTGCTCCCGGCTTTCACCGGTGGCACCAGGGCGGACAACCAGGGCTACTCTCCGCCCTTTTGCACAAATGACCGCACGAAGTCCTCGGCGTTCTCCTCGAGGACATCGTCGATCTCGTCAAGAACCGAGTCGACGTCGTCCGAGAGCTTCTCCTGGCGCTCCTTGAGGTCTTCCGCAGCCTGCGCCTCCTGCGCCTGCTCCTCGACCTCCTCAGTGGAGCGCGTCGCCTTCTGCTGTCCGCCGCCGGTGTCCTTGGTCGCCATGCACCTCACCCCGCTCGGTTCGACGTTCTTGATCAGACCCTACTCGCGGGGTCCGACATCGGCCCCGCACTTCCTCCAACGTCCGGGGCCCACCTTCATGATTCCCGGACAGAAGCCGTTTCAGCCCCTGCCGAGGACCCGGAGCAGGTCCTCCGCCTTGCGGCAGCGGTCCAGGAGCTCCTTCACGTGGTTGCGGGTGCCCCGCAGCGGCTCCAGCGTGGGAACCCGTTGCAGGGAGTCGCGGCCCGGGAGGTCGAAGATGACCGAGTCCCACGAGGCGGCCGCCACGTCGTCCGCGTACTGCTCGAGGCAGCGGCCGCGGAAATAGGCCCTGGTGTCCTCAGGAGGCTGCGTCATGGCCCGTTCCACCGCGCTGTCGTCCAGCAGGCGCTTGATCCTGCCGCGGGACGCCAGGCGGTTGTACAGGCCCTTGTCGGGCCGCACGTCCGCGTACTGCAGGTCCACCAGATGCAGCCGGGCGGCGTCCCAGTCCAGGTCGTCCCGCCTGCGGTAGCCCTCCATCAGCTCGAGCTTCGCGATCCAGTCGAGCTCGCCCGCCAGACTCATCGGGTCGTTCTCGAGCCGGTTGAGGGTGTCCTCCCAGCGGGTCAGCACGTCCTTCGTCTGCTCGTCCGCGTCCGCGCCGTAGCGCTCCTCGACGTACTTACGGGCGAGCTCGAAGTACTCCATCTGGAGTTGTACGGCGGTGAGTGTGCGGCCGCTACGGAGCGTGACGAGCTGCTGGAGGCTCGGGTCGTGCGAGACCTGGTGGAGCGTGCGCACCGGCTGCTCGACCGCGAGGTCCACCGCGATGAAGCCGTCCTCGATCATCGACAGCACCAGGGCCGTGGTGCCCAGCTTGAGGTACGTCGAGATTTCCGAGAGGTTCGCGTCGCCGATGATCACATGCAGGCGGCGGTACTTCTCCGCGTCGGAGTGGGGCTCGTCCCTGGTGTTGATGATGGGGCGCTTGAGGGTGGTCTCGAGCCCGACCTCGACCTCGAAATAGTCGGCGCGCTGGCTGATCTGGAACCCGTGCTCATGGCCGTCCTGGCCGATTCCCACCCGGCCGGCGCCGGTGACGACCTGCCGGGAGACGAAGAACGGCGTCAGATGGCGCACGATGTCGGAGAACGGGGTCTCGCGCTTCATCAGGTAGTTCTCGTGCGTGCCGTAGGACGCGCCCTTGTTGTCGGTGTTGTTCTTGTAGAGATGGATCGGCTGGGCGCCCGGGAGCTGCGCGGCCCGCGCGGCCGCCTCGGCCATGATCCGCTCCCCGGCCTTGTCCCACAGGACGGCGTCGAGCGGGTTGGTGATCTCGGGGGAGCTGTACTCGGGGTGGGCGTGGTCCACGTAGAGCCTGGCGCCGTTGGTGAGGATCACATTGGCCAGGCCGATGTCCTCGTCCGTGAGCTGGCTGGAGTCGGCGGCCTCGCGGGCGAGGTCGAAGCCGCGGGCGTCCCGCAGCGGATTCTCTTCCTCGAAGTCCCAGCGGGCGCGGCGCGCCCGGTGCATCGCCGCCGCGTACGCGTTGACGATCTGGGACGAGGTGAGCATGGCATTGGCGTTCGGGTGGCCGGGGACGGAGATCCCGTACTCCGTCTCGATGCCCATTACTCGCCGTACGGTCATGCGGCCCTCCTTGCCCGGCGTCGTTCCCCTCCGGGAACGGCGCTCAAGTACCGCGGGTGCTCCGGTGTGCGCGCGGTGCCCGTCCCCGCACTGCGTGACCCGACGGTACGGACGAGCCTAGAACGCCGCTGCGTGGGTGGGGAGATCAATTTCGTCATTGCTCCGGTGTGGTCAGACCTGTCCGGAAAGCAACCGGCTGCGGATGCCCGTCCCCCTGCCTTCGGCGGGGGACCGCCGGCATCCGCAGCCGGTGTGCCTTTTACAGGTACTGACCGGTGTTCGCCACCGTATCGATGGACCGGCCGGTGTCCGCGCCCTGCTTTCCGGTGACGAGGGTGCGGATGAAGACGATCCGCTCGCCCTTCTTTCCGGAGATGCGGGCCCAGTCGTCCGGGTTGGTGGTGTTGGGCAGGTCCTCGTTCTCCTTGAACTCGTCCACGCATGCCTGGAGGAGATGGGAGACGCGAAGGCCCTTCTGGTTGTGGTCGAGGAAGGCCTTGATGGCCATCTTCTTGGCCCGGTCGACGATGTTCTGGATCATCGCGCCGGAATTGAAGTCCTTGAAGTACAGGACTTCCTTGTCGCCGTTGGCATACGTGACCTCGAGGAAGCGGTTCTCCTCGGACTCCGCGTACATCTGCTCCACGACCGACTGGATCATGGCGTGTGCCGCGGCTTCCTTCGAACCCTTGTGCTCGCCGAGGTCGTCGGCGTGCAGCGGGAGCGAAGGGGTCAGGTACTTGGCGAAGATGTCCTTGGCGGCCTCCGCGTCCGGACGCTCGATCTTGATCTTGACGTCGAGCCGGCCGGGCCGCAGGATCGCGGGGTCGATCATGTCCTCGCGGTTGGAGGCGCCGATGACGATCACGTTCTCCAGGCCCTCGACACCGTCGATCTCGGCCAGGAGCTGCGGAACGATGGTGTTCTCCACGTCCGAGCTGACGCCGGATCCACGGGTGCGGAAGAGGGACTCCATCTCGTCGAAGAAGACGATGACGGGAGTGCCCTCGCTCGCCTTCTCACGAGCACGCTGGAAGACCAGGCGGATGTGGCGCTCGGTCTCGCCGACGTACTTGTTGAGGAGCTCGGGGCCCTTGATGTTCAGGAAGTAGCTCTTCCCGGCGGGCTGGCCGGTCACCTCGGCGACCTTCTTGGCAAGGGAGTTGGCGACGGCCTTGGCGATCAGCGTCTTGCCGCAGCCGGGCGGGCCGTAGAGCAGGATGCCCTTCGGCGGCCGCAGTTCGTGCTCCTTGAAGAGATCGGGGTGCAGGTACGGGAGCTCGACGGCGTCGCGGATCATCTCGATCTGGCCGCCGAGTCCGCCGATCTTGTCGTAGTCGACGTCGGGGACTTCCTCGAGGACGAGCTCCTCGACCTCGCTCTTGGGGATGACCTCGTAGACGTAACCGGAGCGGGGTTCGAGCAGAAGGGCGTCCCCGGGCCGGATGTTCATCTCGAGCAGCGGCTCCGCGAGCCGCACCACCCGCTCCTCGTCGGTGTGGCCGATCACCAGGGCGCGCTCGCCGTCCTCGAGGATCTCCTTGAGGGTGACGATGTCCCCGGCACGCTCGAACTCCATGGCCTCGACCACATTGAGCGCTTCGTTGAGCATGACTTCCTGGCCGCGCCGGAGCTCCTCGAGCTCGACGCTGGGGCTGACGTTCACCCGGAGCTTGCGGCCCCCGGTGAAGATGTCGCACGTGCCGTCCTCGTTCGCCTGCAGGAAGACACCGAAGCCGGCCGGCGGCTGCGCGAGCCGGTCGACCTCCTCCTTGAGGGCCACGATCTGGTCGCGGGCCTCACGGAGTGTGTTGGCGAGCCGCTCGTTCTGAGCGGACACGCCGGCCAGGTTCGTCTGCAGCTCGACGATCCGCTCTTCGAGAATCCTCGTGTGTCGCGGAGAGTCGGCGAGCTTGCGGCGCAGGACGGCGATTTCCTGCTCGAGATAGGCAACCTGGCCGGCTGGGTCTTCAGACCCCCGCCCCGGCCGGATGCCGCGGTTGATGTCATCGTCGTGGGCTGCCACGGTCCTCACCTCCTCCAAGGGGAGCTGGACGCTTCCTGACCCTACCTGTGTGGGTGGTGATTGAAACCCCTAGATCACAAAGACGGAAGGGGTGTGTCCGATCTTCACCCTTGCGCTCTTGCTCCTGCGAGGGGAATACCCAGGGGATACCCACCCAGCAACATCGGAAAGCGGGCGGTTGTATCGTCGAAGCGTTCAACACCCGTCAACGGCGGCACGACTTGCTTCACAGAGCCACGCCCGACGAAGGAAACGGCAGGAGATATGACCGTGCAGCACGAGGTTCCCACCGACGGCGCCACCGACGCGCTCGAGGTCTGGATCGACCAGGACCTCTGCACCGGGGACGGAATCTGCGCGCAGTACGCCCCTGAGGTCTTCGAGCTCGACATCGACGGTCTGGCGTATGTGAAGTCGGCCGACGACGAGCTGCTCCAGGCCCCGGGCGCCACAACGCCGGTGCCGCTGCCACTGCTGAACGACGTGGTGGACTCCGCGAAGGAGTGCCCGGGCGACTGCATCCACGTGCGACGGGTTTCGGACAACGTCGAGGTCTACGGCCCCGACGCGGAGTGACGGATCACATACGGGTCAGGCGCCGAGGGCGTCGGCCTGGGCGCCGCGGACGAACTTGCCGCCCTGCCATTGCCACTTGACCCGTTCCTGCTCGTCGGGGCAGCAGCTGGGTACGGCGGCGGACGAATAGCCGAGCAGGGTCGCCGTGATCGTCCGGTCACGTACCGCGAGATCGCCGACGCTCTGCTTCAGCGCGGGCTCGACCAGGGTGGCGACCACCCGTGGCCCGGTGTCACGGCCGCCTGCCAGGACATAGAGCCCGCTGGGCGGCGTGCCGGAGCCGGCGTCGCAGCGCGCGGCCACCACCGTCTCGGGGCTGCCGTCGCCGTCGAGGTCGCCCGTCGCCTTCTTCGTCACGACGCTCGGGAGCCCGCCGCATTCGATGGGCAGCCGTACGGCGGCCGGATCCGGCGCGGGAGCAGGGGCCGCGGCCGTCGTCGTGCCGGGGCCGGCGCCCGGCTGGGAGGCCGTCGCGGCGTCGGGCTGGAGCAGCCCGGCACCCGCCACCACTGCGGCCATCGCCGCCGCCGTGGCCAGCCAGTGCACAGGGCGGGCGTGGGTGTGCGCGAGGTCCGGGACGGCGACGGAGTTCTGCACGCGAGTGGTCTCCTGAGGGGGCTCTGCCGGTGGGGGTGGCCAGCATCGTGCCATACGTCACAGGAGACCGGAACAGCGGGGTCCGTAAGGCTCGGGTAAAGGCGGCCGGTTTCGCGGTCGGCCAACATGAGGAAGCCGCCGTCGAGTTCGGTGCGGGGCACGGGAACTCGACGGCGGCGTCGGTGCGTTACGGGCGGTCGGCGACGGCCGGTCAGCCCTTGTTGGGGCCCTCGTAGTCCTCGCCGTAGGCGCCCTTGGCGGGCCGGCGGCGGCGCATGGGGGGCTCGACACCGTCGGCGAGACGGCGGGCGGTGACCAGGAAGCCGGTGTGGCCGATCATCCGGTGGTCGGGGCGTACGGCCAGGCCCTCGACGTGCCAGTTGCGGATCATCGACTCCCACGGCTGCGGCTCTGCGAAGCAGCCGATCTCACGGATGGACTCGACGGTGCGGGCGAGCTGGGTCGTGGTGGCCACGTAGCAGCAGAGGATGCCGCCGGGTACGAGCGCCTTGGAGACGGCCTCGAGGCACTCCCAGGGGGCGAGCATGTCGAGGATGACCCGGTCGACGTCGGCGTCCGTGAGGTTGTCCTGGAGGTCACCGACGGTGAGCTGCCAGGCGGGGTGCGGACCGCCGAAGTAACGCTCCACGTTCGCCTGGGCGATCTCGGCGAAGTCCGCTCGGCGCTCGTAGGAGTGCAGCATGCCGTGGTCGCCGATGGCGCGCAGGAGGAAGCTGCTGAGCGAGCCCGAGCCGACCCCGGCCTCCACGACGCGGGCGCCGGGGAAGATGTCGGCGAAGGCCAGGATCTGCCCCGCGTCCTTGGGATAGACCACGGCGGCGCCGCGGGGCATGGACAGGACGTAGTCGGGGAGCAGGGGGCGCAGCGCGAGGTAGGCGACGTTTCCCGTGGTTCGGACAACACTGCCCTCAGGAGCGCCGATCAGCTCGTCGTGGGGGAAGGAACCCTTGTGGGTGTGGAAGTTCTTCCCGGCCTCGAGCGTGAACGTGTAGTGGCGTCCCTTGGGGTCGGTGAGCTGGACCTGGTCCCCGACCTTGAAGGGCCCGCGTCGGCGGGCGGCACCGGTCGGTTCGGACATGTGACCAGTGTATGGGCTTCAGGAACCGGGCCGTGCCATGGCTGCGACGAAGGCCCTCTCGACGTCGGCGGCGGACAGCACGCCGTAGATCTCACCGGACTCCTCGACCACGAGGTACTCGGTGGCGGGTGCGGCCCGCAGGGTGTCGAGGAGGGCCTCTCCGGCGAGTTCCGCGGGAACCTTCATGCCCTCGGTGAGGTCCTGCGCCAGGCCGCCGACGGCGACCCAGGGCCGGCGGTGTTCCGGGACGCCGACGATGGCCGCCTCGCGGACCAGCGCGGTCGGGTCGCCTTGGCCGTCGACGACCACCAGGGCGCGGGCGCCGGCCTCGTTGGCGCGGCGCAGGGCCTCCGACAGCGGGGTGTCGGCCTCGACGGGGACGGCGCGGCGGGTCAGTGCGCGGGCGGCCAGTTCCGGCAGGTGCTCCCGCAGGCGGGCCATGCGCAGGCTGTTGCCGGCGCCGGTCCAGATGATGGCGGCCAGGATGGCGGCCAGCAGGGCGTCGGTGACGGTCTCCATCCCGCCGATGTCCTCGGTGGAGTTCCCGAGGGCGCCGGTGTGGGTGAGGAGCGGCAGGCCGATGAGGACGGCGACGGCGAGCGCCCGGCCGACCCAGGCGGCGGCGACGGTGCCGGCCATGGGCCTTCCGGTGATCTTCCACACGACGGCGCGCAGCATCCGGCCGCCGTCCAGGGGCAGGCCCGGGAGCAGGTTGAAGGCCGCGACGATGAGGTTGGAGATCATCAGGCCGGCGAGGAGTACGCCGGGGACGGTGCCGGGCTCCACCGCGTACATGCCGAGGTAGAAGACCCCGGCCAGGGCGAGGGAGAGCAGCGGCCCGACGAAGGCGAGCCAGAATTCACGGCCCGGGGTCTCCGTCTCCTTCTCGATCTCGGACACCCCGCCGAAGAACTGGAGCTGGATCCGGCGCACCGGCAGCTTGAACCGGAGCGCGGCGACGGTGTGGGCCAGTTCGTGGACGAGGACCGAGGCGTAGAAGGCCACGGCGAAGAACAGCGAGACGAGGTAACGTGCGCCGCCGAGCTCCGGCAGCACGCGGTCGAGCTGCCCGCCGAAGACCCAGGTGATCAGGGCGGCGACGACGAACCAGCTGGGGGCGACGTAGACGGGCACGCCGAAGGGGCGGCCCATGAGGAGGCCACCGCCCGGCTCGGCGGGGCGCCGCGGTCTGCCCTTGCCGGACGACTTGTCCGGCCCGGACCGCTCGCGCTCACCGCTCGTGTCGTCCTCGTTCACGGGTTCCCTTCGTTGTGAATGGGGTCGTCTGCGTATGGTCGTCGCTCGAAATCATGCAGTGCTCGGGGTCTGTGGTCGATGGTATGCCGCTCGCTGTCGGTGGCGGGCCGTAGGGTCTGCGTCATGAGTACGAGCCAGCAGCCCGCAGAGCCGGCCACCGACGGGTCCGCCACGCCGGTGGTCCCCCGGCCGGCCGTGGCCGCCAGGTCGGAAGCCGTCGTCGAGCCGGCGCCCGCCGCCCCCGCGGACGGCACGGCCGTGGAGCCCGGCACGGCCGCGGCACCCGCAGCCGGCGACGAGGGCACCGAGCAGGCCGCGCGGAGCGCGCCGCCCACGTCGCTGTCACCCTCGCGTGCGAGCGACTTCATGCAGTGCCCCCTGCTCTACCGGTTCCGGGTGATCGACAGGCTGCCGGAGAAGCCCAGCGAAGCGGCTACCCGGGGGACGCTGGTGCACGCGGTGCTGGAGCGCCTGTTCGACGATCCGGCGGCCGAGCGGACGGCGCCGCGCGCCAAGGCGATGGTTCCCGGCCAATGGAGCCGGCTCCTCGAGGCGCGCCCGGAGCTGGGCGAGCTGTTCGCCGAGGACCCGGGCGGCGAGCGGCTGTCGCGCTGGCTCGGTGAGGCGGAGCAGCTGGTGGAGCGGTGGTTCACGCTGGAGGACCCGACGCGGCTCGAGCCCCGCGAGCGGGAGATGTTCGTGGAGACGGAGCTGGAGTCGGGGCTGCGGCTGCGTGGCGTGATCGACCGGGTGGACATCGCGCCGACCGGCGAGGTGCGGATCGTCGACTACAAGACGGGCAAGGCCCCGCGTCCTGAGTACAGCGAAGGCGCGCTGTTCCAGATGAAGTTCTACGCGCTGGTGATCTGGCGGCTGAAGCAGGTGGTGCCGCGCCGGCTCCAGCTGGTGTATCTGGGCAGCGGCGACGTGCTGACGTACGACCCGGTCACCGCCGACCTCGAGCGGATGGAGCGCAAGCTGCTGGCGCTGTGGGAGGCGATCCGGCTGGCCACGGAGACGGGTGACTGGCGGCCGCGGCCGACGAAGCTGTGCGGCTGGTGCGACCACCGTGCGGTGTGTCCGGAATTCGGCGGCACTCCCCCGGTTTATCCGCTGAGCGTTTCCCCGCGCGCGTCGGCCGAGGATGGCCAGGGCAGAATGGGCCCGGTCTAAAGAAGGAGTACCCGTGGCTATCCGCGTCCTACTGGTCGACGACCAACCGCTGTTGCGCACCGGTTTCCGGATGATCCTGGAGGCCGAGCAGGACATCGCGGTGGTCGGTGAGGCCGGGGACGGCCTCCAGGCGCTCGACCAGGTGCGGGCGCTCCAGCCCGACGTGGTGCTGATGGACATCCGGATGCCCCGGATGGACGGTGTGGAGGCGACGCGTCAGATCACCGGTCCCGGCCGGGACGGTCCGGCGAAGGTGCTGGTGCTGACGACCTTCGACCTGGACGAGTACGTGGTGGAGGCACTGCGCGCCGGTGCGAGCGGCTTCCTGCTGAAGGACGCCCCGGCCAATGAACTGGTGCAGGCGATCCGGGTGGTCGCCGCGGGCGAGGCGATGCTCGCGCCGAGCATCACCCGCCGGCTGCTCGACAAGTACGCGGACCATCTGCCGTCCGGCGAGGAGCCGGTTCCGGACACGCTCCACACGCTGACCGACCGTGAGGTGGAGGTCCTGAAGCTGGTGGCCCGCGGACTGTCCAACGCGGAGATCGCGGCGGACCTCTTCGTCAGCGAGACGACCGTCAAGACGCACGTCGGCCATGTGCTGACGAAGCTGGGCCTGCGTGACCGCGTCCAGGCGGCGGTGTACGCGTACGAGAGCGGTCTGGTGCGCCCCGGCGCCCAGTGATGACGGCCCGACCCGGCCGCCCGTGGGCGGCGCCGGTCGGGCCCTGCTGGAACGGCCGGCGCCCGGCAGCCGCTCGAAGCGGC